>JBARKH010000330.1:0-9723 GCA_049801295.1 Allostellaceae bacterium | reverse complement strand
TCGCGGAAGTGAGCTTGCCCTTGGCCAGCAGGCGGATGCCGCCGCCCGGCCGCCGCAGCACCCCCGCGGCAACGAGCTTGGCGCCGTCGAGCGACCCCTCGTTGAGGAGGCGTCCGGCATCGAGCGCCTGCTGCAACCGGCCGAGGTTCACGACGTTGAAGCTTTTGCGGAAAATGTTGTTGAAACCCCGCTTTGGCAGGCGCCGATGGAGCGGCGTCTGGCCGCCCTCAAAGCCGTTGAGCGCGACACCGGTGCGCGCGGTCTGCCCCTTGCCGCCACGGCCAGAAGTCTTGCCCTTGCCCGAGCCGATGCCGCGCCCGACCCGCTTCGCCCGGTAATGCGCGCCCGGATTGTCTCTGATCTCGTTGAGTTTCATCGTCGTATCCTACGCTGATCGTCACCCCCGCGAAAGCGGGGGTCCAGTGCCGCCACTCAGCCCCGGGCCCCTGGATTCCCGCTTTCGCGGGAACGACGAAAGAAAGGCCGAGGGTTTCCGGCTACACGTCCTCGACCACCTGGATCAGATGCTGGACTTTGCGAATCATGCCGCGCACCGCGGGCGTGTCCTCGAGCGTGCGCTGGCGGTGGCGCTTGTTGAGCCCCAATCCCTTGAGCGTCGCCTCCTGATCGGCGCGGCGGCCGATGGGGCTCCCGGTCTGGACCACGGTGACGGTCTTCTTGGCGCTCGCTGACGACTTTGCCATCACGCGCTCTCTCGCGCCTCGGCGGCGCCGCGGCCGAGGATATCGGCGACCTTCTTGCCGCGGCGCGCCGCCACCGCCCGCGGGCTGGTGAGATGGACGAGCGCCTCGAAGGTCGCCTTGATCATGTTGTGCGGGTTGGAGCTGCCGACCGATTTGGCGACCACATCCTGGACCCCGAGCGCCTCGAAGATCGCCCGCATCGGTCCGCCGGCGATGATCCCGGTGCCGGGCTTAGCGGCGCGCACGATGACCCGGCCCGCGCCATAGGAATCGGTGATGTCGTGATGAAGCGTCCGCCCCTCGCGCAGCGGCACCCGGATCATGCTCTTGCGCGCCTGCTCGGTGGCTTTGCGGATCGCTTCGGGCACCTCGCGCGCCTTGCCCGAGCCGTAGCCGACCCGGCCCTTGCGGTCGCCGACGATGACGAGCGCGGCAAAACCGAACCGCCTGCCGCCCTTGACCACCTTCGCCACGCGATTGATGCCGACCAGCTTCTCGGTGAATTCGCTTTCGTCGCGCTCGCGTGGCTGGCGGTCGCTGTCGCCCCTGCGTCCATCGCGCCCTGTGCGTGCCATCGGACCCCTTTCAGAAATCGAGCCCGCCCTCGCGGGCGGCGTCGGCCAAGGCCTTGATCCGGCCGTGATAGAGATAGGCGCCGCGGTCGAAGACGACCTGCGCGATCCCAGCCGCCTTGGCGCGCTCGGCGAGCAGTTTGCCGACCGCGCCGGCCGCCGCGACATCGGCGCCGGTCTTCAGATTGGGCTTGAGCCCGGCATCGAGGGTCGAGGCCGCGGCGAGCGTGCGCCCGGCCAGATCGTCGATGATCTGGGCGTAGATATGGCGCGACGAACGGAATACCGAGAGCCGGGCGCGCGCCTTTGCAGCGCGGCGCAGCTTGAAGCGGGTGCGTTCGCGCCGGCGGCGGAACAGCGCATCTGGCTTGTTTGACATGAGCGCTACTTCTTCTTGCCTTCCTTGCGGCGGACGGTCTCGTCGCGGTACTTGACCCCCTTGCCTTTATAGGGCTCGGGCGGGCGGAACGCGCGGATCTCGGCGGCGACCTGGCCGACGCGCTGGCGATCGGCGCCGGTCACGCTGATCGCAGTCGGCCGCTCGCAGGTGATCTGCACGTCCTTGGGGATCGGATAGGGGATGTCGTGGCTGTAGCCGAGCTGCAGGTTGAGGATGTTGCCCTGCACCGCGGCGCGATAGCCGACGCCGTTGATATCGAGGTTGCGGGTGAAGCCGGTGGCGACCCCGGTCACCATGTTGTTGACGAGCGCGCGGGTGGTGCCCCACATCGCCCGGGCGCGCTTCGATTCGCTGTTGGGCGCGATCGTCACCGCGCCGTCGGCGATCGTCGCGGTCACATCGCCGCCGACGATGAGGCTCAGATTGCCGAGCCGGCCCTTGGCGGTCAGCACCTGGCCATCGAGGTTCACGGTCACCCCGTCGGGGATCGTTACGGGATTCTTGCCAATCCGCGACATCGCACTTTCCTCAGAACACCCGGCACAAGACCTCGCCGCCGACCTTGGCGACGCGGGCTTCGTTGTCCGACATGACCCCGTGCGGGGTCGACAGGATCGATATGCCGAGCCCGTTATAGACCCGCGGCAGATCGGCGAGCTTGGAATAAACCCGCCGCCCCGGCTTTGATATGCGCGAGATTTCGCGGATCACCGGCTCGCCGTCGACATATTTCAATTCGATCTTGAGTTCGGCGATGCCGGGGCGAACGCTCTCCTTCGAGAAGCCCCTGATATAGCCCTCGCGCTTCAGAACTTCGAGGACATTGGCGCGCAAGTTCGAGGCCGGCGCCGCGACGACGGCCTGGCGCGCCCGCTGCCCATTGCGGATGCGGGTCAGCATATCGCCGAGGGGATCGCTCATCGACATGGCTTATCTTCCCCTCACCAGCTCGATTTGGTCATGCCGGGGATCTGGCCGGCCGAGGCGAGCTCGCGCACCGCGATGCGCGACATCTTGAACTTGCGGTAATAGCCGCGCGGCCGCCCGGTCAGCGAGCAGCGGTTGCGCAGCCGGGTTTGCGAACTGTTGCGCGGCATCTCGGACAGCTTCAGCTGCGCCTCGAACCGGTCCTCGGGCGCCGCGTCGCGGTCGCGGGCGATCGCCTTGAGGCGCACGCGGCGCGGCGTCATCTGCTTGGTCAGCCTCGCGCGGCGGGCGTTCTTCTCGATCGAACTCTTCTTTGCCATCGGGGATTTACACCTCGGCAGACGTCAATTGGTGAACGGCATCTCGAAGCCCTTGAGCAGCGCCCTGGCCTCGGCATCGGTTTTCGCGGTGGTGACGATGACGACATCCATCCCGCGCACGGTGTCGACCCGGTCGTAATCGATCTCGGGAAACACCAGCTGCTCCTTCAGACCCAGCGCATAATTGCCGCGCCCGTCAAAGCTCTTCGGCGAAACCCCGCGGAAATCGCGCACCCGCGGCAAGGCGACAGTGATCAGCCGGTCGAGAAATTCGTACATGCGCTGGGCCCGCAACGTCACCTTGACGCCGATCGGCATGTTCTGGCGCAGCTTGAAGGTGGCGATCGAGTGCTTGGCCCGAATGACGATCGGGTGCTGGCCGGTGATCGCGGTCAGATCGCCCACCGCGGCGTCGATCTTCTTGGCGTCCTGCACCGCTTCGCCGACGCCCATATTGACGACGATCTTGTCGAGGCGCGGCACCTGCATCGCGTTCTGGTAGCCGAATTCCGTCATCAGGGCGGGCTTGACCACCTCGTTGTAACGGTCGAGCAAACGGGTCATCGGGGCTCCCTCATTTGTCGAGCACCTCGCCCGAGCGGCGGGCGACGCGCACCTTGCGGCCATCATCGAGGGTCTTGTAGCCGACCCGCGTGGGCTTGCCCGATTGCGGGTCGACATGGGCGACGTTGGAAACGTGGATCGTCAGCTCCTTGTCGACGATGCCGCCGGGATCGCCCATGCGCGGCTTGGTATGCCGGCGCGCGACATGAATGCCCTGGACGACGAGCCGGCGCTCCGCCGGCAGGACGCGCAGCACCTCGCCCGCCTTGCCCTTGTCGCGGCCGGTAATGACGACGACGTTGTCGCCCTTCTTGATCTTCATCTTCGGCATCGGCTTAGAGAACCTCGGGGGCGAGCGAGACGATCTTCATGAAGCGCCGCGCTCTGAGCTCGCGCGTCACCGGGCCGAAGATGCGCGTCCCGATCGGCTCGCCCTGATGGGTGATCAGCACCGCGGCGTTGCGGTCAAAGCGGATGGCGCTGCCGTCGGCCCGGCGGATTTCCTTGGCGGTGCGCACGATGACGGCGCGATGCACGTCGCCCTTCTTCACGCGGCCGCGCGGGATCGCCTCCTTGACCGAGACGATGATGACGTCGCCCACCGTCGCGGTGCGGCGCTTGGAACCGCCCAGCACCTTGATGCATTGGACCCGGCGCGCGCCGGAATTGTCGGCGACGTCGAGATTGGTCTGCATCTGGATCATGGGACGCCTCCGGCCTAGTTACCGCCGGGCGCGGCGGGGCCGCCCAGCACGATCCAATGCTTGCGCTTTGATAGCGGGCGGCTTTCTTCGATCCGCACGGCATCCCCCGCGCGGTAGCGGTTTTCCTCGTCATGCGCCGCGTATTTTTTCGAGCGCGAGACGAACTTCTTGTAAAGCGGATGCATGACGCGCCGCTCGACGCGCACGATCACCGTCTTGTCGCAGGCATCGCTGACCACGACCCCCTGCAGGATGCGCTTCGGCATGCTGTGCTGTATCCCCTAACGCGCTTGGGGCGGCGCCGCGCGGCTCCGCTCGCCGAGAATGGTTTTGATTCGCGCGATGTTGCGGCGCACCTGGCGCACTCGCGCGGTATTTTCCAATTGGCCGCTGGCGCGCTGGAAACGCAGGTTGAAAATCTCCTTGCTGAGCGTATCGACCTCTTCGCTCAATTCGTCCCGCGTGCGGGCCCGCAAATCGGACGCCTTCATCCCCTTCACGGCTCAACTCCCTCGCCCGGCCGGGTCACGAACCTGGTGCTGATCGGCAGCTTGGCCGCCGCCAGATCGAAGGCTTCGCGCGCGACCTCAAGGGGCACGCCGTCGAGCTCGAACATGATGCGGCCGGGCTTGACGCGGCAGACCCAGAATTCGGGCGAGCCCTTGCCGCTGCCCATGCGCACCTCGGCCGGCTTACTGGAGACGGGGACATCGGGAAAAATCCGGATCCACACCCGGCCGATGCGCCGGATCGAGCGCGTGATCGTGCGCCGCGCCGCCTCGATCTGGCGCGCGGTGATCCGTCCCGGCTCGACCGCCTTGAGGCCATAGGCGCCGAAATTGAGTGCGGTGCCGCCCTTGGCGTCGCCATGGATCCGGCCCTTATGGGCCTTTCGGTACTTGCTGCGTTTGGGTGCGAGCATGGGCTTCGCCTACCGGTCGCGGCCGGGGCGGTCGCGGTCGCGGTCATGCCCGCCGCCGCCCGCCGCCTGGAGTTCGTTGATGCGCTTATCCTGCGCCATCGGGTCGTGGGCGAGGATTTCGCCCCGGAACACCCACACCTTGACGCCGCAGGTGCCATAGGTCGTCTTGGCGGTGGCGTGCCCGTAATCGACGTCGGCGCGCAGCGTGTGCAAGGGCACCCGGCCTTCGCGATACCATTCCATCCGCGCGATCTCGGCGCCGCCGAGCCGGCCCGAACAATTGATCCGGATGCCCTGGGCGCCGAACCGCATCGCCGACTGCACCGCCCGCTTCATCGCCCGGCGGAACGCCACCCGGCGCTCGAGCTGCTGGGCGATCCCCTCGGCGATCAGCTTGGCTTCGATCTCGGGCTTCCTGATCTCGATGATATTGAGGGAAACCTCGCTGTTGGTGACCTTGGCGATGTCGTTGCGCAGCTTGTCGATATCGGCGCCCTTCTTGCCGATGATGACGCCGGGGCGCGCCGAATGGAGGGTGATCCGGGTCTTCCTCGCGGCGCGCTCGATCAAGACCTTGGAGACCGCGGCCTGGCTGAGGCGCCCGCCGAGAAACTTGCGCAGCTTCAGATCGTCGAGCAGCTGGTTGCCGTATTCCTTGCGGGAGAACCAGCGCGAATCCCAGGTTCGGTTGATCCCGAGCCGCAGCCCGATCGGATTGACCTTCTGACCCATCAGGCAGTCTCCTCAACGCGCTCGCGGACGACCACGGTTAGGTGCGCGAAATGCTTCTCGACCCGCGCCGAGCGGCCGCGGCCGCGGGTGTGAAAGCGTTTCATGACGAACGCCCGGCCGACCGTCGCCTCCTTGACATAGAGACGGTCGACATCGAGCTGGTGGTTGTTTTCGGCATTGGCGATCGCCGCCTGCAGCACCTTTTTGACATCGTTGGCGATGCGGCGGCGCGAAAAGGTCAATTCGGCGAGCGCGGCGGCGGCATCCTTGCCGCGGATCGTCTGGGCGACGAGGTTGAGCTTGCGCGCGCTGGTGCGCAGCGCCCGCAGGAAGGCCGAGGCCTCGGTGTCGTCGAGCCGGCGTTCGGCGGAGGGCTTGCTCATCTCAACTCCCCTTAGCTCCCCATTAGCTCCGACGGGCCCGCTTGTCGCCGGCATGCCCGTAGAAGGTCCGGGTCGGCGAGAACTCGCCGAGCTTGTGGCCGATCATGTTCTCGGTCACCAGCACGGGAATGAATTTGTGCCCGTTATAGACGCCGAAGGTCAGCCCGACGAATTGCGGAAAGATCGTCGAGCGCCGCGACCACGTCCGGATCACCTCGTTGCGGCCCGAGCCGCGCGACTTTTCCGCCTTTTTCAGGAGGTAGCCGTCGACGAACGGGCCTTTCCATACCGAGCGTGCCACGCCCTATCTCCGTCCTGTTTGCCGGGTGCGCGTCATCGTACCCCTCTTCATCGCGCCTGTTGGCGCCGGCGGATGATCAGCCGGTCGGTCGCCTTGTTGGCCCGCGTCTTCTTGCCCTTGGTGGGCTTGCCCCACGGGGTCACCGGATGGCGCCCGCCCGAGGACTTGCCCTCGCCGCCGCCATGCGGATGGTCGATCGGGTTCATCGCGACGCCGCGCACCGATGGGCGGCGCCCGAGCCAGCGATTGCGGCCGGCCTTGCCGATGACGATGTTCTGATGATCGGGGTTGGACACCGCGCCGATCGTCGCCCGGCATTCCGAGCGCACCATGCGCACTTCGCCCGAGGCCATGCGCAACAGGGCATAGCCCTGGTCGCGCCCGACCAGCTGGACATAGGTCCCGGCGGAGCGCGCAAGCTGGCCACCCTTCCCCGGCTTCATCTCGACATTGTGGACGATCGTGCCGGGCGGCATGTTGCGGAGCGGCATTGCGTTGCCCGGCTTCACATCGACCCGCTCGCCCGAAACGACGCTGTCGCCCGCCCGCAGTCGCTGCGGCGCCAGGATATAGGCCTGTTCGCCGTCGGGATAGCGGATCAGCGCGATGAACGCGGTGCGGTTGGGATCGTATTCGAGCCTCTCAACAACGGCCGGTGCGTCATCCTTGATCCGCTTGAAATCGACGATCCGGTAGCGCCGCTTATGGCCGCCGCCGCGCCAGCGCATCGTCGTGCGGCCGGTATTGTTGCGCCCGCCCTTTTGCCGCAAGCCCTCGGTCAGCGCCTTGACGGGCTTACCTTTCCACAATTCGCCACGGTCGACGATGACGAGGTGGCGTTGGGAGGGGGTCGTCGGGTTAAAGGTTTTAAGCGCCATCCTCTTAGATCCCCGTGGTGACGTCGATCCGCGAGCCTTCGGCCAGCGTCACGATCGCCTTTTTGTAATCGGAACGGCGCCCGGGGCGGCCGCGCACGCGCTTCAGCTTACCCTCGACGCGGATCGTGTTGACCGCATCGACCTTGACCGCGAACAGCCCCTCAACCGCCGCCTTGACCTCGCGCTTGGTGGCGTCGAGCTTGACCCGGAAGATCACCTGGTTGTGTTCCGAGGCGGTCGTCGCCTTTTCCGTGATCACCGGGGCGCGGACGATGTCGTACATCTGCTGCCGGGTGAGCTTTGTCTCGGCTATCGGAATGACGCGAAAGCGGCTCATTTGAGGCGCGCCTCTAGTTGTTGCGCCGCCTCGCGCGTCAACACCAGCGTGTCGCGGCGCAGGATGTCGTAGACATTGGCGCCCTGCTGCGGAAGTACATCGACCTTCGGCAGGTTGCGCGCGGCCCGGGCGAACCCCTCGTCGAGCGTCGTGCCGTCGATGATCAGCACCGACTCCCAGCCGAATGCGGAAAACCGCGCCCGCAACGCCTTGGTCTTGGCCTCGTCGAGCTTGGCGGCATCGATGACGACGAGCTTGCCCTCGGCCTGCTTCGCCGACAGCGCGGTCTTGAGGCCGAGCCGTCGCACCTTTTTCTGCAGATCGAATTCGTGGCTGCGCACGACGGGGCCGAAAATCACCGCGCCGCCGCGGAACTGCGGCGAGCGCAGGCTGCCCTGGCGCGCCCGCCCGGTGCCCTTTTGCTTATAAGGCTTCTTGGTGGTGCCGCTGATCTCGCTGATGCCCTTGGTTTTGTGGGTGCCGGAGCGGCGCTTGGCCAATTGCCAGGCGACGACGCGGGCCAGGATGTCGCGCCGCACCGGCAGCCCGAACACAGCATCGGCGAGCTCGATATCGCCGGCCTCCTCATTATTAAGATTGCGCATGGTCAGCTTCACGGCGCGCTCTCCTCGGCAGCTTCAGCCGGCGCCGCGCCGGTCTCGCCGCGCAGCGCCGCCGGGAAGGGCACCCCGTCGGGCGATTTCTTCTTGACGGCGTCCTTGACGAGGACCCAGCCCTTGTCGCTCCCCGGCACCGAGCCCTTGACGAACAGGAGGCCGCGCTCGGCATCGGCGATGACGATTTCGAGGCTCTGCGTCGTCACCCGCTCGGCCCCCATATGGCCGGCCATCTTCTTGTTCTTGAAAGTCTTGCCCGGCGATTGGCGCTGCCCGGTCGATCCCAGGCTGCGGTGCGACACCGAGACGCCGTGGGTCGCGCGCAGGCCGCCAAAATTGTGCCGCTTCATCCCGCCGGCGAACCCCTTGCCGATGCTGGTGCCGGTCACATCGACATACTGGCCGGGGAGGAAATGGGCCGCGGTGATCTCGGCGCCGACCTCGACGAGCGCGTCTTCGGAGACGCGAAACTCGGCGAGCTTGGCCTTCGGCTCGACCTTGGCCTTGGCGAAATGGCCGCGCTGCGGCTGGGTCACGTTCCGGACCTTGGCGGCACCGACACCGAGCTGCAACGCGGTGTAGCCGTCTTTCTCGTGCGTGCGCTGCGCCACTACCTGGCAATTGTCGACGCGCAGCACCGTCACCGCGACGTGGTTGCCATCCTCGGTGAACACCCGGGACATGCCGAGCTTTTGCGCTATGAGGCCGGTCCGCATCGCTCGCCCCTTAGAGCTTGATCTCGACGTCGACGCCGGCGGCGAGATCGAGCTTCATCAATGCATCGACGGTTTGCGGCGTCGGGTCGACGATGTCGAGGACGCGCTTGTGGGTGCGGATCTCGAACTGCTCGCGCGATTTCTTGTCGACATGCGGCGAGCGCAGCACGGTGAACTTCTCGATCTTGGTCGGCAGCGGGATGGGGCCCCGCACCCTGGCTCCGGTCCGTTTGGCGGTATTGACGATCTCGCTGGTCGACTGGTCGAGCACGCGGTGATCGTACGCCCTGAGGCGGATTCGGATGTTCTGGCTTTCCATCTGGCGTTCCCGCTAAATCGCTTTCTTATTTCAGGATCTTGGCGACGACGCCGGCGCCGACGGTGCGGCCGCCCTCGCGGATCGCGAAGCGTAGGCCCTCGTCCATCGCAATGGGGACGAGGAGCTCGACCTCCATCGTGATGTTGTCGCCCGGCATCACCATCTCGGTCCCTTCCGGCAACGTCACCGTCCCGGTGACATCGGTCGTGCGGAAATAGAACTGCGGCCGGTAATTGCCGAAAAACGGCGTGTGCCGCCCGCCCTCTTCCTTGGTCAGCACGTAAGCCTCGCACTGGAAGGTGGTGTGCGGGGTGATCGACCCCGGCG
>JBARKH010000329.1:0-3319 GCA_049801295.1 Allostellaceae bacterium | reverse complement strand
CGAACACATCCTCGACCAGTCGGTGCAATATTCGCTCGACCGCGTGCAATTCGGCCGGCCGATCGCGAAGTTCCAGGCGGTGCAGCACAATCTGGCGGCTCTCGCCGGCGAGGTTGCTGCCGCCGGCGCCGCCGCCGATGCCGCCGCCGAGGCGATCGCCCATTCCGGCATTTCCGCCATGACCACGCAGGCCGAAATCGCCGTCGCCAAATTGCGCGTCGGCGAAGCAGCCTCCACCGGCGCGGCCATCGCCCACCAGGTGCATGGCGCGATCGGCTTCACCAAGGAATATTCGCTGCACCACGCGACAAGGCGGCTATGGGCCTGGCGCGAGGAATTCGGCAACGAGACTTTCTGGGCGATGCGGCTCGGCCGCATGGTCGCCGCCGCCGGCGCCGACGCGCTGTGGCCCACAATCACCCAAGGCTCCTGACTTGAAAAATGACCGTCATTCCCGCGCAAGCGGGAATCCAGAAGGCCAAGGATTGCGACGGTTGCCCTGGACCCCCGCGTTCGCGGGGACGACGAACTAGAATTGACGTCGGAATTTGCGAGGAACCATGGCCATCAATTTCCAATTCGACCCGGTCGAATTGCCGCCCGAATGCAAGGAATTGCGCGAGGAGGTCCGCGCCTTCCTGAAGCACGAGATCGAGGCCGGGACGTTCAGCCCCCAGGGTGGCCGCAACGACAACGCGGCGGCGTTCGCCCGCAAGGTCGGCGCCAAGGGCTGGATCGGCATGACCTGGCCAAAGAAATACGGCGGGCACGAGCGCACGCATCTCGAACGCTACGTCGTGACCGAGGAGATGCTAGCGCACCGAGCGCCGACGCGGCACTACTCGACCGCCGACCGGCAATCCGGCCCGATGATCCTGCGCTACGGCCAGGAAGCGGTGAAAGAGGAGTACCTGCCGCGCATCGCCTCGGGCGAATTGTGCTTCTGCATCGGCCTCAGCGAACCCAATTCCGGCTCCGACGTCTTCGCCGCCTCGACCCGCGCGACCAAGACCGAGGGCGGCTGGCTCGTCAACGGCCGCAAGATCTGGACCTCGAACGCGCACAACTCCGACTACATGATCGCCCTCTTGCGCACCTCGCCCCCGACCAAGGAGAACCGCCGGCACGGGCTGACCCAGTTCATCGTCGACGCGCGGGCGAAGGGCATCACCAAAAACCCGATCATCAACCTGACCGGCAGCCACGAGTTCAACGAAGTCGTGTTCGACGACGTGTTCGTGCCCGATTCGCACATGATCGGCGAAGTGGACGAAGCCTGGAAGCAGGCCAGTGCGGAACTCGCCTATGAGCGCAGCGGCCCCGACCGCTGGCTTGAAACCTTCCAGAGCCTCGTCGAACTGGTGCGCGTGAGCGGCAGCGAGCCCGATGATCGGATTGCCGCCGGGATCGGCCGCGAGGTCGCGCATTTGGCGACATTGAGGCGCATGTCGTTGTCGGTCGCCGGCATGCTGCAAGCCGGCAAGACCCCGGCCGCCGAAGCCGCTGTCGTCAAGGATCTCGGCACCAACTGGGAGCAGGCCCTGCCCAACCAGGTGCGCGCGTTGGCGCCGGTGCGCGGCGACTCGGCCCCAGACAGCAACGACGACCGCTTCGAAGAGGCGCTGCGGCATACCACGCTCATCGCCCCCAAGCTGACGATCCAGGGCGGCACCCGCGAAGTCCTGCGCGGCATCATCGCCCGCGGGCTGGGGTTGCGCTGACCCACGGCAAACCGGCGGCTGCACGAGCAACCGGCGTCCTTCGAGACGCGAGCTGCGCCCGCTCCTCAGGATGAGGTAAGTCTGTGATGGCATTAAGAAAGAACCTCATCCTGAGGAGCCCGCGAAGCGGGCGTCTCGAAGGACGCGCTATGTTGATCCAGCCGGTTGCGTAGGAATACCGATGCCCGACCTTCGTCCGCTTCTGTCCCCCGACAGCGTCGCCATCATCGGCGCTTCGGCCGACCAGTCGCTGCGCGGCCGGCTGACGCACCAGCTAGTCGAGCACGGCTATCCCGGCCGCCTCTATCCGGTGACGCGCAGCGCGGCCGAAGTCTTGGGGCATAAGGCCTATGCAACCATCGCCGAGCTCCCCGAGGCGCCCGATCTCGCGGTCATCCTGGTTCCCGCCGCCCATGTCGTCGCGACGATCGAGCAATGCGCGACGAAGGGCATCCCGGCCGCGATCGTCATCAGTTCGGGCTTTGCCGAAGAAAAGAGCGAGGAGGCGGCAACCCGCGACGCCGCGCTGCGCGCGATCGCCGAGCGCACCGGCATCTTGATCGCGGGCCCGAATTCGGAAGGTCTCGTCAACCCGCTCGCGCCCCTCGTCGCAACCTTCAGCCCGGTGTTCCACGATGTGGGGCAGAAGCTGTTGCCGCAGGGGAGCCGCGCCCGGCCGATCGCGGTCAGCTGCCAGAGCGGCGCCTTGACCTTCGCCTTCCTGTCCCGCGGCCGCGACCGCCAGCTCAACTTCACCTATCAGGTCAGCGCCGGCAACCAGACCGTGCTCGAAGCCCATGATTATGTCGACTGGGTGCTCGACGCCGGCGGGGCCGACATTTTCCTCTGCTACCTCGAGGGGATCCGCGATGCCGCCCGGTTCCGCGCCGTCGCCGACAAGGCCGCGCGCGCCGGAAAGCCCCTGAACGTCGCCAAGGTAGGGCGCTCCGACGCCGGGCGCCGCGCCGCCGCCTCGCATACCGGTGCGCTCGCCCATGCCGGGGCGGCCGACGACGCGATCTTCCGCCACCACGGGATCATTCGCGGCGAAGACCTCGACCACATGGTCGACGTCGCGACCGCGTTTGCCTATTGCAAGCTGCCGAAGGGCAACCGGGTGGCGATCATCACCGGGTCAGGCGGGAGTGCGGTGTGGATGGCCGACATCCTCTCGGCGCACGGGCTCGAACTGCCGGTGCTGGAGGATGACATCCAGCGGCGCATCATGGCGCTCCTTCCCTCCTACGGCTCGGCGCAGAACCCAATCGATGCGACCGCGCAGGCGATCGGCGAACTCGGATACGCCCCTCTCGTCGAGCTCGTCGCAAAGTCCCAGCGCATCGACACGATCCTCCTCATCAGCTCGATGGCTAACGAGAACCGGGCCGGAAAGCTCGCCGCGGAAATGACCGCGATCAGCGCGACGATCGACAAGCCGATCCTGTTATCGACCTATACGACCGCCAGCCCCGCGGCGATCGCCACGCTGGCCGGGGCCGGCATCCCCTGCTACACCGCGATGCCGAGCTGCGCCCGCGCGATCCGCGCGCTGGTCGATTACGCCGCCTTCCAGGAGCGCCTCGCGCGTCGCTCGGCCG
>JBARKH010000328.1:0-36488 GCA_049801295.1 Allostellaceae bacterium | reverse complement strand
GTGGCGGGGAAGGTCATCGTCGCCGATATCGACGCGCAAAAGCGCGCGCATGCCCGCCAGATGGGCGCCGTCGCGACGATCGACAACGCCGCGCCCGATGCGGTGAAACAGGTGATGGCGGCGACCGGCGGCGGCGCTGCCGCGGCGATCGATTTTGTCGGCTCGCCAAAGACCATGGAGTTCGGTGTCAACATCCTGCGGAAAGGCGGCAAGCTGGTCATGGTCGGGCTCTACGGCGGCGCCAACCCAATCTCGACCGTGCTCTTCCCGTTCAAGATGATGACGATCGAAGGTTCCTATGTCGGCACGCTCGACGATCTGCGCGAGCTTCTCGCTCTCGTCCAGGCCGGAAAGGTCCCCCCGATCCCGATCGAGACCCGGCCGGCAAGCGAAGCAAGCGCGGCATTGAGCGACTTGAAGAGCGGCGGCAAGGTGCGCGGGCGGGTGGTGCTGCGCCACTGAGCGGTTCAACGATTCCAGGAGTACCCAACATGCCGCGATTGAATTTCGGCGCCTTTCTCGCTCCGCATCATCCGGTCGGCGAGCACCCGCTATTACAGTTCCGCCGCGATCTCGACCTCGTCGAGCATCTCGATCGTTTGGGTTACGACGAATTCTGGTGCGGCGAACACCATTCGAGCGGCTGGGAGATGATCGGCTCGCCGGAGATGTTCCTCGCCGCGGCGGGCGAGCGCTCGAAGCGCATCAAGCTCGCCACCGGCGTCGTCTCCTTGCCCTATCACCACCCCTTCAATGTCGCCCAGCGCATGGTGCAGCTCGACTGGATGACCGGCGGGCGGGCGATCTTCGGCTCCGGCCCCGGGGCGCTGGCTTCCGACGCCCACACCCTCGGCATGGACCCGATGGTGTTGCGCGACCGCCAGGACGAAGCGATCGGGGTCATCCGCCGGCTGATGAGCGGCGAGCGGGTAACGGCGAAAAGCGAGTGGTTCACGTTGCAGGACGCGCAGTTGCAGCTCCTGCCCTTGCAGGAGGAGATGCCGTTCGCTGTCGCGTCTCAAATCAGCCCCTCGGGGATGACGCTGGCGGGCAAGCACGGGATCGGCATCATCTCGATCGGGTCCTTGTCCGATGAGGGTTTGAACGCCCTCCCCACCCAATGGGCCTTCGCCGAAGCGGCCGCCGCGAAGCACGGCAAGACGGTCGATCGCAAGAACTGGCGCGTGCTCCTCAGCTGGCACATCGCCGAGACCCGCGAAAAGGCGCGGGCCGAAGCCCGCCACGGCCTTATGCGCCACCACAACGAATACATCGTCGGCACACTGCAGCGGCCGGGCGCCAAGCCCTTCGGGGACCCCGACGAAGCAGTGGAAAAGACCGCGTATTCGGACGGCGCCGCGGCGACGATCGGCACCCCGGACGATCTCGTGCAGCGGATCAAATCCGTCCTCGAGATCAGCGGCGGCTTTGGCACCGTCATCGGCTTTGTCCACGACTGGGCCAACCCGGAAAACACGATGCGCAGCTGGGACATGGTCGCGCGTTATGTCGTGCCGGAGATCAACGGCTATCTCGCCGGCCTGCGGCAATCGCAGGATTTCGTCTCCAACAACCGCGGCGTCTTCGACCGCGCCAAAGAGGCGATCATGGCGAAGATCAACGAAAACGACGCAGCCCGCGCGGCGCTGGCGGTGACGACGGGGTCGCGGCTGGGCGCGGTATCGGCGAGCAATGTGCCCGATCTGGAGAAGGCGCGGGGGCGGGCGGGGACGCGCTGACAAACGGGGGACCACCATAGCAATCGCTGGAAAACCTGAGGAGAGCCGGCCGGTCGAAGCCTGCCTCGTCGAGCTTCTCGACGATCTCGGGATCGGCGCGGCGCATTTTGCCGGGCGCGGCGGGGGCGATCTAAAGGGTTTCGCGGCCCGCTATCGCGACCGCATTGCGTCGCTGACGCTGCTCTGCCCGGCGGTGCTCGACAACGCGACCCTGGCGCCGCTTGCCGGGCGGCTCCTCGTCGTGACCGGCGACCACGGACCGGGCCCGCGCCGGGTCCGGGCGGGGCTGGCCGAACTGCCGCACGCCACCACGGTGGTGCTCGAAGACTACGCCGGGCAGACCTGGGCGGACATTGCCCTGGAGCGCGGCGAGCGGATCGGCCGGGCGATGCTGGAATTTCTCGGGCGCCGTGGCGCGCTGCCGGCAGCCGGCCTGCCGGAGCAGGAAGGCGACAGCTCCGGCATTTCCTACCGCGTGCGCGGCGCCGGCGCGCCCTTGGTGCTGCTCCCGCTCGATCTGTCGCCGGGGCAATGGGAGCGGCTAATCCCGGTGCTCTCGACGCGGTATTGCACGATCACCTTGGGGGGCGCGCTGGTCGGCAGTGTCGCGAGCCTCGAGGAGCGCGGCCGCTCCGGTTATATGGGGGTCGTGCGCGGGCTACTCGACGCACTGGCAAATCATGCCCGGCGAGAGCGTCCTCGAAGTCGGATGCGGCTCGGGGGCCATCATGCGCGAGCTGGCGCGGCGCACGCACGGGGCAAACCGCCTGATCGGCCGTGACATGAGCCCCTATCTCTTGCGCGAGGCACGGGCGCTGGCCCGGCGCGCGGGCCTCATTGACCGCATCGACTTTGGCGAAGGCCGCGCCGAGGCGCTGCCGCTGGCCGACGGGGCGGTCGATGTCGCGCTGTCCTCGACGGTGTTCGAGGAGGGCGACGCCGACAAGATGCTGTCCGAGATCGTGCGGGTGACCCGGCCCGGCGGCCGGATCGGTATCGTGGTGAACGCGACCGACATGCCGTTCTGGGTCAATCTGCCACTCAATCCGGCACTGAAGGCGAAAGTCGATGCCCCCGGCATCATCGGCGGGGGCGCGGCGCCGAACGGCGTCGCCGACATGAGCCTCTACCGGCGCCTCAGCGCGCTCGGCCTCAGAGGACTGAAGTGTTTTCCGCAGATGGTTTCGGTCGTGCCGGGGTCGGAAAGGATCGAGCGCTATCAACAGCAAATCCGCGCGACGCTCACCCCGGCGGAAGCAGCGGATTTTCTAGAAGCCGCGGCCGCGGCTGAGCGCGACGGCACCTTCTTCATCGCCCAGACCTATCATTGCGCCGTCGGGACCAAGCCCGGCTGAGCACAAACCAACGCTAGACGCCATGCAGCGGCAGTGCGCCTGTCCAACCGGTTTGGCGGCCATGATTTCTCGCATTTGTCGCTCGACCGCCCGCTGTCGCCCGAGGACTTCCCCGACCCCGGCTCTGTCGAGGCGGCGCGCAGCCGGACCGAGGTGATCATCAACTTCGTGCGCCGCGAGAACGCGACCTTGCGGCAATTATCGGCCTACCTCGCCGGCGCCTGTGGCCATTTCACCGCCGCCGACACACCCGAACAGATCGCCGATTTGATCGAGGACTGGTCAAGGGCGGCGCGGCGGACGGTTTCAACATCATGCCGCCGCTCTTGCCCGCGCACCTCGACACACTTAGCGTCGAGGTGATCCCGATTCTGCAGCGCCGCGGCCTCTTTCGCACCGAAATATGCCGGCGAGACGCTGCGCGAGCATTACGGCCTCGCCTGGCCGAAAAGCGCCTTCGCCGAGGCCTCTCGTCCGGAGGTGTGAGGCCCACCGGCCGTCAACCAAGCACGCCCGACTGGCGGAGCGCGGCGATTCCGTCGGGGGTGATGTCGAGGACGTCGCGCAGGACCTGATCGATATCCGCGCCAAGATTAGGGGCGGGGCGCGAAATCCGGCCGAAGCTGGCGCGCCATGGGAGGCCGGGCAGAACGCCGGCGCCATGCGGGTCCCAAAAGCCCCGCTCGCGCAGGTGCGGGCAGAGGACGAGATCCCGGGAGGTGGCAAGCGCGGCTGCCGGGATGCCGGCGTCGAGCAATTCCCATTCTGCCGCGGCGGCTTCCCGCGGCCGTGCCCAGGCGGCGAGCGTGTCGTCAATCGATTGTCGCTGCTCGGCGCACTGGGCAAACCCGAGCGGGGCCAGCGCGGACAACGCCGGGACGATCATGCAGAGGTTGCGCCATTCATCGTCGTCGGTGACCGCGAGACTGATCCAATCGTCATCGCCGGCGCAGCGATAAGCGCCATGCGGCAGATAGCGCTCGGAGCGGTTGCCGACCGGTAGCGGCGGGGCGCCGAGCTGCGCGGCGAGCAGCGGCTCGGCCATCGTCCACAGCATGGCTTCGAGCATCGAAAAGTCAATCCGCGCCACGCCACCGGTGCGTCGGCGGTGCCATAGCGCGGCGGCGGTGATGAAGGCCAGCATCAGCCCGCACATCGGGTCGAGCCACGCCAGGCCGACCCGTGGCGGCACGCCCGGGTAGCGATTGAGCCCGGCGAAACCGGCATAACATTGCAACAGCGTGCCGTAGGCCACGGCCCGCGCCTCCGGTCCGCTGCGGCCGAGGCCGGACGCGGAGACGTAGACCAGGTTCGGATTGACCGCCTGCAAGGCGTCCGCGCCGAGACCCAGCCGGTCCATGACCCCGGTCGCGAAATTCTCGACCAGCACATCCGATTTGGCGGCGAGCGCGCGCGCGAGCGCAATCGCGTCCGGCTTTTTGAGGTCGAAGACGATGCTGCGCTTCGCCTGGCCAAGCACGGTGTGGAGCTCGGACGCCCGGCCCGGGTCGCCGCGCCGCGGCGCTTCGACCTTGATCACCTCCGCTCCCATCGCGGCCAGATAGCGCGTCGCGGTCGGCCCGGCGATGACCCAGCTGAAATCGAGGACGCGAACCCCGGCGAGCGGCATCGGCCCGGCGCTTCGCGCTTCGCGCGGTGCCGCTGCTCCCGCGGATTGTGTGACGCGAAGACCGAAGGGTGTTCCGGGCACCTCGATCCTCCGCCCGTCAATCTTCAGCGGGCGATAGAAGCCGCGGTGCGCGAGTTGCGCCGAGTTGAGTTGCTCGGCCGGCTCGCGCAGCGGGAAACTCGGGACATGGGCGGCCTGCGCCTTGTCGGCGATCGTTTGCTTGTCGTAATCGCGGCTCCACGCCGACATCAGCGCGTAGAGCGCGTCCCAATTGGCGACCCGGTCGGGTTTGGCGGCAAAGCGCGTCTCCCTCCCCCAGTCGGGCGAGCCCATCACGGTGAGCCAGGCGGCCCATTGATGATCGTCGCGCGGCGAGATCGCGGCGTAGCCGTCCTTAGCCGGCAGGATGCACACGGTGGCGCCGTTGCCATCGGTCAGCCGCTTGCGCGACCAGATTTTTCCGGAAAGCCCGGCGCGCGCCAGTTCGGTTATCGCCACGGTGGCGAGCGCTTCCTGGATCGATACATCGACGACGGCGCCGGGCTCCCCGGCCATCACCGCGTGCATGCCGGCGCAGGCGGCGGCGATCCCGCCGATAAAGGCCGACTGTTCGCCGACCGGGCGGAGCGGCGGCTCGCCGAGATCATCGGCCTGGCCGGTCAGCATCCGGGCAATCCCGCTGGCGAAGAACAGGGTCAGATCGCTCGCGGGGTCGTCGGCCTTCGCTCCCGTTTGTCCGAACGGCGAGATGGCGACAATCGCCGCGGCGCGGTTGATCCGGCGCAGCGCGTCCGTGTCGTGGCGCCGGGCGCGAAGATCGCGTGGACGGCCTTCGCAGACGATCAGATCGGCCGCCGCTATTGCTGCGCGCGCGGCCGGATCGCCCGAGGCAACGATCTTGCCATGGTTGAGATGGATCGCGAGCGGGGTCGAGGCATCCGGGTCGACGGAGCGGACCCGGGCTCCGATATCGGCAAAAAGCCGCCCGCAAACCGCGGCGGCCAACCCGCCGCCGAGTTGCGCGACCTCAAGCCCTGCCAATATCGACATATCGAAGCAATTCCCACCCGTATCGCGCGATAGCGTCGGCGCACGTCCTGCGCGAGAACCGCGCGGCCGGATCCAGGATGGCGCGGGGCGGGACGAAATGCCAGGATATGGCACACCGGCATATCACCTGGAGACCCTCGATGATCGACCTCTATGCGATGGGCAGCCCCAATGTGGTCAAGATTTACATTGCCCTGGAGGAGATGGGGCTGCCCTACGCGGTGCATCCGGTCGACGTTTTTGGCGAAGTGCAGTTTTCGCCGGAGTTTCTCAGGCTCAACCCGAATGCCAAGGTGCCGGTGATCGTCGACCGCGAGGCCGCCGGCGGCCGGTCCTATACCGTGTTCGAGTCCGGAGCGATTTTGATCTACCTGGCCGACAAGACCGGGCGGTTCCTGGCCAAGGACGGCGCCGCGCGCTACGACGCGCTGCAATGGATGATGGTGCAGATGACCACCGTCGGCCCGATGTTCGGGCAATATGTCCATTTCATGCGTTTTGCCCCCAAGGGGAATGACTATTCTCTCAACCGCTACCGCACCCAGGTCCGGCGGGTTTTGGGGGTGCTGGAAACTCGCCTGGCTGCGGTCCCCTTTCTCGGCGGACAAGACTATTCGATCGCCGACATCGCAACCTTCCCCTGGGCCCGCGCCGTTGGAACGTTTCTCGGCAAGCCGGCAGAGGGCGACTATCCCAGGCTGATGGCCTGGGTTGCCGGAATCGCGGCACGGCCTGCGGTGGTGCGCGCACTTGCCGCGGTCGACGACGTGCGGACCAAGGTCACGCAATTCGAGCAGGCGAATAGCGAGGCGATGGACCGGCTGTTCGGTCGCGGCAAGCACAACGCGGCCGCCTGAACGGACACGCGGTATGCAGGCGAAACCCATCATCGGGTCGGTCGCGGCGCTGCGCCGGAAGCTGCGGGCCCTCGCTTCGGTCATCGAGGATCGCGGTGCTACCGCACCGGAAAAAGCCAATGCCGAAGTCCTGAAGAAACGCCTGGAGGAGAAGTTGGAAGCGGTAGAGCTGCCGCCCGCCGACTGGTCGGACAAGGTTTTCCGGCTCGGGCGGTGGGCAACGGAACTGCGCAAATCGACCGCGCCCGCGGCAGCCAAGGGCGATTGGACAGACAACGCTCACCGGCTCGGCAAAGCGGTTCGCAAGGGCTACAAGAACTGGTTTTCAGAGTGAGCGCTCCCGGCCAGCGCCGGAGCAGTGTTGGATGACGACCGACGCGCTCGCCTTTCGCCGGGCGGTATTGGGCGATCTGCCGACGATCGTGGCGCTCCTCGCCGATGACCCGATCGGCGCCGGCCGCGAGAACCACGGCACGCCGTTGGATATTGCATACCGCGACGCCTTCGCCGCGATCGATCGAGACCCGAACCAGCTGCTCGCGGTTGCCGAAACGAGAGGCCGGGCAATTGGTGTCCTGCAACTCAGCTTCATTCCGGGCCTCACCCGGCGGGGCATGTGGCGCGGCCAGATCGAGGGGGTGCGCGTCGCCGCCGGCGAGCGCGGCGGCGGCGTCGGTCGGGTGATGCTGGAATGGGGGATCGCGGAATGCCGCAAACGCGGATGCGGCCTGGTACAACTGACTTCGGACAAGCGCCGCTCCGAAGCGCATCGGTTTTATGAGACGCTCGGTTTCCAGGCGACGCACGAGGGCTATAAGCTCTCGCTCTGACCGGAATCAGCGCCAGCCAAGGAGAGCGATGTGGCGATCGACTACGAGAAACGCGACGGCGTCGCATACATCACGCTCAACAACCCCGCCAAGGCGAACATCCTCGACAAGGCAACCTCGGACGAGATCTCGGCCGCCTGGATCGACCTCTGGGAAGATCGCACGATCCGCTGCGCCATCCTGACGGGCGCGGGGGATCGCCACTTTTGCGGCGGCCACAATCTGGCGCCGCGCAAGAACATCACCCCGGAGGAGCGCGAATACCTGCGCACCCAGCGCATTTTCTGGCCGCTCGCCGGCACCGTGCATGGGCAGAAGACCGGGGTCGACGGCCGGATGGGCGACCATTACCCGCGGGTGTGGAAGCCGGTTATCGCCGCGGTCAACGGCTGGGCCGCCGGCGCGGGGCTCTATATCCTCCTGTCCTCGACCGATATTCGTATCGCCAGCGCCGAGCACGCGCGCTTCAAGTTCGCGCTGACGACGCAAGGCTGGCTCGGCCACGGGCCGGGCGCGAGCCTCCTCGTCAAGCAGCTCCGCTACATCGACGCAATGAAGATGCTGTTGACCGACGATCCCGTCGACGCGGCAGAGGCCCTGCGCATCGGGCTTGTCAACGAGGTGGTGCCGCACGCGCAGCTGATGGAGCGGGCTGAAAAGATCGCCCGTCATATCGTCACGATGCCGCCGGTGGCGCTGCGCATGATGAAGGAGTTCGTTGTCCGCTTTGGCGATCTGCCGACGGATCAGGCCTGGCACGTGCAGAACCTGATCAACAACCTCTTGATCCAGGTGACGACCGACGGGGAGGAGGGACGCCAGGCCTTCAACGAGAAGCGCCCGCCCAACTTCACCGGAGCGCTGCGCCGCCGAGGTGAAGGGTGGGAAGAACCCTCAGAGGAGGACGCCGAGCGCCTCGACGAGGCATATCGCAGCGGCGAGTTTTGAGGGGCGCCTGGGCGAGCCTGGAGCGTTGTCCATGCATATTGAATCATCATTCCCGCGCAAGCGGGAACCCAGGGAAACCGCTCAGTCGCTTCCCCCTGGACCCCCGCTTTCGCGGGGGCGACGGTAAGGTGGTTCAGTCTGGAACGATCCCGCTTTATCCCCACCCCTGCGCGGCGGACGAAGCCAGGCCATCGGGCGGCCACACCGCCACCCCCTCGGCCAGCGGAATGCGGAGGTTGCGGAACAGCATCGAAAACATCAGCCAATTGCCCATGGCGATGATGAATTCGACCTGCTGCCCCGGGTTGGTGACGTGCTTGGCAACTTCGGCCCAGGCGGCATCAGAGATGGACTTGCCGGCGAGACACTCGTCGGTCGCGGCGAGGATCGCCTTATCGGCTTCGGTCAATCGCTCGGAGTTGCGCCAGTCGCGCACTGCGAGCACATCTTCGGGCGGGATCCCCGCCGTGGTCGCCACCCGCCAGTGGTTTGTCCACTCGTAAGCCGACCCGGTGACCCAGCCGATCCGCATGATCATCAGTTCGCGCAGCCTCGTGTCGAACTTGTTGTTCTCCAAGAGCTGCATCAACTGATTGAATGCGACCCGCGCGACGCCGGGATTATTGGCGACCGTGCGAAACGCCTCGCTTTGGGTGCGCCGCGCCGGCATTCCCATCGCGTCGCCCAGTTCGCGCGCGCGCTCCAGGGACACCATCGGCACGCGTGCGGTCATCAGCGGTCTCCGGGACGAAAACGTTGGCTTTCCTCGATCTCGGCCGCCGCGATCGCCCGCGCCAGCGCACCGCTCAGTTCTTTCGCCGATTCAAGCGTCAGTTCGACGGCGACGCGGGTCCCCGGATCGAGCGCGGCGTTGACGAAGTCGATGGTGATCGCTTCTTCGAGGACAGCGTGGTGCGGGTGGTCGTAGGACACCACCGAGTGGGTCAGGCTGAACCACCCGTCACCGCCCTTGCCGGCGCCGTCCGCGCTGACAACCTCAACGATCGAGGTACACATGCTGGCGATTATTTAGCCAGGTGCTTGTGCAGGAACACCCACACCTTCTGCCAGCCGTCGAGCGCCTGCTCGACGCGGTACATCGGCCGGTCGTAATAGAAAAACCCGTGCCCGGCGCCGTCGTAGCGGTGGAACTCGTACTGTTTTCCGTGCTTCTTGAGCTCGGCCTCGTGCTGGTTGACCTGCTCGGGGGTCGGCGAGCGGTCCTCATTGCCGAAGAGACCTAAAAGCGGGCACGACAGATTCTTGGTGAACTCGATCGGTGAAGTTGGCTGCTTGGGGTTGAGCTCTTCCTTGCTCATCACCACCCGGCCGCCCCACAGCTCGACCGCACAGTCGATGCTCTTCGTATGGCAGGCGTAGAGGAAGGTCTGGCGGCCGCCCGAGCAGGTGCCCCAGACGCCGACCTTGCCATTGTGGGTCGGATTGTTGCGTAGCCACTGCACCGCGCCTTCGGTGTCGCCGATGACCTGGGCATCGGGCACCCCACCCTCGGCGCGCACCTTGGCGGCGACATCGTCGGCTTTGCCTTCGCCAGCCCGGTGGTAGAGGTTGTGGCTGATCGCCAGATAGCCGTGATGGGCGAACCTGCGGGTCGTCTCGCGGTAGAACTCATCCCAGCCGGGCGCGTGATGGATGAGGACGATCCCCGGGAACGGCCCCGCCCCGAGCGGGCGCGCCACATAGGCCGAGATCGGCTGATTCTTGTCGCCACTGATCGAGATCGTCTCCGCAATCATGCCTTCGTACGCCATTGCCGTTCCCCTCCGTGTTTGCCGAGAATGATAGCCGCTGCGGCTCGATATACCAAGAGTGGCTCAGCGCTGCGGCTCGACGATGACGGTGCCGATTTTGCCGCCGCGTTCGACCTCTTTGTGCGCCGCGGCGGTTTGGTCAAGCGGGAAGCGGGCAGCGACCGACAGGATGCGCCCGGGCGAGCTTGTCCAGGCGGCGATATCGGACTGCGCCCGGCGCCGGTCGACATGGGGAACCCCGGCGAGCGACATCGCATAGACCGTGAGATTTTTCCCCATGAGGTCCCGCACCGGCAGGCGCGGCTCGCGGTCGCCGTTGCTGGCGTAGATCATGATGCTGCCGTTGACGCGCAGGCTGCTGAGCGAGGCGGCGAGGTTGCCGCCGAAATCAACTTCGGCAATGTGGTCGACGCCGACCCCGTCGGTGATCTCGAGGAGGCGCGCGGCGACGTCCTCGCGGCGATAATCGATGACATGGGCGGCGCCCCCCGCGCGGGCGCGCTCGGCCTTTTCGGGTGAGCTGACCGTCGCGATCACGCGAGCTCCGGCCCAGGCCGCGAGCTGCACCGCGTAATGGCCGACCGCTCCCGCGCCGCCCGTCACCAAGATCGTCTTGCCCTGGACCGGCCCGGCGACAAAGACGGCGCGATGCGCGGTCATGCAGGGGACACCGAGGGTCGCCCCCTCGGCGAAGGAGACGTGGTCGGCAAGTTCGGTCACCAGATCCGCGGAGAGCGCGATGTATTCGGCCGCGGTTCCCTGCCAGCGGCCGTTGCGCTGGCCGTTGTAGAGCCAGACGCGCTTCCCCAGCCAGCGCTCGGGGACGCCAGGGCCGACCTGGTCGACGACGCCAGCGCCGTCGCTGTTGGTGACGACCCGGGGATACTCCATCGCCGGCGGCCCGCGCCGCCGGTAGGTGTCGGACGGGTTGACGCCCGAGGCTTCGAGCCGCACCCGCACGTCGCCCTGCCCGGCCTGCGGCGTCGGCAATTCGCCGCACACCAGAACCTCATCCGCCGCTCCCTGCCGGTCGTACCAAACCGCGCGCATCGCCGCCTCCCTAAGATTCCCGAGTGAGTTGGCCAGGAGTCGGAGAACTCCGGGTGTTCTGCGACATCGTAGCATTCATTGTTCCCGGCGGAGGCCGGGATCCACCATTCAGCCGTCTCGTCGGTGGATCAATGGGTCTCGGCCTTCGCCGGGAACAACGGCTCTAAATCCGGGTGGCGCGCGCTCGGAGCACCGTGGTTTCGATCTTAATCCCAGCGCGTTTCCGCCGCCGCATTGCGCCCGGCGACCCGGCCGAACGCCAGGCATTCCCCGATATTCCCGGTGCCCTGATAGAGATAGCTGTAGATCGAGCCGAGTTCTCCGGCGCTGTAGAGCCGCGCGATCGGCGACCCGTCCGGCCGCACAATCTGCGCCTTCTCGTTGCGTCGCGGGCCGCCCTGGGTGTTGAGCATCGAGGGCGAGAGCTCGACCGCGTAAAACGGCGCCTCGGCGATCGGCGCCAGCATCAGGGTGCGGCCGAAATCCGCGTCGCGCCCGGCATCGCAGGAGCGGTTCCAGCACCTGACGGTCTCCTGCAATGTCGCGGCGTCGAGCCCAAGGACCTCGGCGAGCGCGCCGAGACTCCCCGCCGATTTGATCCAGCCCTTCGCCAGTTCGGCGCGGTTGTCCGCCGACCATTCGTAGCGCTCGATGATCTGCGTCCAGCCGTGGCTCGGGTGCATGTCATAGAGGGGGCCCGCCGAGAACATCGTGTGGTCGCCGATCAGATACATCGGGCACGGCACCGACAGCGGCAGCCAGCGCCCGTTGACCGGAACCTTGCCGTGGCGGGTCTTGTATTTCTCGTCGGTAAAGCGTTTGGCGTCCGAGCCGACGACGATCATTCCGCCCGGAATTTCCTTGCTGTAGTGGAGCGCCTGCATCGAGAAACTGGTGCGGATCTCGGGGACCTTGAGGGCCATCGAGGGCCCGGCGTAATTGTTCATGTGCCAGAGGTCGGCGCCGACCGACATCGCCATCGCGATGCCGTCGCCTTCGTTGTAGGGCGAGCCGGAAGTGTAGCAATAGGGCACCCCGGGCAGGTAATTGCGGATCATCTCCTGGTTGTTCTCGAAGCCGCCGCAGGTCAGCACCACCGCCTTCCTCGCCCTGACAAAAATCGATTTTTCGCCGCGCTCGGCGCGCACTCCGAGGATTTCCCGGGTGTTGTTGTGTTGGATCAGCTCCTTCCCCGGCGTTTCATATAGAATCGTGATCGGGCGCTGTTTGACCAGGCGCTCGAAGAGTTTCCATGTGTAGGAATAGCCATAGGTCGGGCCGTCGTGGAATTTATGCACGCAGTCCGCGCCGGGCAGGTTCGGGAATTCGATGCCGACCGGCGGATGCTGATGCTCTTGCGGGTCGCCACCGAGGCTTTGCAGCCACGCATTATTCTGCCCCATCTCCTCGGCCCACACCCGCACCATCGGCTCCGGTACGGTGTAGGGCCCGCAAAGCGCCGTCAGATAGGCGATGGCCTCGTTGACCGACGATGTATTCAGATACCCCTGACCGGCGACCCGCGTGTTGCCGCCTTCCTGGCCCTCCGGCGCCTTTTCGAGGATGACGACTTTGGCTCCCAGATCGTGCGCAGTGACCGCCGCGGCGACGCCGGCGGCCCCGAACCCGACGACGACGACATCGGCTTCCATATCCCAGCGATGCGGCACTGAAGGTTCAGGCTTCATGACGTATTCCTACGGGGAGTGCCCACCCCTCACCTTCTCACGCTTCGCGCGGGTCCAACCCTCTCCCCGCAGTCGCGGGGAGAGGGTTGGGGTGAGGGGCCGGCGCTGGCGGACGGCGTCGCGGTTATTCGGCGGCGACGCGGATCGGCGCTTGCGCCGCTTTCAGCACCGCGGCGGCTTCCTTCGCGACGACCGTGCCCTCGAAGAAGCGCGGGTTCTGCGTTCCCCACAACCGCACCACATTGGTGAAGGTGAAGTCGCGGAAATTGTCATCCGTGAGGAACCCGCCCTCGACCAGCTCATAGGCCTCCGCCAACGGTTCACGCATGTCAATGACGTCGAAATGGCCGATGTCGGAGCTGTAGAATGCGTTGAGCTGCGCGCCAAACGGGTTGCCCCGGCCGAACGCGGTCGCGTTCATCCGGTCGTCCGCCTCGCACCCGAAATAATAGGGCTTGGCGTAGAGGTCGACCCAGTCTTCCTTGCGGGTGATCTTGCACGCGGCGAAATCGTCCAATTCGTCGAGGCCGCCGGTCAGATGCAGCTCTGGATCGGGCCAGCCGTCGCGCTCGCGCAACGCCGCGGCGATCTCCGAATAGCCGTGCTTTTCAACCAGACTCATCAAGAGCGCCCGGTCGAGCTTTTCGGGTTTCATGTTTTCGAGCGCCTTGGCGTTGCGCCGCTCCCAATGCTCGATGAGGTCGCCGAACAACTGTGCCGCCCAGCCGACCCCACCTTCAAGGAACGCAAACCGCAGTTCCGGGAAACGCCTCGTCACCCCGCCGAGGAAGATGCCCTTGGCGGCGGCGTGCCCCGCATCGGCGAAATGGCCGATATGGTTGTAGGTGAAGTTGGTCGGCGAATTGCGCAAGGCCTGGTTGCTGCCGGTACTGTGGAAGGTCGGCGCAATCCCGAGCTCGCGGCACTTCTCCCAGACCGGGTCATAATTGTAGAGGCTATCGATGCCGAATACCTCGTAGCCGACCGCGAGGCGCGCCGTATCCGGGTCGTTGGCCGCCACCGAGGAAACCGGCCGCGGCATCGCGCTGCCGAACATGCCGACCTTGGAGCCGAGCTGCTTCGTCACAAATTCGAGTTCGGCGATCGCTTCCTCCGGCGTGTGCATCGGAATGATCGCGGCCGGCGTCATGCGGTCGCTGAGATCCTTGAAATAGCCGGCCGAGACGATGTTGTAGGCACGGATAACCGCCCGCCTTGTCTCGTCGTCGACGATGCGGGGCAGGCGCAGCCCCGCGGTCGGGTAGATGATTGCGAAATCCGAGCCGATCTCGTCGAGGCGCTCGTATAGGAGATGCGGCATCATCGCCGTGGCGCGGTCGAGGGTGTTGCCGGTCTGCCGGGTCCAGAAGCCCGGCATGGCAATTTGGCGCCGGCGCCGCTCCTTGGTGCCCATCTGCAGCGCGCTCAAGGTTGCGTGCATCGCGGCAAGGTAGCCATCGGCCGCCTTGTTGGCGCCGACCTTGCGCATCTGCTCGCTGAACACCGGATCGTACTCGACCCAGTGGCCGTCGCCGTCAATGACCGGGTGGTTGAGTTTCGCGCGAATTTGCGACGGGCTGAGGTGACCGTGACCGCTCATCAAATTTCTCCCCAATGTTGGGCAATACTGCCTGTCTCTTAGCCGTGAGCACCGCCCGGCCCCTGATCTACAGTCTCGTCGGCCGGCAACGATTGGCGGTGAGCTTGCGCCGCCGAGAAAGCCACGGCAATCAAACTACCCTCGCCCGGAGCGCGCCCCAGACATACCGCCACGGCATGGGCGCTCTCACCCGCTCGCCACCGCCGCCGACACTCGCTCTTCAGCCGATGGACGGCGCACGCTAGAGTGGTTTTCGCGGTCCATCCGCTAACGGAGCAATCCATGACCCAGGACGCCCAAGGACACCATCTCACCGGCGCGACAGCCGCCGCCGTCACCGCGTACGATCAGGCGGTGCGGGCGTTCAACCTTGTGGATGGCGACGCCGTCGCGCTCTTTGACGCGGCGCGCGAGGCCGCACCGGATTGCCCGATGGCGCATCTGGGAAAAGCCTGGGTGTTCACGATGGCTAACGACCCCGGCTTTCTGCCCCGGGCCCAGGCCCTGGTCGACACCGCGAGCGGGCTGAAGCTGAACGAGCGCGAGGAAGCGCATCTCGCGGCCCTCTCGCATCTGTGCAAGGGCGCGCGGGCCGCCGCGGTCGCGGTGCTCGATCGCCACCTGATGCATTATCCCCGCGATCTCGTGGCGCATCAGGGTGCGGCGGTGACCGACGGGTTCCTCGGGCGCTTCCATTGGGTGCGGGATCGCTCGGCGCGCGCCCTGCCGTTCTGGTCGAAGGATCAAGCGGGGTATGGGACGATGCTCGCCTTCCACGGCTTCGGGCTGGAGGAGGCTGGCGACTATGCCCGCGCCGAAGACGAATCGCGCGCGGCGGCCGAACTCGAGCCCTTGAGCTTCTGGCCGCATCACACCGTCGCGCATGTCATGGAAATGACCGGGCGCCCGGAAGATGGCTTGGGGTGGATGGCGGCGCGCGAGGCGCTTTGGTCGGGGCCGAGCCACATGAACCAGGTCCATATCTGGTGGCACAAGGCGCTCTTCCACCTCGAACTCGGGCAGTACGACGCCGCGCTCGCGCTCTATGACGGCCCGATTTGCGCGACGCAGCGCCCGATCGCGCTCAGTCTCACCAACGCCTCGGCGCTTCTGTGGCGGCTCGACACGCTCGGCTGCGACATCGGAGAGCGCTGGCAGGATCTGGCTACCCTGTGGGAGGGGCACGCCGACGGGAAATGCCTCGTCTTCGCCGACATCCATGCCGCGATGGCCGAATTGCGCTCGGGGCAGGAAGCGCCGGTCGAGCGCCGGCTGGCGGCGATGCGCGAGACCGCGGGAAGCGACGCAGAGGCGGCCGGACTCTACCGCACCGTCGGCATTCCGGTCGTCGAGGCGCTATGGGCCTTTCATCGCGGCGCCTATGCCGAGACCGTCGAGCGCCTCTTACAAACCCGCATGGATCTCTGGCAGATCGGCGGCAGCCACGCCCAGCGCGATGTCGTCAACTGGACCCTTGTTGAGGCGGCGATCCGCGCCGGCCAGCGCGATGTCGCGCTGTCCTTGGCGCATGAACGCCTGGCGACCCGTCCGCGCAGCGCGCCAAACCGCCGCTTTCTCCACCGTGCCGAGGGGATCGCGGGTTGATCGCGCGCAGCGCGAACGGAGGGGGATGCGCGTCATGAAGGTCGGGTTGTTCATCAATACACAGTTCCCCGAGGGCGACAATGTCGCTTCGCGCATCCCGGAGATCGTCGCGCAGGTGCGCGCGGCGCGCGATGCCGGGTTTGCCTCCCTCTGGCTGCCGCACCACTGGCTGACCCACCCGATGCAGATGCTGCAGCTGACCCCGCTCCTGGGCTATGTCGCCGCCCACGCCGAGGGCATGACGATCGGCCCCAACATTCTCATCCTGCCGCCGCTCAATCCCGTCCATGTCGCCGAAGAAGCCGCGACGCTCGACCTGTTGACCGGCGGCAACTACATCCTCGGGTTAGGCCTGGGGTACCGCCAGCCGGAGTTCGACGCCTTCGGCATTCCGCTTTCCGAGCGCGCGCCGCGGTTCACCGAGGCGATCGGCTTGATGCACCGGCTGTGGACAGAGGACCGGGTGAGCCACCACGGCCGGTTTTACACGGTCAACGATGCCGGCATAGGGGTGAAGCCGGTTCGTCCGGGTGGGCCGCCCCTCTATATCGCCGCGCAGGCCGATGTGTCGGTGAGGCGGGCGGCGCGGATCGGCGATGCGTGGCTGATCGTCAACAGCGGCGGCCTCGCCAAGCTGACGCCGCTGATGCAGACCTACCGCGCGGCGCTGAACGAATTTGGCCGGACACCGACGGAGTTTCCGATCACCGTCGAATGCTACGTCGGCGC
Organism: Allostellaceae bacterium; assembly: GCA_049801295.1. Lineage (GTDB taxonomy): Bacteria > Pseudomonadota > Alphaproteobacteria > ATCC43930 > CGMCC-115725 > DATARH01. Next base: position 19,635 of record JBARKH010000328.1, on the reverse strand, counting down.
GCGCCATGCCACCGCGCATGAGGAATGCCAGGGGCCGCTCGAATACAAATACAACGCCTATGCCGCCTGGGGCCTCGAGGACCGCACCTCGAGCTCCTTCGAGGATTTCGCGCGCGACCGCTTTATCATCGGCGACAAGGCGTCGGTGAGGGAGGAGATCGCGCGCTATCGCGAGCTTCTCGGCGTCGACCACTTCATCATGCGTTGCCAGTGGCCCGGGTTGCCGCAAGAGCAGGCGCTCGGCTCGATCCGGCGGCTCGGCGAGATTTTCACCGGGTAGAGCATTCCCGCCTTTGATCGGAGTACCCGACGCGTCGCCCCCGCGAAAGCGGGGGCCCAGGGCCGGCGGCACAGCATTTCCCCTGGATTCCCGCTTTCGCGGGAACGACGACGCAATGCAATCGGATAGCGCCCTACCAGACAAGCAGTCGGGCCTTACCCCGCGGCAGTGCGGCGTCCGGCGATATAGGCAACCCCTTGCGGCCCGACCTGCTCGGCATGGACTTCGCCCGCCCGGACCGCGCAGCTGTCGCCGACCTGGAAGGTCTCGGCCCGGCCGCCCCGGGTCAGCGTGATCTCCCCGCCGATCACCATGACCCGCGCGTCCCATTCATGCGCGTGGTCGGGGTTGACGTGGTCGGCTCGCAACCCGCCATAGAAGACCTCATACCCCTCGCGCTTGAGATCGGCTTCGAAATCGCTCTGGTTCATTATAAGCTCCCGATGTTGGTGTTTCTCACTCCGCCGCCGCCCGGGCCGGCTGCTTGAGGCCCGGCATATACTCGACGCTGACCGGTTGGTTGGTCTCGAACGGGCTCTTCAGGTCGAATTCCTTGGCCATCTCGCGCACAGCCGGCAACACTTCCTCGCCCATCAGCCGGATGCAGGTCTTGGCGTCGGCGTGGCTGACCGTCCCGTCATTGCCCCAGAGGCCGAGGATGCCGGGCCGCGTCTCCTCCAGGAGGATGCGCAGCTTGGCGATCACCTGCTTCGGGGTGCCGGCGATGATCATCAATTCTTCCATCTGCTTTTCCAGGGACGGACGGCCGCGTGGGTTGGTGGCGCGGCCCGAGGCGAACTCGACGAAGGCGCGGCGGTTGACGGGGCTCCCATAACCCGAGGGCGTCGACCACACCGGGTGCGCGAGACCGGTGAACTCGCCCTGCATCCAGCGGAACTGGGCGGCGTTCTCGATCGCCTTTTCCTCGGTCTCGGCGACGTGGATCTGCTTCAACAGGCCGTGATAGTCCGGACCGCCCCGGAAGCCCGCCTCGGCTGCGGCATCATCGTAGATCTGCCAGATCTGCTTGGTTCGCTCGACCGGGGTGTTGAGCGCGATGTAGGGATAGCCGTGGCTCGCCGCCCAGAGGATCGTCTCGGGGCTGATGACCCCCGGGATCCACACCCGCGGATAGGGCTTCTGCAGCGGCACCGCCTGCGGGTTGACGACGCGGTGCTGGTAATGCGTGCCCTCCCAGCGCAGCGGTCCCTCGCGCGTCCAGGCGGCGACGATCAGATCGTGGGCCTCCTCGAAACGGTCGCGGTTGAAGGCCGGGTTGACGTTGTTGGCGAGCTGCTCCTGGCCGCCGCCGCGGACAAAGCCGGAAACCAGGCGCCCTTTCGAGATCATGTCGATCATCGCCAGTTCTTCGGCGAGCCGCACCGGGTTCTCGGCCAAAGGCAGCGGATTGCCGAGCATGACGATCTTCACCTTCTTCGTCACCGCGGCGAGGATCGCGGCGAAAATATTGGCCTTCGCCTGCATGCAGAACGGCGCATTGTGGTGCTCGTTCAGCATGATGCCGTCGAACCCGAGCTCGTCGACCATGATGTAATGCTCGAGGTATTCGTTGTAGAGCCGGCTGCCGGCGACGGGATCGAAATACTTGTTCGAGAACATCAGCGCGGTGTGGCCGGTGGCAAGCCCGATATCCGACGGATAGGCCGACATCGGCTGCTCGGTGAAATACATCAGGTGCATGGCGTCCTCCGTCGGCGGGTTTCCCGGTCAAGAAGCGTCGGTTTGCGTCGAATATAGCCGTTAGTTGACCGGCCCGCATCTCCGAAGCAACGGCCCCGGTGCGCCGTAGACGCGCGGCTGGTCTCGCGACAAAGAGCGACGGTTGCCGCTATAAAGCGTTAAAATATTTGCGAGCCGATGATGATTATCGCCCCGGCCGCGCCACGCGGCCCCACGAGCGAGCGCGCCCAATGACCAGGCGCGGGGTTGACCAGCGATCACTGCGCGGGCGCGAGCGGTGAGGGGAGAGACCGCCACGCCGGCCGCCCCGCTGGTCGCGCATCGGGCTGCGATCACCGCGACGGTCATCACCGCCTGCGTCATGCAGGGTCTCGATACGACAATTGTCAATGTCTGCCTGCCGAACATCCAGGGCAGCATGTCTGCCTCGCAGGACCAGATCTCGTGGATCCTGACGTCCTACATCGTGGCTTCGGCAATCATGATGCCGCTGACCGGCTGGCTCGCCGGCCACTTTGGCGTCAAATACATCTTTCTCGCCTCGGTGATCGGGTTCACCTTCGCCTCGGCCCTGTGCGGCGCCGCGACGAGCCTCGACCAGCTCGTGCTCTTCCGCGTGCTGCAAGGCGTCTGCAGCGCCGGGCTCGTGCCGCTCGGCCAGGCGACCCTCTTTACGATCTATCCGCGCGAGCGGCACGGCTACGCGATGGCGATCTTCAGTACCGGCGCGATGATGGGGCCGATCATCGGCCCGACGCTGGGCGGCTGGCTGACCGAGAATTTCGGCTGGCGCTGGTGCTTCTACATCAATCTGCCAGTCGGGGCGCTGTGCGCGCTCGGCATCTTCGCGTTCATCCGCGCGTCCCGCTCGATGCGGCGCGATCCGTTCGACATGTTCGGCTTTGCGATGCTGAGCATCGCCGTCGGCTCGCTGCAGCTGATGCTCGACCGCGGCCAGATCAAGGACTGGTTTCACTCGACCGAAGTGTGGGTCGAGGCGACGATCTCGGTATTGTGCTTCTACCTCTTGGTCGTCCACACGATGACGACCGGCGAGCGCTCGTTCCTCAATCGAGAATTACTGAAGAGCCCTAATTTTGTTGCCGGCAGCCTCTTGATGTTCGGGGTCGGCATGATCCTCAGCGGAACCCTCGCGCTGATGCCGTCGATGATGCAGGTCTTAATGGGCTACCCGGTATTCGACGCCGGCTGGATGATGGCGCCGCGCGGGTTCGGCACGATGCTGGCGATGTTCATCGTCGCGCGGATGATCAACCGGGTCGACAACCGCCTGTTCATCCTCGTCGGGTTCCTCTTAACCGCGGCCTCGTTGTGGCAAATGACCGGGTTTTCGCTCTTGATGGGGTCGGGGCCGATCCTCTTCGCCGGGTTTGCCCAGGGGTTTGGCCTTGGCTGCACGTTTGTGCCCCTTAACCTGCTCGCGCTCTCGGGGCTGCCCCACCACATCCTCACCCAGGGGACGGCGATCCGCGCGCTGATGCGCATGCTCGGCGGCAGCATCGGCATCGCTATCCTCGAAACCCAACTCTCGCAGAACACCCAGATCGTGCATTCGCGCCTCACCGAATGGCTGCGTCCGGATAATCCGCTGGCGCAAGCACCTTACCTCGCCGCGCCCTACAGCCTGACCAGCCCCTCGGGGATCGCCGCCCTCAATCACGAAGTCACCCGCCAGGCGGCGATGATCGCCTATAACGACGATTTCGCGCTGATGCTGATCGTCATCCTGGCGTCCCTGCCGCTATTGCTACTGGTCCGAGGCCCCCGCCGGGAGCCGGTAGTCGCCGCCGCCAACGATTAGTGGCGGCGAACCCACGGTATTCAGTCAATATCCCATAGTGATGTCGACTTCCTGCAACAGCTTGCCGCCGGCTTCGATGCTGCGGATGTTGGCGGCGATCTCGGTGACGAGCTGCGCGACGGTCGGGCGCCGGGCGACGTGCGGCATCACGGTGACTTTGGGGTGCAGCCAGAGCGGGCTCTCCGCCGGCAGCGGCTCGGGCCGCAGCGCGTCCAATGCGGCGTAGGACAATTGTCCCGAATCGAGCGCGTCGATCAGATCCCCGGCCACCACATGGCCGCCGCGCCCAACATTCACCAGCATCGCGCCCCACGGCATCATCGCGAAGGTGCGGGCGCAGAATATCCCCTCGGTCTCGCGGGTCAGCGGCAAGAGGCAGACCGCGATATCGGTCTGGTTGAGAAATGGCTCCAACTGGTCGGGGCCGTGATATATCCGGATGTCCTCATCGGTCCTCGGCGAGCGCACCCAGGCCGAGACCGGGAAGCCGAGCGACTTCAACACCAGGGCCGGCGCCTTCGCCATGAGGCCCAGACCGAGAAAGCCGATGCGCCGTTCCTCGGGCCGCACGATCCTGGTGCGGCGCCACTCGCGGTTGGATTGCGCGGCCTGATAGCCCGGCATGTCGCGGTGAAAACGCAAGACGTGCATGACGACGTATTCGGTCATCATCGGGTCGCCGCCCGAGGGTTCCACCTTGCCGAGCGGAGCTTTCGGCAGGCGTGGATGATCGACAAAGGCTTCGACCCCGGCCGAGCGGCTGAACATCGCCTTCAAATTGGGCAAATCGGGAAGGACATCGAAATCGGGGCGGATGAAGGCGAGATATTCGATATCCGCCATCTCTCCCGCCTCCGGCCAGATGCGGATATCGAGATCGGGAAGCTGGGCCGCGAAGGTGTCGCGCCAGGCCTGCGCATTGCCGATTTGCTTGTCGAGATTGACGATGAGCAGCGCCATGTCCCCTCCGGAGGTTTGGATTGCGCGCCGCAGCCCGGGCGCCGGCCGCTCGGCCTCACCCTTCGGTGCTTGGCGCGCGCGCCGGAAACGTAGCATTCTTGTCGGAGCCGCAGGAGGATTTCGCGGGAATGAGGAATCGAGGGGGCCAGCGCCGATGAGAGTGAGCACGATGCTCCGGCTCGCGCCGATCGCCGGTTCCGATGGGGGGCTCGCGAGCGGCATCGCCGATTACGCCCGGCGGATCGAGGCCAGCGGGTTTCCGGGTATCTGGGTCGGGGATTCGCTGGGGCGCGGGCGGCCGACCCTCGATCCGCTAGTCGCTTTGGCGGCGCTTGCGGTGGCGACCGATCGGGTCGAACTCGGCATCAGCGTGCTGCAGGTTTCGCTGCGCAACCCGGTCGAGCTCGCCCACCGGGTGCAGTCGGTCCAGGCGTTGTCGGGCAGTCGCTTGCGGCTCGGCGTCGGCAGCGGCTCGACACGCGCCGATTTCGAGCTTCTCGGCGCCGATTACGACCACCGTTTCCGGACCCTCCGGGAGTCGCTCGCGATCATGCAGCGGGCGTGGCGTGGCGATGAGATCAATGGCGGTGCGTTGTCGACCTGGCCGGGATGCGCGGGTGGGCCACCGATCCTGATCGGCGCCTGGCGCAGTCCGCGCTGGATCACCTACGCCGCCAAAGAATGCCAGGGCTGGACCCCGTCGGGCCGCTACAGCAGCTGGGAGGATCTCGAAGCCGGCATGCGGGTTTACCGCGCCGCGGGCGGCAATAACGCGGTCCTCGCCAATGTCGCGGTCGACCTTGCCGAGCGGCCTGAATCCGCCAGCCTCGCCGCGGCCTCGCACGTCTCCTTGATCTGTCCGCCTGACGAGGCGCGCCGGCGCCTGAAGCGGATCGAGCAACTGGGCTTTGACGAGGTTCTGGTCGGCTCTCACAACTTCGTTCTCGAGGATATCGAGAGAGTGCGCGATTTCCTCTGACCGCAGGTGAAAGGAAACCCGATGAACGCCCACGCCGCCGCCATTCAGGCGCTTCTCGAACAGCCCGGGCTACAGGTCATGCCGGGCTGCGGCGACGCCATGGGCGCTCGCCTCATCGAGGAAGCCGGCTTCCGCACCGCCTTTGTCTCCGGCTCCAGCATCGCCGCGATGCGCCTCGCGATGCCCGACATGGACCTCCTGACCTTCCCGGAAATGGCCGATACGGTCGAGAGTGTCATCGCCGCTGCGCCGGGCGTCCTATGGCTGGCCGATGGCGATACCGGCTATGGCAACGCGCTGGCTGTGCAGAAGACGATCCGCGCTTACGCCCGGCGCGGCGCGTCGGCGGTGCTGATCGAGGACAAGGTCTGGCCGCGCCCGCTGGGGCACGGCGGCGCGAAGCTCGTCATCGAGCGTGAGGCGGCGATCCTGCGCTGCCGCGCCGCCGCGGAAGCTGCCCATGAGGAAGGTATCCTCCTCCTTGCCCGCACCGACGCGCGCGCCTCGCGCGGCTTCGACGAGGCGCTGAGCCGGCTGAAGGCGTTCGTCGCCGAGGGCGCCGATATCCTCTTCCTCGACTCGCCGCAGTCGGAGGCGGAGATGCGCGAGGCGGTAGAAGCCGCGAGGGGCAAGCCGACGCTCGCGGTGACTTCGCCCGCCGGCAAGCATTTCATGCCGGACAATGCCGAACTCGAGCGGCTCGGCGTCAAGCTCGTCGTCTACCCCCAGGAAATTCTCGCCGCCACGGTCCACGCCGTGCGCGCGGCACTCGGCGGGCTGAAAGGCGGCACGCCCCCGCCGCTCGCGACCCCCTCCGAACTGGCAACCGCGATCCGCGCGACCGAATACCTCGCCCGCGACGCTCGCTGGCCCGACCCGAAGTGAACCGATCGATGGTTCCGCTCTCGGTTCTCGATCTGTCGCCGATCGTCGAAGGGGGCGATGCCGGGCAGTCGTTGCGCAACTCGCTCGATCTGGCGCGGCATGTCGAGGCGCTCGGCTACCGGCGGTTCTGGATGGCCGAGCATCACAACCTGCCGGGGATCGCGAGCGCGGCGACCGCGGTGGCGCTCGCCCATGTCGCGGCCGGCACCACGACGATCCGGATCGGCGCTGGCGGCATCATGCTGCCGAACCACGCGCCCCTGGTGATCGCCGAGCAGTTCGGCACCCTCGCCGCCTTGCATCCCGGGCGGGTTGAACTCGGGCTCGGCCGCGCGCCGGGGTCGGACCAGGTGACCGCCCGGGCGATGCGCCGGACGCTTCTCGGCGGCGACGAATTTCCCCAGGACGTCGTCGAACTGATGGCGTACTTCCAGCCGGCGGAACCCGGCCAGGCGGTGCAGGCGGTGCCCGGCGCCGGGCTCAACGTGCCGATCTGGATCCTGGGGTCGAGCACCTTTGGCGCCCAGCTCGCGGCAATCCTCGGCCTGCCATTCGCCTTCGCCTCGCATTTCGCCCCGGCGATGATGATGCAAGCGATCGCGATCTACCGGGAACGCTTCCGCCCGTCGGCCCAGCTCGCCCAGCCCAACGTCATGCTCGGGGTGACCGTCGTCGCCGCGGAATCCGATGAGGAAGCCCGCTTCCTTTTTTCGTCGTTGCAGCAATCGACATTGAACAACCGCACCGGGCGGCCGGGGCGGGTGCCGCCGCCCATTGCCGATTTCGACGCGCAGCTCGACCCTTACGCGCGCGCGATCCTCGCCGACAGCCAGGCCTGCGCGATCGTCGGCGCGCCCGAGACGGTGCGGCGCGGCCTCGCCGATTTCATCCGCCAGACCGGCGCCGACGAGCTGATGGTGACGGCGAACATCTTCGACCACGCCAAACGCAAGCGATCCTTCGAGATCGTCGCGGAAGTGCACGGCGCGATGGGCCGCCCGCGCGCGGCAGAGTAGGGGAGGACAGGATGGCTCAATTCGGCGACGCGACGGGCGCCTCTTGCGGCATCCAGCACCGCAACGATGTCGAGCTTAAGGCCTGGCTGGCGAAGCGGCCGAGCGAAGCCGCGCTCGAGCCGGAGCTGCCGATCATCGGCTTCGACGTTGCCGGAATTTGCGAAGGGGCTCGTCACTGCGCGTGACCGGCGTGGCTCGGGGCGGTTACGGCGATCCTAGCCACACGCCTGGCATCGGCGATTAAGGCAGCCTCATCCGGCAGGCCAACCGCGTCGTCGGCGGTCCAGCGCGCGCGGACACCCCCGCTCCGGTCGAGCATCAGCTCCGTCTCCCCGCCATCCGTCGATGCTCGAAACAACGCCAGCGCCGATACGACATCAGGCGACACGCCGACGGCGAAGGGGGGCGGCGCCTTCTTCTGCTCGGGTTCCTGGTTCTCCGGGCCGATGGCGATCGCGACGAGGTTCAACCCGGCCCGGGCAAAGGCCTGCCGCGAGGCCGCCAGTCCTGCGAGGCGCGCGTTCGCGGCCGGGGATGCAAACAGGACCAACAGCACCGACCCGCTTTTGAGCGTCTGATTGAGGGTCGTCTGCACGCCGGCTGCCTCGAAGGCAAAATCGGGGATTTGAGGCGCCGCTGCGGTCGTGATCTGCGGCCCGATCCGGCGAGCGAGGGAACCGGCCGCGCGGGCCCTGACGAAATTGATCAGGTCCCAGCGCTGGTGCGGCTTCAACACGGTGGCAAAACCGGGCATCGCACCGTCGCCTCGACCCTCGCTCACCCACCAGAAAAGGTCTCCCGGGCTGTGCGCCAAGACATGCGGTTCGGTCAAATCGGCCGGGCGGATCCGCAGGCCGGCGGCAGCAGGGCCATCGCCGTGGCCGGTCGCGCCGTGGCAGAGGGCGCAATTCTCGGCATAAAGAGCGGCGCCCTCGATGATGGATGCGGCGGAATACGGCTCGGCGGGGGTATAGAAGCTGGTCGGATAGGCCTCCTCGACGGCTGGACTCAAAGGGATCCAGCCCGCTCCCAGGCATAAGCAGAGGGCTACGGTGAGGGCTCCCATTCGCCGGTAACGCCCGGCGGCGGCGGCGGCCACGATGGCCACCGCAAAGGCGCCAGATACGATGGCCAGGGTCGCGAGCAGGATTGTCGACCCCGCGGTAAGCGCAGCGAGGTCGACGCGGTAGGGGAACGGCCATCCCGGCTCGGTATGCAATCCCGGCGGCAGGATGCCAAGGGCCCCGACGATGGCGAGGACGGCCAGTCCGAGGGTCGCTTCGACCAGCGCATTGCCGCGCAACCAGCCGACCGTACGCCAAACGGCGTTGCCGGCGCCGGAGGCCGAGTTGGCGAGCCGCGGCGACAGCCTGAGCACATTGACCGCCGCGATCACCAGAGTGCCAAGGAACAGCGCAATTTTGGCGAGCAGCAGGCGGCCGTAAATGGTGCCGACCAAGGCCGGGACATTGCCCGCGAGAAACCACGTATTGACAAGGCCCGCCGCGAGCAGGACCGCGACGCTCGTCGCCGCCAGCACCGTAAAGCGCCGCGTTACGCTGTGCGCGATCGCCGCCCAATCCGGATCCCCTTCCCGCCGCGCCGCGGCGAGGAACAGAGCGAGCGGAGCAAGCGTCCCGAGCCACACGCCGGCTGCAAGCAGGTGCAGGATGTCCGCGACGAGATGCAACTCGCCGGGCGCGCCGGGGGTCGCCGCACCATGTCCGGCCCAGGCGAGGCTCGCCAACAGCAGCGCGGCGAGCAGCAACGCCGTGCAGCCGTCCGCGGCGGACGCAGTCGCGTGTCGGCGGCGTCGAGCCAACAGACACCCTGCGAGCAGCACGGCCAGGCCGAGCCGCACCAGCCAGTCCATGCCGAACTGCGTGCGGGTCAGCACGATCCCCCACACGCCGTGCGTCAGCGCGCTACCTAAGGGCATGCCGCTCATACTCGCCGCTACGGCGGCCAGCCATGCCGCGCCCGAGACGAGCGCCAACGTGAGGCTCCCCCAGGCCAGCCACCCGAGCTGCCGGTAGAGCGCCGCCGATATTGCGGCGGCGCTGCGCGAATGAAAGCCGGGGCCGGCGATGAAGCACTCCCATGCGAAAACCCCGGTCAGCGAGATCGTTGCCGTAAAATGAAGCGTGCGCGCGGCGACGAAGAACGTCTCCATCATCCCCTCAATGCCCGCCGACATCGCAAGTGAGTGTGCCCTTGCGTCGGGTCGATATCGACAGAGATGACCTGCCGGCTAACTGCGTAGGTCCCCGGCGGCACCGTGAGCAGAAATGCGAAACAGCCGAACGCCGAGATCGCCGATGCGTAATGCGCGCCGCAGACCACACCCGCAATCAGGTCTGTCACGATGCTTCCCGATCCTGGTAACAGCGAGCCTTGCTCACGGTACCACCTCGAACGTGAACGTCCCTTCGGTCGTGTGGGTGTCGACCGAGAGCGCGTGCCAAAACACCTTGTATTTGCCAGGCGGCAGGCGCGGCAAAGACACCTTCATCAGGGTCGGATCGCCAGGGTCGATTGCCTTGTCTAGCTTGTCGACCTCTGTGCCGTTCTGATCGACGACCCGCACAGTGCTGAAGGCGGGTTCGAGCTCCTGGGTGAACCACACCTTCAGGTCCGCTGGCGACCCGTGCACTTCGCTGCCGACCGGCGGAACGGCGTGGTCGAGGAAGGCGTGGGCGAAGGCGCCGGGCGATGCGAGGACGCTGCTTGCCAGGAAGGCAAGCGCCACCCGCACGCCTGTAATGCTGGTTTTCCTTGTCATCGACATGGGATCACCATTGCACCAGTGGACGGCCGATACTTCTGGGGAACATGTCGTCGAGGAAGAAATGCAGCTGGATCAAGCCACCGATGCCTTTGCCTGAGGCCCCGTTGACAGGGACGATCATCTCCGCGCCGATCTGGTAATACTGGCCTGCCCAGATGAGCCCCGGTTGCACGGTGCCGGTCGTGGTAACCCCCGGGGTGATGCGGTTGAGCGGCGTCGACATCGCGACCTCGACGAGTGGGACCAGGTGATCGAAGGGCGGCGTGATGCCGACGTCCTTCACATGATGCTGGAGGTATTCGAGGCTGTATTCGAAGGCGAAGCCGTAGTTGAAATTGTTAGGATTGGGCGTGCCCGCGCTCTCGGTCTTGGTTGGAAAGTCGACGCTCAAATTGCCGGTGATCGCGAACGGCCGGATGAACGGCATCGAATCGGGCAGATCGCCGAACCCTTTGCCGAAGTCGAAGGTCGGCGTAATGGTGGTAAAATCCGGCGCGCCCAAAGCCATGACCCGGCCGGTATGCGCCCAATTAACGTTGATACCGGCCAGAGCCATCATTTCGCGCTGCGGGTCGATGAAGAGCTGGTATTGCAACCCGGTGTCGAGCCCGCCGAAACCGCTGACCGTCGGCATGCCGGGCGAGTGGACGTTGGCCCATCCGTAACCGAGGGTGAACCCCAAATCGGGGGTGATCCGCTTGGCGAGGTCGAAATCGAGATCGCATTCATAGGAGCCGTCGGCGCCGGTTGGCGGACGGGTGAAGGTCGGGAGCGACATCTCGTCGGCGACGAACGGGTCATCGGTCAGAATGGTGGCTGGAAAGAAGCGGTCACCCGCGAAACCATGGGCGCGGGCGGGATCGGGTTGCGAAACAAGCGTCACTGCGGCGGTCAGAAGCCCCGCGCGCACGGCGACGCCGATGGCAGCCCCGTCGAATGGACGGAACTCGAGCTTAACGGGAAACATTTTAAACTCCCCCGGAAGATAGAGCGTGATCGTGCCGTTACTCGATGGTGCGCCGCGCATTCCGACGCGGACACCGTCGCCACCCGGCGCAGCATTTGCGCGGAGCAGGAACGATGCCGGTCAGGTCGCCGGCGGCCGGTCGATCAGGCCGACAGGGGAGGCGCTCTGGGGAGGGGGCGGGTAAAGCCATCGCTAGCCGACGGGGCCGGTGCCATCCGATCGGCAATGAAGGCTGCCCAATGCACAAACACCGCCGGCGCTTCCGGCGGGTCGACGACTGCGAACGGCGTCAGGTAAGCGAGGTCGAACCGAACGCGGCCGGACGGCGTATCGCCGGCATGTGAATGGCCGAGGATCCAATCACGGCCCAGCGAATTTGCCAGACCGGGGTCATGATAATGCTGGTCTTGCGCCGCTTGCGCCAGCTCCCCGGGGACGCCCGAATTCTCCAGCCGGGCAAGGCCAAACGGCAGCAGGATTTGGCAGAGCAGCGCGGCAACCCCGACCCAGGTTGCGATGTGGCGCCAGACGCGGGGCTGCATCGGCGGCTAGCCCCGCCAGCTGCGGCGATCGATGCAGGGCATTCCAGGCGCTAAGTTTATGTCCTTCGCCGCACCGCTGTTGCCAATGATGCGGCTACGGATTCTGGCATTATTGGCCACAGTGATCAACTCAGAACAGATGTCGGTAGTGCTTCGGGTTGAATTCGGAGGTCGGGAATTGGGCTCGGTGAGGAGTGGCTCGATGGTGGTTGCAACGGTGGTCCGGGTGTCTGGTGCTGGTTTGGCCGGCACTTGCCTCAGCCCATCAAGGCACCGGGGCGCATGGCGGCCTGGTGGCCGATGCGGGGCCTTACTATGCGGAGCTGACCCTCCAGGAAAACCGGCTCCAGTTCTTCGTATTTGACGACAGAACCGACGCCCCAGTCCCCATCGGGGCGGCCAGCCCCACCGCGACGGTGCTCGTCGGCCAGGAGACGCAAACCGTGACGCTGCGGCCGGGCCCATCCGGCACCGGCGACAATGTGATGGTTGGCCAACTGGAGAAGAACGCTGGCGCCGGGGCACGGATCGTCGTCTTGATCCAGCTTCCGGGCAAGCCGTCGATCGTCGCCCGCTTTGCGTTCTGAGGATCACGCGCTCGGGGCGCTCGGAGTCCTGCTTGCGGGGTAGCCCCGCGTGGCCGGGCTCTCCTATCATCGGCGCCGGTTGGCGCCCGCTTGGGTGGGGCGGAACTGGAGCGAGGCGGGACCGACGATCATGGCCGCGATTTTGTGGCTCAACGATCTGCCGGTATGGGCGAGCATTCTGGTCCTGGTTGGCGGGGCGATCTCGCTGTCGATTATCGGGACGGCGGTGTCGGGAATATTCTTCGGCGAGGAGCAGCTTAGCCTCAACAACATTGTCGGTGGCTACAAGTACCTGTTTATCTCGAGCGTCTACGCCAGTTTTTGGGCTTTTTGCTGTACGGAGCCTATAACCGTTTCGACACCACGCGCGCCGACGTGGTCACCGAGGTGGCCCCGCGAGCGGGGCCATATTACGGCACGGTGATCTTGCCGGCCATTTCAGTTGCGAGCGCCTGCATCTGCCGGTCGATCGGACGCCGCTGGGCATCGAGCACTCGGCTCTCGAAATCCTGTTCCGCCGAGATGATCGCTTTACGGACACTGGCCTCGAAGCCGGCGCGGTTGAGCGTCGCGTCGGTGCGGTTGAGCAGCCAATCGACCGATGCGCTCGCGCCAAGGCCGATGATGAGCGCGCCGAAGGCGCCGGTCAGGACGCCGGTGACGACGTTAGCGAGGACGCCCGGCAGCTGGCTGAACAGCGGCAAGAGGATGCCGCCGAGGACCGCGGCGACGATCACCGGCAACACCACAAAGCTGATCAGCTTGGTGGCAAACGGGCGCGCCAGTCGCAGGATCACGTCATTGACCGGGCTCCCGGCGGTCTTCAGCTCGAGGAGGATCGGAAACTGGGCGCGCAGCGCTGCCTCGTCGATCGCTCCGGCCTGATCGCACAGCGGTTGAAACGTGGCAGCGCCAGGCTCCCACGACCCATCGGGGATCCACCCTTGCGCCGCATCGTGGCGTTCGACTTGGCGCGCCTGGCCGCGGATGAAGTCGGCGAAGGATTGCTGGTATCTTGCACATTTGCCGCGCAGATCCTCGCGCATCGCGACGAGCGCGCCATGAAGGGCGGCATCGATCTTCGGTTCGAGCGCACGCGGCTCTAGAACCCGCCCGATAAACTGCTGTTGCACGGCGGCGACCAGTTTTGCCTGGACCCTGTCGGGCAGGCTCAGCGGCGGGCCCGTTGCCAGGTTATCCCATGTCCACCCGAAGGTACGAGCCAGCAGGATCCATCTCGTCCACCAGTCAAACACCCAGTCGGCATAGCCCGAGACGCGTCCGTCGATCCCTTCGAAGACCGGGGCCAATTCGGCGCGTAGCCGCTCGCCTCGCGCCGCGGTCAGCGCCTGCTGGTCGGCGTCGATCTGGCGCCGCACTGCGGTGACAAACTCCTCATAGCGCGCGGTCTCGATCCCGGCCCGGCGCAGCGCCCCCGCGCCATCGCGCCAGGCGACGATCGTGTACGAGGCCTGCGGCGCTGCGGGGGCGGGCACGGCCTGCGCCGGCGCTGGTTTGGCGACCGGCGCTGCCGCGGGGTGATTGGCCGATATGCGCAGGTGCCACGGCGCGTAGGGGAGGGTGTCCACCAGTAGGACGACAAGCCCCACCACCGCCGCGGTACAAAACAGCCATACCCAAGCCGACCAGGCTGCGGCCGGCCACAGCGGGAAACGCGGACGCGCGGGCCTGATGTTAGGTTCGTTCTCTTCCGCCAAATCAGACTCCGGGGACCGGTCGGCCCTGAGGTCGCCGGGCCGCGCCATTCTAGCCAATCCGCGCCGTTGCAAGGGGATAATTGCGCAGCGCGTACGCAGGGTTCGTCATCTCCGGGCATCCCCCGGGGGAGCTCGGGCGCCCGCAAATCGCGTCACCCGCGCGTGATCCCCTGGGAGCCGGCCGGGGCGGGGTCCGGCGCCGAGGGCGCAATAGCTACCGCCGGGTCAATCCCGGATCGCGCCCTCGCAAGTCAGATGAGAATTTACCCTTAAACCATTGAAAAAAATATATATTACTCCGAAATAGCAGCGGCAGGAACAGCGAAACAACAGCGAGATAACAGCGAAATAACAGCGAGATAACAGCGAGATAACAGCGGGATAACAGCGAGATAACAGCGGACCCGTGGGGCGGATCCGCGACCCCGTCGGGCGAGGGGGTGTAGCGAGGCGGCACCGATCCCGGATGTATATTCACGATACGTTCTTTTCAAGGGGAAATTCTGTCGACGCGAACCGAGAAGCCGGGCCGGCCGGTCGCGCCGCGGCGGTTGTTCCCGGGTCCGCGCCCCGCAAGCCCCGGGTTCCGGCCCGCGCCGGAATGCCGATGCAATCCCACTCTAGTGCCCAGACTCATTCAGATGGTGCAGCACCCAGCCGCGGCCCGCCCACGCCCGAAAGCTCGTCCGGTGAATCATCCGTTTGTATCTGAGCACTGGGATGGGGTGCGCGCCAGAGCGACGCCCGGCTGCGGCATATTGCACCTCGACACCGGCAGTCGCGGGGCGCGCTTTCCACCGACGCGCTTGGGGTTACGGGCAGGGAGACAATCGATGATGGGAGAGCCGATCTCCAGGCGGGGGCTGCTGCGCGGCACCGCCGGGTTTATTGCCGGCGGGATGGCGTATCGGGTTGCCGGGCGCTCAGTCCTCGCCGCCGAAACGCTGGCGCTGGAGGCCACCACGCGGACGATCGAGGTCAACGGGAAGGCCGCCAAGGTCTATGCCCTCCTCAACGCTTCCGGCGCGCCCGGGCTCAGCTTCACCGTGGGCGACGCCTTCAAGGTGCGCCTCAACAACCGGCTCACCGAGCCTACGCTCGTCCATTGGCATGGTCTCAAGCCGCCAAGCGCGCAGGACGGCGTCCCCGGGCTCTCGCAGGATCCGATCGCCGCCGGCGCCTCCTATGATTACGATTTTCCGCTGAAGATCCCCGGCACCTACTGGATGCATTCGCATTTCAGCCTGGGTCAGACGCAGAAATTGCTGTCGGCGCCATTGATCATCCGCACGCAAGAGGCGCTGAAGGCCGACGAGCAGGAGGTGGTGGTGCGGCTCAACGACTTCACCTTCCGTGATCCCGAAGCGATCCTCGCCAAATTGCAGGGGAAGTCGGCGGGCGAACCCGGGAAGGCATCGACCGAGGCCGGCGGGACGAAGATGGGCGCGATGCCGATGCCGAGCGGCGGCGGGATGAAGATGGGCTCGATGCCGATGAAGGGCGGCGGGATGTACATGGGCTCGATGCCGATGCCGGGCGGGGTGCCGATGAACATGGGCGGCTCGGAGAAATCCTCGGGCATGGCGATGGCGCCGGGGGCCGATGTCAACGACATCGATTTTGACGCCTATCTGGCCAATGACCGCACCCTCGCGGACCCCGAAGTCTTTCGCGTCGAGCCCGGCGGCCGGGTCCGCCTGCGCATCATCAACATGGCGGATTCGACAAATTTCATCATCGATCTGGGCGCCATCAACGGCGAATTGATCGCGGTCGACGGCCAGCCGAACGTGCCGATGCGCGGCGCCAAATTCCCGCTGGCGATGGCGCAGCGCCTCGACATCCGCGTGCAGCTGCCGGCCGGCGGCGGCGCATTCCCGATCCTCGCGCTGCGCGAGGGCGACACCGCGCGCACCGGGTTCGTGCTCGCGACCAAAGGGGCCGCAGTCGCCCGGATCGAAGCATCCAGCGCGGTAAAGGCCGGCATTGTCGGCCTCGATCTCGAGGCGCAGCTAAAGGGGGTCGAACCGCTGGCGCCGCGCGCCGCCAACCGCACTACAAAAGTGCTGCTCGGCGGCGACATGGCGAAATACATCTGGACGATCGATGGCGACGTCTATGGGAAGAATAAGCCGATCCCGGTTGCCGCCGGCGAGCGGGTCGAACTGGTGATGCAGAACATGACGATGATGTCGCATCCGATGCACCTGCACGGGACGGTCTTCGAGGTTGTCGCGATCAACGGCAAGCGCTTCCAGGGCGCCCGCCGCGACACCGTCATGGTGCCGCGGAGGGCCAGCGTGACGATCGCCTTCGACGCCGATAATCCGGGCCGCTGGGCGTTCCACTGCCACAACGGCTATCACATGGAGGCCGGGATGATGACCTCTGTCGAGTATGTGTGAGAGCCGCTCCCCGGCCGACGAACCGGAGAGTGCGCTTCAGCCTCCCGGGGCGCGGATTGAGATGGTGCGCGAGGCGGGGGGATCGGGGTCCCCGTCCCAGGGCCACCAGTAATAGATGCCGCCGACCACGACAGCCTCGGCGGCCAGATGTGCCACGTAGATCGCCACCAGAGTGCCGAACCCCAAGGAGGCGCCCGCGACCAGATTGCCCGAGGCCAGCGCTTCCGCCGCTCCGGCGCCCGCTCCGACAGCGGCAGCGAGCGCGAGCTGCGTCGCGGTGAGGCCGAAAACCAGCGTATGATCAGCCTTGTCGGCGGGGGCCACACTGTTAAATTCGGCAGCACAGTCGTCCCTCTGGCCCGCCGGCGAGGGGCATTGGACTATACGGGCGCCGATGCTGATCCATGTCCTCAACCTCGACCGCACTCCCGATCGGCTGCGGGAGTTTTTGGCGGTCAACGATCACCTGGGCGACCTCGCGCGCTTTCCCGCGATCGATGGTCAGGCGCTCGATGTGCCGGCGCTGGTTGATAGCGGGGCGATCGAACAGGGCGTCCTCGAGACCTATACCAGGGGCGCCATCGGCGCTGCGTTGTCTCATGTCGCATTGTGGACGCAAGCGATCGAATCGCATGAAGTCCTGACGATTTGCGAGGACGACGCGATCTTCAACCGGCATTTTGTCGATGCTGCGCAGAGCGTCATCGCGCGGCTTCCGCCGGATTGGGATTTGATCGCCTGGGGCTGGAACTTCGATGCGCAGATCGCGATGGATTTCCTGCCTGGCGTCAGCATCTGCGTCGTCGGCTGCGACCAGGACCAGATGCGCGCGAGCGTCGCGACCTTCCAGCAGCATGTAATCTCACCGCAGCCGATCCGACTGCTACGGTCGTTCGGCGCGGTCTGCTACTCGGTGTCTCCGAGGGGGGCAGAGGCCCTGAAGTCCTTGTGTTTCCCGATCCGGGAAATGCGCGTTGTCTTCCCCGGGCCCAGTGGCCTCAGAGAGCTGCCCAATCTCGGCATCGATGTGATGATGTCGAACGCCTATTCGCAGACTCAGTCGTTTGTGGCGTTTCCGCCGCTGGTCATCACCAAAAACGAGCGAGCCAAGTCGACGATTCAGCTGGCGGAGGCGGGCTCGTAATCGCGCGTCAGAGCCCGCGGTCCGCCGGGGGGTCCGGTCAGCTCCCGCCGACGCCGCGGCCGACCATCTTTCCGGGGTCGATGATTTCGTCAAGGCGCTTTTCGTCGATCTCTCCGGACCGGAGCGCGGCCTCCTTCAAGGTCAGGCCCTCCGCGTTCGCCGTGTGGGCGATGGCGGACGCCTTGTCATAGCCGATCACCGGGCTGAGCGCAGTCACCAGCATTAAGGAGCGTGCGACCATCTCGTCAATGCGCTGCTCGTTGAGCCGGGTTCCCTCGACCGAGAAACGCCGCAGCTTGTCGCAGGAATCGCCCAACACACGGGCGGAATGGAGGAAATTGTTGATGATGAGCGGGCGCATCGTGTTGAGCTCGAAATTGCCCTGGCTGCCGGCGAAGGCGACGGCGTTGTCCTCGCCGATCACCTGGATGCAGACCATCACCATCGCCTCCTCTTGGGTCGGGTTGACCTTGCCCGGCATGATCGAGGAGCCCGGCTCGTTCTCCGGCAACAGGAGTTCGCCGAGGCCGCAGCGCGGGCCCGAGGCGAGCCAGCGCATGTCGTTGGCGATCTTAAACAGCGCCACGGCGAGGCCGCGCACCGCCGCCATCGCCGCGACCATCGCGTCGGGGGAGGCGAGGGCCGCGAATTTGTTGGGCGCGGTGACAAACGGATAGCCGGTCAGCTCGGCGATCTTCGCGGCGATCTCGCGGCCGAAATCAGGCGGCGCGTTGAGCCCGGTGCCGACCGCGGTGCCGCCGGCCGCGAGCTCGAACAGCCCCGCTTCAGAGGCGCGGATGCGGAGGAGGGCGTCGCGGATCTGGTGGGCCCAGCCCGACCATTCCTGCCCAACCGTCAGCGGCACGGCGTCCATCAGGTGGGTGCGCCCGGTCTTGACCACATCCATCCACGCTTTCGCCTTTTCCTCGATCGCCGCGGCGAGCGCCGCGGCATGCGGCACCAGGTGCTCTTCCAGTTCCATGACCGCGGCGATGTGCATCGCGGTCGGGAAAGTGTCGTTCGACGATTGCCCCCTATTGACGTCGTCGTTGGGGTGAACCGGCGACTTACTGCCGATTGTCCCGCCGAGCAGCTGGATCGCCCGGTTCGCCAGCACCTCGTTGACGTTCATGTTGGTTTGCGTGCCCGAACCGGTCTGCCAGACATAGAGCGGGAAATGTTCATCGAGGAGGCCCCTCGTCGCCTCGTCGGCCGCGCGCACGATCGCGTCAGCCTTGACTTGCGCGAGGCGCCCGGCCGCGGCGTTGACCAAGGCGGCCGCCTTTTTTACATGGCCGTAGGCGTGATAGAGGCGCTTTGGCATGCGATCCTCGCCAATCGCGAAATGCACGAGGCTGCGCTGGGTCTGCGCCCCCCAATAACGGTCGGCCGGCACCGCGATCTCGCCCATCGAATCGGTCTCGTGACGCGAGCCGGTGGCCTCGAACCCGATCGGGATGTCAGCGAGGACGGGATGCGCCTCATCGGTCATGGCATTAATCCTTTGTCGCCGGTGGCGGCTATCTCAGAACCCAAGAACGCCGCGTTACCGCTGATGACGCAAAGGATGCACGACCGACACAACGGATGCACGACACAGATGAGCAAGCTCGATGCCGCGGAACGATCGGCCGCGTCAAACGTTTATCGCCTCGGAATAACGCGGCCTCGGGGGGAGCCATATGTCGCGAGCCGGGGGTGTGATAGTGCTTGCGCTCGCCGCGCTCACGCTTGCTGGCTGCGGTGTGACGCCGGGATGCCGAGCGATCAGCACCGGAGCGCTGGGGGCGGGCACCGGCGCCGCCATCGCCGCGATTGCCGGCGGGCCGGTGGGCCTGGGC
>JBARKH010000327.1:0-3108 GCA_049801295.1 Allostellaceae bacterium | reverse complement strand
TAAGCAGAACGACAGATGCCGCCAGATCCCAGGCTGTACAAGTACGAGATTTGGTCATCAAGAGCGTCCGGCTAATCGTTCAGCAGGCATCTTAACTTAGGGAAACACTGAAAAATCCGGCTGCGGGCGCTGGCATGGGGTAGAATCGGCCGGTCCGGGGGGACCGAGGGACGGGCGATGCAGCGGCAGGGAAGCTTTTCGCAGGCGGAGTACGCCGGCAAGAAAAAGCAGACGCGGCGTGACAAGTTTTTGGCCGAGATGGAACAGGTGGTGCCGTGGGCGCGGCTGGTGGAACGGCTGTGGCCGCTGTACCCGAAGGGGGAGCGCGGCCGGCCGCCGATTGGGCTGGAGCGCATGCTGCGGATCTATTTCTTGCAGCAATGGTACGGGCTGGCTGACGAGGCGCTGGAGGATGCGCTGTACGACAGCCAAGCGTTGCGCGGCTTTGCCGGGATCGACCTGAACCGCGACCCGGTGCCTGACGCGACGACGCTGCTGAAGTTCCGCCACTGGCTGGAGCGCCACGACCTGACCAAGGCGCTGTTCGATGAAATCGGAGCGATGTTGGAGGAGCGCGGCCTGTTGATGCGCCAGGGCTCGATTGTCGATGCCACCATCATCGCCGCTCCGCCCTCCACCAAAAACAAGAGCAAGACCCGCGATCCGGAGATGCACCAGACCAAGAAGGGAAATCAGTGGCACTTCGGGATGAAGGCGCATATCGGGGTTGATGTCGCCTCGGGGGTGGTGCACACGGTGGTCGGCACGGCCGCCAACGAAGCCGACATCAACCAGATGGCGGCAGTGCTGCACGGCCGGGAGGAGGCAGTCTTTGCCGATGCTGGCTATACCGGGGCGGACCAGCGGCCGGAGCATGCCGACCGCGAAGTCTCCTGGAACATCGCCATTAAGCGCGGGATCATCAAGGCATTGCCCAACGGCCTGCGGGATTGGGCCGAGGCGGTAGAGAGAGCGCTGTCGCAGGTGCGGGCCTGGGTCGAACATCCCTTCCATGTGGTCAAGAATCTGTTCCGCCATCGCAAGCTGCGTTACCGCGGCCTGGCCAAGAACACCGCGCAACTGCACACCTTGTTCGCCCTGGCCAACCTGGTGATCGTGAAGAAGTCTCTGCTCGCTCAAATGCCGACCTGATTGACGGCCGGACTCTGCCTCGTTCCCGAAACAGCAAGGAGACCCAGCCGAACTCCTGAAATTCCACACCTGAGATCAGCACCAGCGGCACCGCTGGCGTCGAAAATCATGCTTCGGCGGTCAAACCATCACGCACGCCAGCCTTATTCAGTGTTTCCCTAGCCCGTCTTATTCGTGACGGTAGTGGTTGGCGAGCGAACCGGTGGGCTGGCGCGACGAGGGCATGAACTATCGCGGCGTCTGTTTCGCCGCCGGTTCTGGTCTTTGGGTAGGCGCTGGATGTTTTCGGGACCGGTTTCCTGGGGCGATAACAGCCCCGTTTTTTACGGCCCCGCGGGCATCAGAGCTGCCGCGATATAGCGGATCAAGGTGGCGTCCGGACAGGCTGCGGCAAAGGCGAGGCGGACGCGGGCCGCCATCTCGATGACGCGGGCACCGAGCTTCAAAAGCCGCAGGCGAACGGTGTTGAACTCGGCGGTGGCGAGCGCATGGGCCTTGGGAATGGCATCTCGGACGGTAAGGATCAGCCAGTAGGCGGCGGTGTGCAGGATCAGCCGCATCTGGTTGGCCAACGGGCTGCGGCAGCTGGTGCGGTCGGAGGCGAGCTGGGCCTTGTGCAATTTGATCAGGTTCTCGGCCTGACCTCGGGCGCAGTAGAGCGTCTCGTAGATATGCTCGGCCGAGCCGGCCTCGATGCTGGTAATGACAAAGCGAATATCGAGGCCCTTGGTCGTGGCCTCGATGCGCGCGCAGGCGCGGCGGTCGATGTTCCACGATTTTGCCCGGTAGCGTGTCTCGGCGAAGCCACGCAGGCCGGGCTTCTGGTCGAGCGCCCGGCGGGTGCGAATGTCGTCGGCGACTTCATCAACCAGCCGGTCGAGCACGATGTTGCCGGGCAGACCGAAGATAAAGTCGATGCCGTGCTGCTCGCACCATGCCATGACCTCGGGGCGGCCGTAATGGCCGTCGCCGCGGATGGTGATCCGGGTCTGCGGCCAGTGCCGGCGGATGCGACGGACGAGACGACGCAGATGGCCGCGTACCTCTGTCCCCGAGGGCGTCTTGCCGGGGCGCAGCAGCACGGCTACCGGCCGGCTGGTCGCCGTGTCGTAGACATGGATCGGCAGGAAGCAGCGCTCGTCGTAATGGGCGTTGAACAGAGAAAGCTGCTGATGGCCATGGACGACATCCACCGTGTCGTCGATATCAAGCGTCACTGCTGCGGGCGGGGCCGCGTAGCTGGCGCAATAGAGATCGACCATCACCCCCATCAGGCGGATCAGATCGCGCAACGAGGGCGCGTTCTCCCAGCGCGAGACGGTGGGCTGCGAGCACAGGTCCGCGCCGCTGTCGGGCAGGCGCCCGCAAGCGAGCTTGAAGGCCGGATCGGTGCGCAGCCGGTCGAGGTCGTCGGCGTCCTCGTAGCCGCAGGCGATGGCGAAGATACGAGCGCGCAAGATATCGGGCAGCAGATGGGTGACCCGGTCCGGATCGCGGCCGTCCGGGATCACCCCAGCCAGCCGGTCGGCGATGCCGAGCCGACGCTCGGCCTGGGAGAGCAGCATCACCCCGCCATCCGAACTGATCCGCCCGCCGTCGAAGGCGACGGTGATCTTCTTGCGCTGCACGGCTGGAAAGGAGAACGGCAGAAGGTTATCGTCGCTCATGGCGGGCGTGGCGCGCATCGATCCGGCAAAGGGTTGGTCTCAGCAGCCGAATCCTACGCTAGATCAAATGTTTACGCTACTTCCGCCACCCCAAATTCCGATCCCGTCATGAATAAGATGGGCTAGCGCCGTTCAGCGTCACCCGCTTTCGTGGGGGTGACGGCGGCATCTGAGACTCACCGCATGGCCGGGCTTGTCCCGGCCATGCTTTGTTTGGGTTGTTTGGGCGCGGCCCTGACGCCGTCGCCGATCAGCACAAAGGCCGCCCAGTAATTAGGGTGTGAGATCT
>JBARKH010000326.1:0-4796 GCA_049801295.1 Allostellaceae bacterium | reverse complement strand
CCGCCGTCCACAGGCAGCGCGACGCCGGTAATGAAATGCGCTTCATCCGAGGCGAGAAACAGCGCGGCATTCGCCACATCCCACCCGGTGCCCATTTTGCCGCGCAGCGGCACCTTGGCGTCGCGCTCGGCGGCGACCTCGGCGCGGCTGCGGTTGCTGGCGCGCGCTCGCGTATCGACCGCCATCGGTGTATCCATCAGCCCCGGCAGGATGCAGTTGGCGCGGATGCCATAAGCCGCGTTCTCCAAGGCAAGCTGCTCGGTAAACGCGATCATCGCCGCCTTGGTCGCCTTGTAGGCTACCAGCGGATAGGTGTTCTCGCGGGCCGCGACGGAGGAAATGTTGATGATCGCACCGGCGCGCTGCCGGCGCATGATCGGTACCGCGTGCTTGCAGGCCATGATCGTGCCGCGCAGATTGATTGCCGAGACGCGGTCGAAGGCTTCCTCGGTCAATTCGAGGAGCGGCTTGTCGCCACCGGCGATCGAGACCCCGACATTGTTGTGGAGGATGTCGATCCGCCCCCAACGCCGCACCGCCTCGGCCATCGCCGCGGCGAGTGTCGCCTCGCGGGTGACATCGGCCATGAAGGCGATGCACTCGCCGCCTTCCCTCGCTGCCAGCGCCGCGGTTTCCTCGGCTGCGGCGAGATCGCGGTCGACCGCGAGGATCCTTGCGCCCTCCTGGGCAAAGCGCAGGACCGTGGCGCGGCCATTGCCGATGCCCTCGCCGGGACTTTGCCCGGCCCCGACGACGATTGCGATTTTACCTTGAAGACGCATCGCCAGCCCTCAGTCGCTACTGCGTGGCAACGGCAGGATGACGCCGGGAGGACCGATTGGGCAAGGAACGGCGGGACCCGATGCGGAAAAATCGGGGACGTTATCGGCGCTCATCGGGTTCCGGCTCTGCCATTTTCAGGATCTCATAGACGCGGTTGACGGCACCACGCGGCCCGCGTTCAAGCTCGGTGCCGATCTGGTCGTCCGAGTTTGCCCAGGTGAGAGCCTCCAATACCTCGGTTGCGGTCGGCCCCGCCTGCAGAATTTGTAGCAGCAGATCATCATCGAGCGGTCCGAGGATTTTGTTGATCTCGCTGGCGGTTGCTTTTTGCGCGCTCGCTTTCATCGGGACACCCTTTCGCAGCACAGCTTGCGGTCAGTCGGCTTCGGTGGGCTGCAGGTGATGCTTGCCGAGCGGGACCACGGTGCTCGCCTGCAGCCCCTCGGCGCTTTCCGAATGTTGCGCGACAAAGCGCACTTCCGCGCCGATTTCGAGCCGATCGAACGCGCCGCCGGCGACGCTGTTGCGGTGGAAATAGATCTCCTCGCCCGCGGCGGTCAGGATGAAGCCGCAGTCCCGCTCGGGCAGCAGGCGGGCGACCCGCCCGTGGTCGGGTACCGCGTGCAGCTTGACCGCACCGCGGCGGCCGCGCGCGTGATCTTCGAGCAGACGGCGCGCGGCGTCGAAGGCGTCACGGACGGCGACATGCGCATCCTCGTGCGCATGGTTCGCGCCGGCGTCGCGCCCGACGACGATCTCGGCACCCGGCACGGTGAGATCGACGCGAACCTCAAATTGCTTGCCTTGCTGATGCCGCTGGTGCCGGCATTCGACGACGACGCGGCAGGCGGTGATCCGATCGAAGAACTGTTCGAGCGCTTCCGCCCGCTGACGGATCCGTGCCTCGAGCGCCGGGGAGGGATCCATGTGGCGGAAGGTGATCTGGAGCGGTAAACGCATGGACTGTCTCCTGCTATCGGTCGCCAGTTTAGGCCGCCCGGCGCCGCCCGGGATTGATCCAGCGCAATTTACGCGGCGATGCGATGCGGGCTCCTCGCTCCGATGGATTCAGATCAAACACAAGGCGCCACCCTCGCGGGCGCCGCCCGCCTACGGGGCACGGTCCGCGTGGCCGTACTCGAAGGCTGCGCCGAGCCCGACCTCAAAATTCGGTAGCTAGGCGATGCGCTCCCACAGGCCGGTCTCCTCGTCGAGCCGGTCCTGTTCGATCCCGCGAAAGTCGCCGCGCGAGACGATCCCGACGACGCGGCCCTCATGCACGATCGGTAAATGACGACACCGGGCATCCTGCATCAGGCGCAGGGCCTCGATTGCGGTGTGATGCGGCGCCATCGCTTCGGGATTTGGGGTCATGACGTCGGCCAGCGTGGTTGCGGCCGGATCCTTCCCCTCGGCCAGCATGCGGTCCACCGCATCGCGTCCGGTGAAGATGCCAAGCAGACTGGCGTTACGGTCGGTGACCAAAACCGCGCCAACCCGGCGCTCGCGCATGTGCCGCGCCGCGGCAAGCACGCTCGCCTCAGGCGGGAGCATCAACGGATTCTGCTCGCGCAACAGATCAGACATCTTTCGCATCGCGATCCCTCGGCTGGTAGGTGACAGGACGCCCGTTCATCGTGCGATCAAGACTGAGCACGGGGCAAGACTGGCCAATTTCTGCGGGACGCTGCCGAGCAGTAGACCTTTCGCCATGGCGTACCGCAGTGATCGGCGCGGCCGTAGCCGCAATGCCCAGACTGTCGGATATCCCGCCGTATAAACGGCATGGCGAGGGTCGGCCTTGATCTGCATCAAGGTGCAAGTGACCGCAGAGGTATAGGGCTCGCGGCGTTTGTTCAGCGGCGCCCAATTCTGAGGCCAATTCGATGATGCGGACAATTCTTCTGCCCCTCGCCCCAGGACTTACCGGTGAGCCGGCTCTCCAGGCGGCGCTTCTGGTGGCGAAACGCATGAATTCGCATATCCGGGCGATGTTCGTGCGCCCTGAGCCAAGCACCGCAATGTCATATATTCCGCTGATCGCCGGTGCGGGACTAACCCTCGGCGCAATCGAACGACAGGGCCGCGAGGCGGCCGACGCCGCGAAAGCAGCGTTTGATGCCTGGCGATCGCGGCACGAAATCCCGGATCTGGCGCGCGTCGGCCGCCTCGACAGCTTGTTCGCCAGCTGGACCGAGAGGGTCGGCGAGATCGACCAAATTGTCACCAAATTCGGCAGGCTCAGCGACCTGATCGTGATGAGCGGTTTCCAGCCCGGAAACGCGATGGCGGAGCGCTGCTTTGATGCCGCCGTGTTCGGCAGCGGCCGCCCAACTCTATTGGTTCCCCAGCGGCCGATATCGGACCTCCTCGACCATGTCATGATCGCGTGGAACGGCAGCCTCGAAGCGAGCCATGCGATCTTCGGCGCCATGCCACTGCTGTGCGCGGCATCGCGGGTCTCGATTTTCAGCGCGCCGGAGGGGGAGGGCGATGAGGACGGCGGCACCGATCTCGCCGAGGCGCTCTCCTGGTATGGGATCCCGGTCCATTTGGCCGGCAGATCCGAGGTGCCCTGTTCGACCGGTGCTGCCTTGCTTGCCGTCGCGCGCATCAGCGACGTCTCGCTTGTCGTGATGGGCGCCTACACGCACAGCCGCTTGCGCCAGTCCTTCCTCGGCGGGACGACGCGCGAGGTGCTGGCCGAGGCGACGATCCCGATCCTGATGAGCCACTGAGGAGCGGCGGATGCCTCGGCAAACCCAGATCCGTTGGTTCAGCGAAATCGGCATCGACGACGTCCCCGAGGTCGGCGGCAAGACCGCCTCGCTCGGCGAATTGTATTCGATGGTGGGGCCGCAAGGCGTTCGGGTGCCTGACGGCTTTGCGGTGACCGCGGGGGCGTATCGCGACGCGCTTGGCACGGCCGGCGCCTGGGGCGAGCTGCGCCGCCTGTTGGCGTTCGACCATCGCGATTTGGCGATGCTCGCCGAGCGCGCTGCCGCGGCAAGGCAAATCGTCTATGACGCAACCGGCGATGCCTGGCTGCGCGAAGAGATCGCGGCGGCCTATCGCGCGCTCGAAGGTAAATGCGGGAATGGCGTCGCCGTTGCCGTCCGCAGCTCGGCCACCGCCGAGGATCTGCCGAGCGCGAGCTTTGCCGGGCAACACGAGAGCTTTCTGAATGTGCGTGGCGAGGAGGACCTGTTCGAGGCGTGTCGGCGGTGTTTCGCCTCGATCTTCACCGACCGCGCCATCGTCTACCGCATCGACAACGGGTTCGACCACTTCAAGGTCGCGCTGTCGGTCGCGGTCATGAAGATGGTCCGAGCCGATCTTGCGGCGAGCGGCGTCATTTTCACGCTCGACACCGAATCCGGCTTTCGCGATGTGGTGTTCATCACCGGCTCATACGGGCTTGGCGAGAACATCGTGCAGGGCAAAGTCGATCCCGACGAATTCTATGTGCATAAGCCGACCTTCGCGGCGGGCTACCGAGCCGTGCTTAGCCACACGCTCGGGGGCAAGCAGTTGCGCCTCGTCTATGGCGCGGGCCACCGTGACGCGACCACACGCAATCTCCGCACTCGCCGCAGCGACCGCCGGCGCTACTGCATCACCGATGCCGAGGTACTGAAGCTCGCCGATCATGCAATCCGCATCGAGGCGCACTATTCCGAGAAGGCCGGCCGGCCGACGCCGATGGATATCGAATGGGCGAAGGACGGCGAGGATGGCCGCCTCTACATTCTCCAGGCACGCCCTGAAACGGTCGCCTCGCAACGTGAGCCCGGGTCGTTCGAGACCTATGCCATGACGGCGAGCGGCGCGGTGCTGTTGTCGGGCCACGCCGTCGGCGAGCGGGTCGCATCGGGTGTGGTGCGCGTTGTCACCGGCCCCGGCGACCTGGCCGCCTTCAAGGCGGGAGAAATTCTTGTTGCCGAGGCGACAAGTCCGGATTGGGAACCGGTCATGAAGCGCGCCGCCGCGATCGTCACCGCCCGGGGCGGGCG
>JBARKH010000325.1:0-5103 GCA_049801295.1 Allostellaceae bacterium | reverse complement strand
GCGCGCCGTCGCGCCCTCCAGTCAAAAAGGCTTTTGCGCTGCCCGCGCAATCCCGGAGCCTATGACCGCCCGACAACGCGGACGGCGCCACTGACCGGCTCCGGCTCCGGCATCGCCTGCAAGCGCTCGCGCGGAAAGGTTACGGTCACGGTCGTGCCGACGCCTTTGGTGCTGTGGATGTCCAGCGTCCCGCCGTGCAACTCGGTCAGCCCGATCGCCAGAGGCAGCCCAAGCCCGGTACCGTCGTGTTTGCGCGTCCAGGCGCTGGCGACCTGGCCGAAGCGAATCATCGCCAGCTCCACTTCGCTCGAATCCATCCCGATGCCATGATCGGTGACCGCGATGGCGAGCGCGCCGTCCCGGTTGCGCAACACGATCTCAACCTTGCCGCCGGGGTGCGAGAACTTGATCGCATTGACCAAGAGATTGAGCACGATCTGCTTGCATTTGCGAGCATCCGCGCGCAGCGGCGCGATGGTGCCCTCGCGGCGTATGGTGACCCGGATGTCGCTCGCCCGAGCCTTCGCTTCGGCGAGCTGAACCACATCGGCGATTATCTTGGGCGGATCGATCACGTCCTCGACAAGGTCGAGTTTGCCGGCTTCGAGCTTGGAGACGTCGAGGATGTCGTTGATCAGCCCCAAGAGGTGCTCGGCGCTCGCCAGGATATCGCGGGCGTAGCCGACATATTTCGGCGTGCCGACCGGCCCCAGCATCTCGCCCCCGATGACCTGCGAAAACCCGATAATCGCGTTCAAAGGGGTGCGCAGCTCGTGGCTCATATTTGCGACGAACTCGGTCTTGGTGCGGTTCGCCAGTTCGGCCTGCTCCTTCGCGGCGAGGAGGTCAAGTTCGGTGCGCTTGCGCTCGGTGATGTCGACAAAGGCGGTGACTACCATCGCCTCCTCGCCGTCCTGGGCGTGGAACAGCGCCTTCGTCGTCAGCAGCACACCGGGATTGCCGTCGCGATCGACGATCTCTTCTTCGGTTGAGCTGGGGACCGCCTTGCCGGCGAGCAGGCGCTCGTCGCCCTCCATCAGGGTGCGCGCCAACGGCCCGCCATGCGCTTCCGACGGCCGCTTGCCGATCAACCGGCGCGCCGGCACCCCGACAAACGAGGCGAACAACCGGTTGACCAGGAGGTAGCGCCCGTCGGCGCCGGTCACGCAGATCATGCGCGGGATGACGTCGATCAGCCGCAGCAGCGTCTCGTACGCCTGCCGTGATCCCTCGGGGTAGCGCTGGTCGGCCTCGCCGGCCGGGTCGTCGCTGGTCCCGCCCGGGGCGCGCCGCAGCGCCAACTGGCCATGTGCCCGAATGCGGAAATCGCGATGATCGACCGGGATCAGCAGATGGTCGCCCGCGCCGGCCTCGCGCGCCCGCTCGATGCAGTCGAAATCCGCGTCCGCCCCGACGACGATCACCGGGACATCGGCGCAGGCGGGCTGCTCGCGCAGGCGGGCGATAAACTGCGCGGCCTCGCCTCGCGCACCAGCGGCAGCGAGGAGCACAAGATCGGGGCAATCATCGGCGCAAAACCCGAGCGCGGCATCCGGGTCGGCGAAGCCCCGGGCGCGCGTTCCATCGCCGAGCGAGCGGGCCAACCGTTCCAGGATCTTCCGATGGGTGATGCTGTCATCGACGATGACCACCAGCCGCGACGCCACGCCCCTGCCCCGAGAATCATTCATTCGCGTGGGAATGTATGCATGTCGCCCGCTGGGCACACATACGCGCGAATGCCGAGCCAAAATCTCGTGTATTTACAAGGTGCTAATTCGTGTCGCACGGGTTCCGCGGGCCGCCCGCGCCGACCGGCACGGCGCGGGTGATTCGCGGCACTCTCACAAGCGGTAGAACGCTTTAGCGTTTTTCCAGAAGAACCGGGCGCGATCGGCGGGCGACAAATGGCGCAACATCCGGCTCATCGCGGCGACCAGCGCACCGTAGCCGATGCGCAACCCTGCCACCGGAAAGTTGGTGGCGAAGATCGTCCGCTCGACGCCGAAGATGGCGAGCGCGTCCAACACCACCCGGCGGTTCGAATCGTAATCCCACGGCCGATCCTTGAGGCCGAATTCAGAGATCTTGACGTGCACGTTGGGTTCGCGCGCGACCGCTTCCATGCCGTGGCGCCACGCCGCCAGTCCTTCCTCGGTGCGGTCCCATGGAAAGCCGGTGTGATTGAGCACGATCGCGGTCTTGGGAAATGCGCGCGCCACCGCAGCGGCCTCCTGCAGATGCCAGAACGGCACCCGCAAATCCCAGGAGAGGCGGTATTTCTCGAGGAGCGCGAAGCCGCGCAGCCAGCGCTCGTCCTGCATCGTACCGGGCGCCCCTGGCTTCATGCGATCGGGCGCGGGCGCGGTGACCGGCTTCGAGCGGATGCCGCGCACCAAGGGGAAGCCGGCCTGGGCGGAGATGACCGCCTCCGCATCCTCGCGATCGAACCAGGCATGCGCGACGATCGCGCCGGGAAAGCCGTGGCGCTGATGAATGTCGGTGATCCAGCGCGTCTCGCCGATCTGGTCGGCGCGGTCCCATTCCGCTTCGCAATGCACGGTCGTCAGCACGTTGTGGCCGGCGGCGTCGCGCCGATAATCCGCGGGCAGGTAGTCGCGCCGCAGCGCGCTATCGTCGCCTATGAAGAAATCGTGGCGCGGTTCGCCGATGAGGTTCGGGTGTTTCTTCTGCGTCAGATCCCACAGGTGATGGTGCGCATCGATCAGCGTGACCGCGTCCGGCGCGTCGTTCCAGGTGCCGTGGATCGTGTGCATTACCCTTCCCCCCAATCGATCGTTACGATTTAACATGGGTGGGCGAGGCCCGCGATCCGGAAGAGAGAGACATGAACCGCAGCTACGAGACGTTGAAGGTCGAGGACAAGGGCGAGGGGCTCCTCGTGTTGACCCTCAACCGGCCGCAGGTCGCCAATGCGATGAACACCCAGATGGGGCATGACCTCCTGGCGTTTTTCGACGGGGTCAATGCCGATCCGCTGGTCCATCGCGCGATCGTCGTGACCGGCGCCGGCGACAAGGCGTTCTGCGCCGGGGGCGACTTGAAGGAACGCCAGGGCATGACCGACGAGACCTGGGCCGCGCAGCACTTGCTGTTCGAGCGCGCGATCCGCGCCTTTATCGGCTGCCCGGTGCCGGTATTGGGGGCGATCAACGGCGCAGCCTATGCCGGCGGGTGCGAGTTGGCGCTCTGCTGCGACTTTCTCTACGCGGCCGAGACCGCGCGCTTTGCGCTGACCGAGGTGAGCTTGGGCATCATGCCAGGCGCCGGCGGCACGCAGAACCTGCCTCGCGCGGTCGGCGAGCGGCGCGCCAAGGAAATCATCCTCACCGGGCGGCCGTTCTCGGCGAGGGAGGCCCACGAGTGGGGCATGGTCAACCGGCTGTGCGCGCCCGAGCGCGTCCTCGACGAGACGCTGGAGACCGCGCGCCGGATCGCCGACAACGCGCCCATCTCGGTCCGCCAAGCCAAGCACGCGATCCATTACGGGCTGCAGATGGACTTGGCCTCCGCGATGATGTTCGAGATCGAGGCCTATAACCGCATGGTCCCGACCGAAGACCGCCGCGAGGGCATCGCCAGCTTCAACGAAAAGCGCAAGCCGCGCTTCACCGGACGGTGATGACCGAGCAGACCCCCGCCCTTCCCTCCCCCTCCGGTGGAGAAAGGCTTATAGTGGCGAGGGCCGACAACACCCTCCCCGGCAAGCGAGCGAGGGCTGGGGTGGGGGCTTTCGGCCTCTGAGAATTGGAACGGGAGGAGCGATGACCGACCACAAGACCGGAACCCGTGAAGAGTGGCTTGTGGCCCGGCTGGAGCTGCTCGAGGCCGAGAAGGAGCTGACGCGGCGTAGCGACGAGCTGGCGCGGAGGCGGCAGCACCTACCCTGGGTACGGATCAACAAGAAATACCGCTTTGAGACCGACGAGGGCACTGCGTCCCTTGCCGATCTCTTCAGAGGGCGCTCGCAGCTCCTCGTCTACCACTTCATGTTCGGGCCCGACTACACGGCGGGGTGTCCGTCCTGCTCGGCGATCGCGGATGGGTTCGACGGCTTCGTCGTCCACCTGGCGAACCACGACGTCACGCTATGCGCGGTGTCGCGGGCTCCGCTCGCGAAGCTGCAAGCCTACAAGCGGCGGATGGGGTGGACGTTTCCCTGGGCGTCCTCGCTCGGCGGCGACTTCAACTTCGACTTCAACGTATCGCTCACCGAGGGGCAACAGCGCGAGGGGGCGGTCGAATACAACTATCGGCGCCAGCCGGCGTTGCAGTCACGCGGCGGCGAGGGGCCCGAGACACCCGTGCGCGCGACACCCGAAGGGGCCGCCAAGGGCGCTGCCATGACCGGCACCGACGTGGCCACCTACGCGCGCGAGCGGCCTGGCATGAGCACGTTCGCGCTCAAGGACGGCATCGTCCACCACAGTTATTCGACCTATGCACGCGGGCTGGACGCCCTCTGGGGAGCGTACCAGTGGCTCGACCGCGCTCCCAAGGGGCGCAACGAGTCAGGCTACTGGTGGCGCCACCACGACGAGTATTAGGAGATAGAGATGGACGGTGTACCGGTCGCCCACACGCAAACCGCCGATTTGACACTGAACCTCGCCAAGCGCGCGTGTTCGGTCAGCTACGATTCGCTGCCCGAGAACGTGCGGGAGTTGGCGCGGCAATGCGTTCTCGATTATTTGGGGGTGGCGCTCGCCGGGGCCGCCGATCCCCTGGTGGCGATCCTCCTTGACGAGGTTTCCGAGGCGGGCGGCGCGGCGCAGGCCGGAATCATCGGTCACGCGGCGCGGCTGCCGGTGCTGTCGGCCGCACTCGTCAACGGCGCGATCGGCCACGCGCTCGACTACGACGACGTCAATCTGGCGATGCCGGGCCATCCCTCGGTGGCGATCCTGCCCGGCCTCCTGGCGCTCGCCGAAGAACGGCGCAGCTCCGGGCGCGAGGTAATCGCCGCCTTTGTCGCCGGTTACGAGACCTGTTGCCGCGTCGGGATGGCGATCCGGCCCGGACATTACGGCCGAGGGTTTCACGCAACCGGCACGGTCGGCGCGTTCGGCGCGGCGGCGGCCT
>JBARKH010000324.1:0-6124 GCA_049801295.1 Allostellaceae bacterium | reverse complement strand
CGTGGCGCTACCTGCCCCGCGACAGCTTTCCGCCGCGCTCGACGGTCTACAACATCTTCCGCAAGTTCCAACGCGACGGGGTGTGGGAGGCGATCTGGGCCGAGCTGCACATGGCGTTGCGAGAACGATCGCGTAGACCGTCATCTGGTTGGAATCGAGCCCAACCGCGAGGAGAAACCGCCCACGCGGGTCGATGGCGAAGCCGCGCGGCGTGGTCTCGGTCGGCCAGCGCCCGATCGGCGACAAATAGCCGGTAGCGGGGTCGATGCGGAACCCGGTGAGGGTACTGGTCCGGCGTTCGCTGCCGTAGATGAACTGCCCGTCCGGCGTCACATGCAGATCGGCGGCCGCGATCGGCCCGGCATAGCCGGGAGCCATCGTGTCGACGAATTGCAGCTGGGTCAGCGTGCCGTTCTGCGGATCGACAGCGTAGCTGCCGATCGTCGCGGTGGTTTCGGTGATCAAGTACAGGAACTTCCCGCTTGGGTGGAAGGCCATGTGGCGGGGCCCGGCACCAGCCCTGGTTTTGATCTCGGCCGGCGTGTTCGGTGACACCGTGCCCTTTGCGGGATCGAACTTCAGCTGCAGGACGATGTCCTGGGCGAGGACCGGGCAATAGACGTATTTGTTCGAGGCATCGACCACGACACAGTGCGCCTTGGGCCGGTCCGTCACGATCTGGTTCGGCGGCGCCACGACCCGGCCTTCCCCGTCGATCGGATTGATCGTCAGCTTGCCGCCCGGATAGGAGGCGCAGATCAGCCAGCGCCCGGTCCGATCGACCGCCGTATAGGCCATGCTGGCGTCGAGCGGCGTGTTACCAAGATGCGTAAGCCGGCCGCTCACCGGGTCGATGGCAAAGCTCGCCGCGGTGAACGGCTCGCTTCGCAACGCGGCATGGAGGAACCGGCGATCGGGGCTGAGCGCCATCGGCATGCTGGTCGGCGACGGCTCGACGCCGGGGATCGCGACGATGTCGATCGCATCGAGAGCGCCGGTCGCCCGGTTCATCGCCAGGATCGCAACGCTCGGGTCCCCGGCATTGGAGACGTAGACGATGGTGTCGGGCATGCCGCTACCGTTGCAGGTCGCGGGCAGCGCGCGCGGCCGGCCGCTCGGCGCAGCGCTTCAGCCAATCGGCTGCCTTGGGGACGTGGCCGAAATCGATTCGCGCCGGCCGCGCCCAGGAGAGGATGCTCGCGACGTTGAGGTCGGCGACCGAGAAATGCTCGCCCAGGAGATAGGGCGAATTGGCGACCGCGCCGTCGAGCACCATCAGCGGACGCCCGAGCTGGTGTTCGCTTTCGTCGGCGAGCTTTGCGTCGCGTTTGTCCTCGGGCAGGATCGCCCGGTGGAACATCGCGGTCAGCACCGGGCGTTCGATTTCAGTCATTCCCCAGAAGCTCCATTGCCAGGTGCGTGCCTCGTCCTCGAAGAGGATCGGGTAGAGGCTCCCCCGGCTGTGTTTCTTCGCCAGATAGAGGTTGATCGCCATCGACTCCCACAGGATGACGCCGTCGTCGTCGATCGCCGGGATGTGGCCGTTCGGGTTGACCGCGAGATATTCGGGCGCGCGCGTGCCCTCGTTGGCCATATCAATCGGGATGTTTTCGTATTCGAGCCCCAACTCCTTCGCCATCCACAACGTGCGGAAGGCGCGCGAGCGCGGAATTCCATAGATTTTGAGCATGCCCGTGATCCTTTTTTTGGTGCGGTTTGTCCGAGCCTCGCACGATGGCCGGCACGGGTCTACATTCTCGCGAGATTGAGAGGATGGCATGCCGCACAGCGTCGACATGGTGACGGTCGCCGGCGCCAAGGTCCGGCTGTTCCGCGGCGGGCCAGTGGGCCGTGACGGGCAGCCGCTGGTTTTCCTGCATGGCGCCGGCGGGCATACCGGGTGGATGGCGTTCCTCGAGGAGCTGTCGCAGCGGTATGCGGTATTCGCCCCCGAGCATCCTGGCTTCGGCCACTCGGACGACCCGCCCTGGCTCGACGAGGTCGCAGACCTTGCCTATTTCCACCTCGACCTCTTGAAGGCGGTGGGCCTGGAGCGCGTCCATCTGATGGGAACCTCGCTCGGCGGCTGGGTCGCGGCCGAGATGGCGGTACGCAATACCGCGCGCCTCGTGAGCCTCACCCTCGTCGGCGCGGTCGGCATCACCGCCGCGGGCGAACTGATCCCCGACATCTTCCGCATGCCGATCGAGGAGAATTTGCGGCGGTTTTACGCCGATCCCGAGCGCGCCGCGCGCCGCCTCGCCGATCTCGCTAAGACCGACATGACGATCGCGGCAAAGAACCGCGCCACCGTGACGCGCCTCGCCTATCGCCCGCGCTTCCACGACCCGGGCCTGCCGAAATGGCTGCACCGGATCGACGTGCCGACTTTGCTCGTGTGGGGCGCCGAGGACGGCCTCGTGCCGCCGCAATTCGGCAAGGCATACCAGGCGCTCATTCCCGGCTCGCGCCTCGTCGTGCTGTCGAACGCCGGGCACGCCCCGTTCGACGAACAAAAGGACGCCTTCCTCGCCGCGTTCTATGATTTTGTCAGTGAGATTTAGATAGATTGTCATTCCGGGGCCGGCGCAGCCGGAACCCGGAACCCATGAACACCGGACGGTCAAAGGGCGCACCGACGATTGTGCGATGCAGGCCGCGAGCTGTGTTCATGGGTTCCGGACTCGGCGCTCCGCGCCGCCCCGGAATGACTTCAACGCTTATTCCGCCGCCTCTCGCAGCGGGCGCACCGAGGCCTGCATCTGGCGGTCGTAGGCTTGGCGCCAGCCGAGCTTGGCGTCGGTGACAAAGTCGCCGCTGCGCACCGGATACATGATCGAGGGATCGTCGACGCCGGGCGGCACGGTGCCGTCTTTCGCCAGCGCCCGCGCCGCTTTCAAGAGGCGCCGCCGGGTCGCCATGATCATGCGATCGCTCGGCGCCATATGCTCGAAGAGATGGTCGGTGATCGGGCCCATGCTCTCGGTCACCGCCTGATCCTGGGCGTGGATGCCGTCGATCCCGGTATAATTGCCGCCGCTCTTTTGCGCCTCGCGGTCGACCAGCCAGTCGTTGAGCGGCCGGCCCCTGAGGCGCCAGCGGCCGTGCCAGTCCGTGTCGTTTGGCAGAAAGTCGAATTGGCGCTTGAAGCCCGGCATCATCCGGCCCTGCCTGTCCGGGCCGATCGAGGGCGGGTGCTGGCGCCACATCAGGCTGACGAACATCGTGTGGGTGTCGTCCATCGGGACCCAGGCGCGGTTGTGCAGATGCTCGGTGAACTTGCCCTGCGGCGTCTGGGTCCAGAACGGCAGCATGAAATTGGCAAAGCGCCAGTAGGTCCGGCCCGGCGACGCCTCGCGATAAGCGGCGTACATCGTGCCGCATTCGGTGTCGGCGACATGATAGTCGGGCGCGCGGTTGGTGACCGTGAAGCGGAAGAGGCTGTCGTCGGGGACATCGGCGGGATCGACCCCGCCGGCATGGAGAAAGCCGAAATGCGAGGTGTCGATATCGCCTTCCAATGCCTGCAGCCAGTTGCATTCGCGCTGCACGAAATTGATCGTGACCTCGGTTTCGGGGAGGAGCGTCGCCTCGATCTCCGGCAAGGGCGGGGCCTTTTTGCGGGCACCCATATAGACCCAGACGAGGCCATTGCGCTCGACGGTCTGGTAGGCCTTGGCCTTGATCCGGTTTTTGAAATCGGGGTTGCCGGCGAGGTTCGGGGTGTCGACGCAATTGCCTTCAACGTCGTATTTCCAGCCGTGATAGACGCAGCGTATCCCGTTCTCTTCGTTGCGCCCGAGGAACAAGGAGGCGCAGCGATGCGGGCAGCGATGGTCCATGACGCCAACCCGGTCCGCGCTGTCGCGAAACGCGATCAAATGCTCGCCGAGGAGCAGGAGACGCACGGGCGCGCCGTCCTTTTCCAGTTCCGACGACATCGCCGCCGGCAGCCAGTATTCGCGCATCAGCCCGCCCATCACGGTGCCGGGCCCGACCCGGACGAGGTCTTCGCTGTCCTTTCTGCGCATGGCGATTATCCCCTCACGACCAGAATGCGAAGCCGAGCCCGGTGCCGGTGCCGGCCGGGGTGCGGTAGCCAGGCTCGTAGAGCGACCATTCGAGCGACAGATGCTCGACCGCGCCGGCGACGCAGATCCAGTTGCGGATCTCGGAGCTGCCCGAATTGAGCTTCTCACGCGGCAAAGCTTCGATCGCCGCGGCGTCCTTCTTTCGAAAGAGGTCGAAGAGCGAGCGGTCGAGGGCCTCGTCGACGACAAAATGCGAGAGGCCACCGGAGGCAATGATGCCCACGCGCGCGTCGCCCGGATAGGATTCGACCGCGGCGCGGATCGCCTGGCCGAGCCGATAGCAGCGCCGCGGCGTCGGCTGGTTGGGCGGGTAGTAGGTGTTGATCGAGACCGGCACGATCGGCACGACTTCCTGCATGATCCGCCGGTGAACGAAGCCGACCGCGTGGCCCTCGCCCTCGCCTTCGGGCACCCCGTTCGACGCAGCGATATCGAATTCGCGCTCGATCAGCTGATCGATCAGGTGGCGCGCGAGGCGGGAGTGAACCGGATAATCGCGCGGCACCTTTTCCTCGTGCCAGCGCGCGCTCGCCCGCCATCCCCAATTGGGCTCCCTCACCGGGGCGAGCGGGACATTGCGGATCGTCTCGCCGTAATAGACGAGGATACCCGGCATGTTTTCGTGGTGATAAAGCTCCTCCTGATCGTCGCCGGCGACAATCAGAGCGTCGAGCCTGGCTTCCCGCAGATAATCGCCGAGGCGGGAGATCGCCCCCTGGACGGCACTGTGCCGCGCCTCCATGCGCTGGGGGGTGATCTCCCCAGCGATGCCCCCTGGCGCGTGCTTCAGCTGCTCTTCGTAATTGGTCAGCCGGCCCTCGGTGTCGAGCAGATTGGTGCGCTGCGAATCACGCTCGATAAAGCGCGGCCAATCGGTCGGCGGCGCGTTCAGCATCGGTGTGTGCGAGGTGCCCATCCCCAGGACGAGTCGCGCCATGACAATCCTCCGGTTCGACGTTTCCCCGACTATACGGCACTTTACGCCTGAGGGGGCCTCGCTGCTGCCGCGCCCGCGCTCAGCGCGTTATTTCCCGCATTTGGCGACCGCGGTGTCGCTCGCCGCATGAGCCGCCGCATAGGCTCGGAACCCCTGCGGGTCGAGGCTCGTGGCCTGCTTCAAGAGCTCCACCGATTGCGCGCAGAGCTGCAAGTTGCCCGACTGCTTCTGCGCCGCCTGATTGGCGAGTGCGGTGTTCCAGTGGTCAAACCCCGCGGCGCCGTGGAAATGCGCCATTAGCGCCTTCTGATACCCCAGGATCACGTCCTTGTTGCGCAACCGGAATTCGGCATAAACAGTGTCCTGGCACACCGAGCTGACGATCATCAGATCGTTCATGTAGCGCAGCCCCGCGTCGGCTTCCGCCGCGCTCGGCGAATAACAGCTGCTCGCCGCTTTTTTTGCCGCCAAGGCCGGCTGTAGCGCCAAGGCCGCGACTAGCGCCGCGAGCAGAACCACCTTTTTCATACTGTCCCCCAATGCTCAAGCTCCCCAACGGGGGCGACGATACGCAAACTCGCGAGTTTTTCAAGAACCGCCCGGTGTTGGCCGGCTTGCCGCGGAGAGGATGGCCGCGCCATAGTCGCCCCATGATCGTGCTCTTCACCGATTTCGGCCTCGCCGGCCCCTATACCGGGCAGGTCCGGGCGATCCTGCAGGAGGGCGCGCCCGGCGTGCCCATAATCCAGCTTTTTGCCGATGCTCCGGCCGGCAAGCCCAAGCCTGCAGCTTATCTCCTGGCGGCCTATGCCGCATGGTTTACGGCCGGGACAGTGCTCTTGTGCGTCGTCGATCCCGGGGTCGGCAGCGCGCGGCCCGGCTTGATCGCCGAGGCCGCCGGCCGCGTCTATGTCGGGCCGGACAACGGCCTGTTCGAACTGGTGCTGCGCCGCGCCAAGAACCCCTGCTGTTGGGAGATCACGTGGCGGCCGCCGGCCCTGTCGGCGAGCTTTCACGGCCGCGACCTGTTCGCTCCTATTGCGGGACGGCTGGCGCGCGGCGAGCGGCCCTCAGCGCTCGCCAGCCGCGCCGCTCC
>JBARKH010000323.1:0-5322 GCA_049801295.1 Allostellaceae bacterium | reverse complement strand
AAGGTCTGCAACACCGGGCCGGGATCGGCGAGGCCGCTGGTTTCGATGACGACGCGCTCAAAGCTCGGCACGGCGCCCCGCGCGCGGTCGGCGAAGAGGGCGCGCAGGCTCTCCTGCAAATCGGTGCGCACCGCGCAGCAGACGCAGCCATTGCCGAGGAGCACAGTCGCATCGCTTGAGGCGCGCAACAGGGCCTGGTCGATCCCGATTTCGCCGAATTCGTTGATGACGAGCGCGGTGTTGGCGCCTTCGGGCGTCGCCAGCAACTCGCGGATCAGCGTCGTCTTGCCGGAGCCGAGAAATCCGGTGACGATGGTGACGGGAATGCGGGCGCCCCGCACACGACGCTGGCGCCGCCCGAACGGCAACGACTCGGCGCCGGAGAAGAGCTCGGCGAACCCGCTTTCAATATTCGACATCAGCTTGGTTCGGCGCTGTGCGTCCTTCGAGACGCCCGCTTCGCGAGCTCCTCGGGATGAGGCGGGTCTCTAATTTCACGCACAAATCTTCCTCATCCTGAGGAGCGGCCATAGGCCGCGCCTCGAAGGACGCGCGCTGCTCGGTATCGCTCCCCTAAAAATCCATCTCCAGCGCGTAGAGGCCGCCGACGTGGCGGTCGACGCAGAAGACGATGCCGCGGTCGTCGACAAAGACATCGTTGATCTGGCAGGCCCCGGTCGGCGCGTTCGCCACCTGCGGCACGAAATAGGCAACCTCCGCCGGCTGGTAGGGGTTCGAGGTGTCGTAGGCTCTGAGGCCGCCGTTGAAGAACGTGCCGAAGACGATGCGGTCCGATTTCCAGCAATTGGCCTTGGGCAGGTTCTCCCACAGATTATGCGCGCCGAACCGGCCGCCGCGCCGGGCGAAGCTCTCCACGGGCGGCAAGGGGCAAGTTGAAATCGGCACCGGGTTTTCCTCGGTGCGGATGTCGACGATCCACACCAGCTTTGGCCAGTCCGCCCCGTCGTTGCGGGTGCATTCGTCGCTGACAACGAGGAGGTTGCGCTCGAAAAACGGCACGACCGTGTGGGTGAAGCCGACGTTCGGCGGGTGGTAGTCCCAGCGCGAGACCATCTTCGGGTGCGCCTTGTCGGCGATGTCGAGGATGATCATCCCGCCATCGATGTAGCCCATGTAAACCCGGTCCGGCCGCTCGGGATAGACGTTGGTGTTGTGCGGGCGGAAGCCACTGTCGTTGCCCTCGGGGTGGCGCTTGGGAGGGGCGACATTGTCGCCCTCCTGCGTGCCCGGCAACCACCAGCGGCCGACTTCGGTCGGCTTTGACGGGTTTTTGACGTCCCAGCACTGGTAGAACTGGTCGTCCTTGGGGTGGGTTGGCTTCGAATCGGGCGAGCCCGAGCTCATGTGGATGTATTCGCCGTCGGCGAACCACAGCTGGTGGACGCCGCGGGAGGTCGGCCCCGACTGGTCGACAAAGGCGATCCGCTTTGGCGTTTCGGGCACCGAGATGTCGAACAGCTCGAAGCCGGCGGGCTGGAGGCCGACCTTCTGCGTCTGATAGGCGATCGCCATGATGTCGCCGACGGTCTCCAGCGAGTTCGAGCGCATATGCGATTGCGGCAGGTCGGCGCGGGCGACGATTCTCGGCGACCGGGGATTGGAGACATCGACCGCCGTGAAATTCTTCGGCGCGCTTTCATGCGCCAGCCACAGGATGCGCCGCCCATCCTTGGCGAACTGCATCGACATGCCCTCGCCCATCCCGCCAAAACCGTCGAGCGTGTGGTGCCCGAGCAACTTGAAATTCCACATCAGCGTGTCGCTTGCCGGGCTCGATGCGCTTTGGGACATTGCGGCCTCTCTGGCAGGTTGGGGGTCTAACGATACCCGTGGGCCGGCGGCAAAGTCCACCGGGCCGGCACGGATCGGGGCGTCGTCGGCGAAC
Source organism: Allostellaceae bacterium (assembly GCA_049801295.1). GTDB lineage: Bacteria > Pseudomonadota > Alphaproteobacteria > ATCC43930 > CGMCC-115725 > DATARH01. The sequence goes on along the minus strand of JBARKH010000323.1, from coordinate 3,416 downwards.
TGGCCGGCGGTTGGTGATCGCGGATTGACATGGCAGGGGCTGACCTAGCGCCCTTGTGCTCTATCGCGGTTGCCTCTAAAGAATTCGCCTGAAAAGTGCATGGCGACCCGGTCGAGATTTGCGCCGAAACGCACGACTCCCGCCGAAGAGAGCTCAGCATGGCCACGATTGAGGCGGTAACCCGCAGAACCTACGTCGCCACCCCGAAGCGCGGGCCGATCACCCGGCTCCTGGAAGACGAGCGCTGGCTCGCCTCCTGCCTCCTACTGCCGACGATCGTGCTCTTGGGCCTCTTTATCGCCTATCCGTTCGTCAAGGGCGTGATGCTGTCGGTCACCGACGCCAAGGTCGGCATTCCCGGCCATTTCGTCGGCCTGGCGAATTTCGACGTGCTGTGGCACGACGACATCTTCCGCACCGCGGTCTACAACACCTTTCTCTACACCTTCGTCACGACGATTTTTAAGCTCGTGCTCGGGTTGTGGCTGGCGCTGTTGCTCAACCGCCACTTCCGGGGCAAAGCCTTCGCCCGCGCCTTCATCCTGTTGCCGTTCATCATCCCGACCGTGCTGTCGACCTTCGCCTGGAAGTGGATGTTCGACCCCACCTTCAGTGTGATCAACTGGATGCTTTTCCACCTCGACGTCATCCACGACCGGATCAATTGGCTGGGCGACCCCAATCTGGCGATGATCTCGGTGATCATTGTCAATGTGTGGCGCGGCGTGCCGTTTTACGCGATCAGCCTGTTGGCGGGCCTGCAGACGATCAGCCCGGAATTGCACGAAGCCGCCGCGATCGACGGCGCCCGGGCGTGGCAGCGCTTCCGCCATGTGACCTGGCCATTGTTGTTGCCGGTGACGATGGTGATCGTGCTGTTCTCGGTCATCCAGACCTTTGCCGACTTCCAGCTGGTCTATGTCTTGACCGGCGGCGGGCCGGCCAACGCCACCCAGCTGTTCGCGACCTATGCCTACCAGATCGGCGTCGGCACCGGGCTCCTCAGCGAAGGGGCGGCGATATCACTGGCGATCTTCCCGGTGCTCCTGCTCGTCGTCATCATCCAGCTTTTGTACATCCGCCGCGTGGAGACCTTCTGAGCCATGAATTCCATCCGTCGTTCCCGCGAAAGCGGGAATCCAGGCGAGCTAGGGCTGGACCGCCTGCCCTGGGCCCCCGCTTTCGCGGGGGTGACGAAATCATTGCATGTTGGACGCTGAGCCATGATTGAAGGAGCGCGCTGGCGCCGCTGGGTGTTTTTCCACACCCCGCTGACTCTCTTCATCGTTGGGCTGCTCTTCCCGTTCTACTGGATGATCGTGACGACGGTGCGCCCGGACCGCGAGCTCTACCACCCGTGGAACGGGCCCAACTACACCCCGTTCTGGACCCTCCATCCGACGCTCGAACACATCCGCGATCTGTTGACAGAGACGCTGTTCACCACGTGGATGATGAACACGATGATCATCGCCACGGTCTCGACAGTGATCTCGCTGATTTGCGGCCTCTTCGCCGGCTATGCGCTGTCGCGCCTCAAGTTTCCGTTCGCCGGCAGCATCGGCACGGGGATCTTCATTACCTACCTCGTGCCGCAGACGCTCCTCTTCATTCCATTGGCCGACATCATCCGCAACTTCCATCTCGGCGACACGCCCTGGGCCTTGATCCTGACCTACCCGACATTCCTCATCCCGTTCTGCACCTGGCTGATGATGGGATATTTCAAGTCGATCCCGAAGGAATTGGAGGAATGTGCCCGGATCGACGGCGCGACGCGTTGGAAGGCGATGCTCTACATTGTCTTTCCGATCGCGCTGCCGGGCATCCTCTCGGCCGGCATCTTTGCCTTCACGCTGTCGTGGAACGAGTTTCTCTATGCGCTCGTCTTTCTGTCCTCGCCCGACCAGAAGACCGTGCCGGTCGGCGTCACCTCCGAACTGGTGCGGGGCGATGTGTTCTATTGGGGCGAACTGATGGCCGGCGCGCTGTTGGGATCGATCCCGGTGGCCTTTGTCTACTCGTTCTTTGTCGAACATTACGTTTCCGGCATCACCGGGTCGGTAAAGGGATAACTCGATGGCCCAAGTCGTCATGCGCAGCCTCAACAAGAAGTATGACGAGGTCCACGCCGTCATCGACGTCAACCTCGAGATCCGCGACCAGGAGTTCGTCGTCCTCGTCGGCCCCTCGGGCTGCGGCAAGACGACGACGTTGCGCATGGTGGCCGGGCTCGAAAGCATCACCTCGGGGCGCATCCTCATCGACGACACGGTCGTCAACGATCTGGCGCCGATGGACCGCGACATCGCGATGGTGTTCCAGAATTACGCGCTCTACCCGCATATGAGCGTCTACGACAACATGGCCTTCGGGCTCAAAATGCGGAAGTTCGAGAAGCCCGAAATCCAGAAGCGGGTGCAGGAAGCGGCTGAGATCCTCGGCATCCAGGAATATCTGAAACGAAAGCCGCGCCAGCTCTCCGGCGGGCAGCGCCAGCGCGTCGCCTTGGGCCGCGCGATTGTGCGCCACCCGCGGGTCTTTCTGTTCGACGAGCCGTTATCGAACCTCGACGCCAAACTGCGCGTCCAGATGCGGGTCGAACTCAAAAAGCTGCACGAGCGGCTCGGCACCACGGCGATCTATGTGACGCACGACCAGGTCGAGGCGATGACCCTGGGCGACCGCGTCGTCGTGATGCGCGACGGGCGGGTGCAGCAGGTCGGCGACCCTCTGCAGCTCTATAACCAGCCCGCCAACCTCTTCGTCGCCGGGTTTATCGGGTCGCCGGCGATGAATTTCGCGACCGTGCATATCGCCGCGGAAAACGGGGCGTTGTGGGCGGTGAGCGACGGCATTCGCCTCAAGGTTCCGGCCGCGCTTGCCGACCGCCTCGGCTCCGCTTCGGGCAAGGAGGTGGCGTTCGGCATCCGGCCCGAGGATCTGCGCCTCGCCACCGATGCCGATCCCATTGATATGAGCATCGAGGCCGTTGTCGAGGTGATCGAGCGGCTCGGTTCCGAGATCCTGCTCGACGTCGCGGTCGGGGACGGAATGATGGTCGCCGCGGTCGATCCCACAGTCGGCTCCAAGGTGCACGAGCACGTGCGCCTCGCGGTCAACCCCCACCGGCTGCACTTCTTCGACCTCGAGAGCGAAGCCGCGATATAGAACGGTCTTCGATTGGCGCGACGCACTCGGCCCGCATCACCCCCACCCCGACCCGCCCCCATCCAGGGGGAGCGCAGATAGAGGCCCTCCCCCTGGATGGGGGAGGGTTTGGGAGGGGGTGAGCGCGGTGCAACTCGATCGGATACCGCTCTAAGAGCCCGTCGGATCCGGATTCGGCGTTGCCGTCATCCCGGGGCGCCGGGACGCGATGACGGCACGGTGACGGCGAGCCCGTCGCCGAGCCG
>JBARKH010000322.1:0-26975 GCA_049801295.1 Allostellaceae bacterium | reverse complement strand
TCAGGACCACGCCGTTCGCCGGATTCGCAACGTCAGTCGGGCTACGCCCTCCTGCCGTCACGCATCCGGCGACAGTTTCTCATCCAGATTGACGCGCGCCTCTCACCCTGTTTGCCGCGCCGCAGGCAGCGTGCTGTTTCGCTCTATCTCGCGCCGTTAGGTCTCGACGAACATTCGTTTATCCACAATCAAAAAACCATGTTACCGCAAATCGTAGTAGATATTACAAATGAATTGCGAACGCATACACTGGAGGTAGAGGCATTAGTGGTAGGCTGCAATGGTAACCTCGGATATATTTTTCAAATAGATGGCGAAGGTATCTTGACGCACCACCACGACATAAATTTCGCAGCAATCGGCATGGGTAGCGGGCATGCCAAATCCTATCTCATGTTTTCGAAGTATCAAAAGCTAACAACTTATTTCAGAGCCATTCCGATACTCTATCGAGCAAAAAAACAAGCCGAGATTGCGCCCGGTGTGGGAAGTGAAAGCGACTATTATTTTATAAATAAAAATGTCGGCGTCCAACCTGTACCAAAGGAGCTAATAGAGGTAATTGCCGCACATTATGAAGAAGAGGAGCGGCGGCGTGAAAATGATATCGCCATCATCGAGGGTAAGCTGAATGACGCAATGACGGCGATGTTCTCGCAGTTGAATCTTCCCTCTTCTACTTCGCCAGCTTCTTCCGGGGCTGCTTCTTCCGAGGATCCGAGCCAGACCGGCCAGTTACCCCCGCAGGCGGCACAACCCGCCGAAAAACCCGTTGAAACTCCTCCTCGGTCGCAACGGCGCCGATCTGGTCGGCGAAATCGATGATCCGCTTCGATTGTTCACCGAGCCGTTTTGGCTTTCGTGGCATTGACGGTCTCGCGATAGGTGAGCCTTTTCCCGACGATACCACGGATCGCGCGATCCGTGCGCTCTTCGTCGCTGATCCCGTTTGCGACCCGATTGTTGTAGCGGAAATCGAACTCGGCCAGGTAGCGATGCAAATGAGCCTCGCTGCAATGCTGGTAGACGCCGACCATGCCCCGCTTGAAGATCGAGAAGAAGCCTTCGAGGGTGTTGGTATGGACCTTTGTGCCGTCCGGCAGCTTCCGCACCCATTCCTCTTTGGAATGGTCAACGCTTTCGTGCTGGCCCACAGGCAGCAGCTTGACGTAGTGCTGTGCGCCATCGGTATAGAGACGGCTCTTGAAATCGAAATGCCGGTAAAGGGCGGGCCGGACGGTGCCGTGGTCAAGAAACACCGAGCGGAGCGGGCCGCCGCGCTCGACGAGGCTCAGCACCTGCACATCGGCACGCTCGCCAACCTTGCGCCGGGTCTTGGGCGACTTGGTGATGAAAGTCTCATCCGCCTCGACGATCTTGCCAGCGCCGCCAATTGGCCCGGAACCGCTACTGCCGTCCATCGCGAGCCGGATACGATGGCTCATGTGCCACGCGGTTTTCAGGTGAACGCCAAGAGCGCGCGCCAGCTGATTCGTGCTGAAGCCTTTCTTGGAGGAGCACAGCATATACATCGCCTGGAGCCAGACATTCAGCGGCGCGTGGCTATCCTCGAAGATGGTTCCGATCTTGACGGTGAAGGGTTTGCGGCAGGCATAGCACTTATACAGGCCAATCCGCGTCGTCTTGCCTTGGAGCTTTCCGCTGTCATCGACCACGCCGCAATGTGGGCAGACGCGCCCGTCCGCCCAAACGATTGCCTCAATCCAATCGTAGGCGGCTTGCTCATCGTGGAACCGAGGATGGTTAAGAACGGGATTAGGCATGGCGGTCTATCTCCTTGAAAGAAAACATACACCACGCGAATTGGGTATGTCAAATGCAATATCGCCAAAGATTTTCCATAATATATATTATGCGATATTAGGGTTGAGGTCTCACCGCGTAATCTCGCCGTTGGGATCCATCGCTCCCTATCCGCCGACGAACCACTCGCCACGGGGTAACGTGGGTGCTATCCGCCCGCATCGGACCGAGATTGCGATGCAATTGCCGCCCGGGCTTCGCCTCAGCGTCGAGCAGAACCCGACCTGGGAAGACCGCGACTTCGTCGACGATGGCCTCGGCGCATACAACGCGGCGTTCCTCCGCGACAATTCCTACGACTATTTCGGGATTTTCGTGCGCCGCGATGCGGGCGAGATTCGCGCCGGGCTGATCGGTCACATCTACGCCGGCTGGCTATTCGTCAATCTCTTATGGGTACATGCCGATTTGCGCCGTGGCGGGATCGGGCGCGGGCTGCTGGCGCAGGCCGAGCGACGCGGCGCAGCCCTCGGCTGCCATTCGGCCTGGCTCGACACGTTTTCGTTCCAGGCGCCCGAGTTTTACCGGAAGCTCGGCTACCAGGAGTTTGCGCGTCTCGATTATCCGCCCGACCACCAGCGCATCTTCCTCAAAAAACAGCTGATCGCGGAGTAGCCTCATGCCGATCCGTCTGGAAGGCTCGTGCCGCTGCGGCGCGGTCCGTTTCTCGCTCGACAGCCACACCCCCTACCCCTACCAGCGGTGCTATTGCTCGATCTGTAGGAAGAGTGCCGGCGGTGGCGGATATGCAATTAATATCATGGGGGTGGCCGACACACTTAAGGTGCAAGGCCGCCGCGCGATCCGCATCTGGCACGCCGTGATCGACGGCGTTCCGGGGTCGGCCGCGCGGCATTTCTGCCGCCGTTGTGGTGCACCCTTGTGGGTCAGCGACAAATCGTGGCCGGAGCTCGTCCACCCGTTCGCCTCGGCGATCGACACGCCGCTCCCGGTGCCGCCCGCTACTGTGCACCTCTTGCTACGCGACAAGGCGAGCTGGGTCGAGCCGCAAATCGGCCCCAATGATTCGTGCTATGACGGCTACCCGGAATTGTCGATCGAGGATTGGCACAAGCGCCGCCAGCTATGGATCGAGTGATGACCCGCCCCATCGACCGCCTCATCGCGATCATGGCCCGGCTGCGCGATCCCGAGCGCGGCTGCCCGTGGGACCGCGAGCAGGATTTCACGACGATTGCACCCTATACGATCGAGGAGGCCTACGAGGTCGCCGATGCGATCGAGCACGCCGACATGGCCGCGCTCAAGGACGAACTCGGCGATCTGTTGTTGCAGGTCGTGTTTCACGCCCGCATGGCCGAGGAGGAAGGACATTTCGCGTTCGATGACGTCGCCGCCGCGATCGCCGACAAGATGGTGCGCCGGCACCCGTATGTCTTCGGCGACGCCGTAATTGTATCGGTCGCGGCGCAGAACGAAGCCTGGGAGGCGCACAAGGCGGCCGAACGGCGGGCGAAAGACGGCACCGCAAGCGTCGTCGACGGGGTGGCGCTCGCCCTGCCCGCGCTGCTGCGCGCCGCGAAAATCTCGCGCCGCGCCGCGCGGATCGGCTTCGATTGGCCCGACGCGCGCGCGGTCATCCCGAAGATCGCCGAGGAGATCGCCGAACTCGAAGCCGAGCTCGATAGCAATGGTGCGCCGGCGGCGATCGAGGAGGAAATCGGCGACCTCCTGTTCGCCGTCGCCAATCTCGCCCGCAAGCTCGAGGTCGAACCCGAAACCGCGCTGCGGCGCGCCACCGCGAAATTCGAGCGCCGCTTCCGCCAGGTCGAGGCATTGGCCGGCGAACGCCGCATCGACCGCGACCTCGACGCGCTGGAAGCGCTTTGGCTGGAGGTTAAGAAAAAAGAAGCCAAGGTTTACCACGAACGTACGAAGGAAACGGGCGAATAAAACGAATATAGTTGTTATCTCGGCGAAAGCCGGGACCCATTTCCACCCTAGATCCTGGCTTTCGCCGGGGTGACAGAATCTGTTGGTTTCTCCGTGCCCTTCGGGCTTCCGTGGTTATTCTTTTTAATGTATCCGCTGCCGATGCCGTAATCGCCCGAGATCGGCCTCCGACAGACGCACGGAGAGGTGTGCGGCCTCGCCATCGTCGCGCCGGCCCATGACCTCGCCATGGGCATAGATCCAGGCCAGGGTCTGGCCGTCGCTCAAGGGCACATCGAGCCGCACCGCCCGCGCCCCATTTTCAAGGCGGCGCTCGATCAGCCGCAGCAACTCCTCACACCCCTCCCCGGTCGCCGCCGACACGGCGACGCTCTGGATGTTGCGCTGCGTCTGGTTGATCAGGCTCGCCCGCTCGGCCGGACCGAACAGATCGATCTTGTTCAGGACCTCGATCAGCCCCTCTTCGACGGTGCCGTCGTCCGAGCTCGCCTCGGGGGGCGCGCCAAGGCCGAGATCCCCGAGCACGGCGAGCACATCGTCCTTCTGGGCCGCGCTGTCGGGATGATGGGCGTCGCGGACATGGACGACGAGATCGGCCTCGGTCACCTCTTCGAGGGTGGCGCGGAACGCGGCGACGAGATGGGTCGGCAGATCGGAGATGAAACCGACCGTGTCCGAGAGGATAGCCTGCTTGCCCGAGGGTAGCCCCAAACGGCGCATCGTCGGGTCGAGGGTGGCGAACAGCATGTCCTCGGCGCCGACCGCCGAGCGCGTCAGTCGGTTGAACAGCGTCGATTTTCCGGCGTTGGTGTAGCCGACCAGCGCGATGACCGGGTACGGCACCCGCCGGCGCGCCTCGCGATGCAGCCCGCGGGTGCGTTTGACGCCGTCAAGCTCGCGCTTGAGGCGCACGATGCGCTCGCCAATGAGGCGGCGGTCGATCTCGATCTGGCTCTCGCCCGGCCCGCCCATAAAGCCGAAGCCGCCGCGCTGGCGTTCGAGATGCGTCCACGAGCGCACCAGCCGCGAGCGCTGGTACGACAGCGCCGCCAGCTCGACCTGCAGGCGGCCCTCGTGGGTGCGGGCGCGCGCCCCGAAGATTTCGAGAATGAGTCCGGTGCGATCGATCACCTTGGCCTGCCAGCGCCGCTCGAGGTTGCGCTGCTGCACCGGGCTCAGCGCGGCGTCGACGATGACCAGCCCGATCGTGTTGTCGGCGATGATCCCGCGCAGCATCTCGACGTTGCCGCTGCCGAACAATGTCGCCGGTACTGGCCGCGCGACCCGCACGATCTCGGCGCGCACGATGTCAAGTTCGATCGCCCGCGCCAGCGCAACCGCCTCGTCGAGACGGCCATCATTGGATCGCCCCGGGATCTCGGAACGGCGGGCGGCGGCCGGTTTCGCCGCCGGATGGATGACGAGGGCGCGGCTGGTCGGTGCGGCCGGTGATGGGGCGCTGCGGTTCAGAGTTCGTCAGGCTCCTTGCCGCCGTCGAACAGCTGGATCGGCTGCGCCGGCATGACCGTCGATATTGCGTGCTTGTAAACGAGCTGCGAATGCGCGTCACGCCGCAGCAGCAGGCAAAAATTGTCGAACCAGGTGATGATCCCCTGCAGCTTGACCCCGTTCACCAGAAACACCGTCACCGGGGTCTTGTTCTTACGGACATGGTTTAAGAATACATCCTGCACGTTTTGCGATTTCTCGGTCGGCATGGGTGGTCCCCCCATCGTTTTTGGAGCCGGGGCGGGCGGCTCGAAGGATAAGCGGAGAAGCGTGGGCAGCCGTCGTATCGCCTAGGAAGATGGGCGCGGGGTACCGAATCGCAACCCCTCCAGCAAGTGAAAGAGGCCGCTCTCGTCGGCAAATGACAGATCGGGGGCGAAGCGCGCAAACTCCGCCGGCGCGGCGCCATAGCCGAGCAGCACGGCGACGCAGCCGCTATTTCTGGCGCATTCCATGTCGATCGCGGTGTCACCGACAAACCATACATCCGCGCCCGCCGGCACCCCGCTTGGCGCCAGCGCCAGATGGACCGGCTCGCGGGCCGGCTTGTCGACGACCGCATCCCCTGCCCCGACGATGCTGCCGAAAAAATCGGACCAGCCGAGCTGGGCGACCTCGCGCCTCAGCAATTCGCCGGTCTTGTTGCTGACCACGCCCAGAAACATCTCCTGGTCGGCAAGGGCCCGCAGCATCCTCTCGCGGCCCGGCAGCGCGGTCAGTCGGTCGAGATGGATCTCCCGGAACCTGCCGAGATAGATCTCCCGCGCCTCCTCCCAGCGCTCGCCGAAAATCGGCGGAAAGGCCTCGCGCAGGCTGAGCCGCACCCGCTGATGTGTCTCAGCCAGAGACCATTCGGGCTTCCCCATCGCGCGCATCAGGAAATTGAGGGCCTCGTGGATCGTCGCCCAGCTGTCGACGAGCGTGTTGTCCCAATCGAAGAGGATGGCGCGAGGCCGCCGGAACGGCGGCGCGGCGTCGGGGATGAGTGACGGGCCGCTCACGCGGGAGCCGCGGCATGCGCGACATAAGCCGCGCGCAGCTTTTGCCCAAGCGGGCCAGGTTTCCCCTCGCCGACCGGTGCGCCGTCGATCCGCACAACCGGCAGGAGGTCGGCAGTAGTGCTGGTAAGGAAGGCTTCCCGCGCCCGCTTCGCCTCCTCGACCGTGAACGGCCGCTCGACCACCTCGTATCCCTCGCGGCGGATGATGTCGAAGATGGCGAGGCGGGTGACGCCATTGAGGATCGCGGTGTCGGCGGCGCGGGTCACCACGGCTCCTTCCGCGGTCACGATCCAGGCATTGGTCGAGGTGCCTTCGGTGATGTTCCCGGCGTGGTCGACCTGCCAGGCTTCATAGGCCCCCGCTTCCCGAGCCTGCTGCTTGCCGAGCACATTGGCAATGAGCGCAACCGATTTGATGTCACAGCGCTGCCAGCGGATATCGGGGATCGTGATGATCGCGATGCCGTCTTCGCCGAGCCGCGGATCGGGCAGGCGCGAGCGCCGCGCGGTCACAACGAGAGTGGGCTTCACCGCTTTCGGAAAGGCATGGTCCCGCGGCGCGCCGCCGCGGGTGATCTGCAGATAGACGATGCCGGTATCGACCCCGTTGCGGCGGATGACCTCGCGCAGGACGATGTTGATGGCGGCGTCGCCGAGCGGCGCTGGGATGCGCAACTCGCCGAGCGAGCGCTTGAGCCGGTATAGATGTCGCTCGGCATCGACAAGGCCCCCGCCCCTGACTGCGATCACCTCATAAACGCCATCGGCGAATTGGAAGCCGCGGTCCTCGATATGCACCGCCGCTTGGCGATGCATCACATACTGGCCGGCAACATAGGCAATGCGCGACATCGATCAGCCGCTACTAAGCATCACGTCCCGACCTTGAGCGGGCGGTCGTTGCCGAAGACGCCCAAGGACTTGAGCTTCCTGTGCAAGGCCGAGCGCTCCATCCCGACAAAGGCCGCGGTGCGCGAGATGTTGCCGCCGAAGCGGGTGACCTGGGCCAAGAGGTATTCGCGTTCGAAGACTTCGCGCGCATCGCGCAGCGGCAGGGTCATGATCTCGCTGCCCTTGTCCCATTTGACGACGCTCGGCGCGATCGCGGTGATCTCGTTGGGCAACATGTCGGCGCGCACCGGCTCGCTCGTCTCACCCGGCGCCATGATCAGGAGCCAGTCGACGACATTGCGCAATTGCCGCACATTCCCCGGCCAGGTGTAGGATTGCAACGCCGCCAGCGCGTCCTCGCCGAAGTCGCGCGCCGCAATCCGCGCCGCCTCCGCCCCGCGCTGCACGAAATGGCGCGCCAGGAGCGGGATATCCTCGCGCCGCTCGCGCAACGCCGGCACCCGGATCGGCACCACGTTCAGCCGATAGAACAGGTCCTCGCGAAAGCGCCCGGCCGCGATCTCGGCCGACAACTCGCGGTTGGACGAGGCGACGACGCGGACATCGACCTCGACCCGGCTCGATCCCCCTACCCGCTCGAAGGTCTGTTCCTGCAAGGCGCGCACGATCTTGCCCTGGGTCTCGAGCGGCATATCGGCGACCTCGTCGAGAAACAGGGTCCCGCCATGCGCGCGCTCGAACGTGCCGACCTTGCGCGGGACGCCGTCATTGCTCGCCTCGCTGCCGAAAAGCTCAATCTCCAGCCGGTCGGGCCGCATCGTCGCGCAATTGACCGGGACAAACGGCCCCGCGGCACGGCGCGAGTGCGCATGTAATAAGCGCCCGACCACCTCCTTGCCCGAACCCGGCGCCCCGGTGATGAGGACCCGGCTGCCGGTTGGCGCCACCCGCTCGATCTGCTGGCGCAGCTGGTTGATCGCCGGTGAGGCGCCGACCAGATCGAGTTCGCCGCCGGCGCGCAACTTCAATTCGGCATTTTCACGGCGGAGCTGCGCCGCCTCGATAGCGCGCGCGACGACGAGCAAAAGGCGCCCGCTCTTGAACGGCTTCTCGATGAAATCGTAGGCGCCGATCTTGATTGCCTCGACCGCGGTCTCGATCGTCCCATGTCCGCTGATCATCACCACCGGCACGGACGGCATCTCGGCGTGCAGCCGGCGTAGGATGCCAATGCCGTCGAGTTCGCTGCCTTGCAGCCAAATGTCGAGGACGACGAGGGTGGGCTGGCGCGCCTGGATCGCGGCGAGCGCCTCGCTACTGTCGGCGGCGTCGCGCGTCGCGTAGCCCTCGTCCCGCAACACCCCGGCGATCAGCATCCGGATGTCGGCTTCGTCGTCTACGATCAGGATGTCATGCGCCATGGCTGACCGAATTCAACTCCGCTCGCACTGCGGATGAGCCGGCGTGGCTGGTGGCGTGCACATCGCCGGTGAAAACCAGCCGCACCCGAGCGCCCCCCGTCTTGCGATCCGACAAAATCAACTCTCCCTGATGATCTTCCATGATCTTCTTCACGATGGCGAGGCCCAACCCGGTACCTTTCGCGCGGGTCGTGACATAAGGCTCGGTCAGGCGCTCGCGACCGTGCCGCGGCAGGCCTTTGCCATTATCGTCGATGGTGACCGCAATCGGGCCGTCGGCCTCAACTGTCACGACGACCTGGCCCGGCGGAGAGGGCCCGCTCTCGACGATTCGACTCTCGATCGATTCGATCGCGTTCTTGATGATGTTGATCAACGCCTGCCCAACGAGGCGCGCATCGCAGCGCAGCGGCACCGGATGCGTGGCAAAATGGGTCTCAAAGGCAATCTTAGGATGCGCGGTGCGCTCCAGGAAGACCGCCTGCTCGACAATCGTCGTCAGGTCTTCGGGTTTCAGCACCGGCGCCGGCATCCGGGCGAACGACGAGAATTCGTCGACCATCCGGCCGATATCCTCGACGTGCCGGATGATCGTATCGGTGCAGATGCGGAAGGTCTCGGGATCCTTCTTGATATCCTTCAGGTATTTGCGGCGCAGACGCTCGGCCGAGAGCTGGATCGGGGTCAGCGGGTTCTTGATCTCGTGCGCGATGCGGCGGGCGATATCGGCCCAGGCGGCCTTGCGCTGAGCCGACAGTAGCTCGGTGATGTCGTCGAAGGTGACGACAAAACCACCGATCTCGCCCCCATCCTGCTCGGCGTCAGGCTCGGCGGCGATGCGAACAAGGAGCGTGCGCATGCTGTTGGCGCCAGCGATCTGGACCTGCGCCTGCGCCAGCCGGTCCGGGCGCCGCGCGGATTGCTTGAGGAGCTCGGCCATTTCGGGCGCGACTTCGGCGAGGTCCTGCCCGATCGACAGATCGAGATCGACGTCGAGCAGCGCCGAGGCCGACCGGTTGGGCAGGTAGATGCGGCCGCCGCGGTCGAGGCCGATGACCCCGGCGGAAACCCCGGTCAGCACCGTTTCGGTGAACCGCCGCCGCTCGTCCAGTTGGCGGTTGGCATCGATCAACTCGCGCTGCTGGCTCTGGATCTGGTATGTCATCCGATTGAAGGCGCGGCTGAGCGACACCAGCTCGTCGTCCTTTTCGCCTTCGGGAACCCGAGCGGACAGATCGCCGGCGCTGACCCGCTCGGCCGCCCCGACGAGCCGGCTGATCGGATCGGCGAGCTGGGCGGCGAAGTGGATGCCGATCGCGATGGCCGCGGCCAGGACCAGCATCGCGACCACGATATAGATGACCGCGAACTTGATCTGCAGTCCGGAACGCTGGCCTTGGAGCTGTTCATACTGCGCCGCCGCGAGATGCGTTTCATCGCGATGGGCGAGCACCCGCGGTTCGATAAACCGTCCGACGTAGAGGTAGAGATCGCTGAATTCGTCGAGCCGGACGAGCGCGCGCACCCGCTCTTCCTGGTCGTCGGTAATGATCACGACTTCGCCCTGCTGGGCGCGGCGCAGCGCGTCTTTGCTGACGTCTTCGAAGCCGAGCGCAAACATGAGGCCGGTGCGCGCCAGCATCGTCCCGTTGCGATCGAGGACCGCCGCTTCGGTCAGCCCGCGCATCGCCGCCTGGGCGGTCAGCGCTGGCCCGAGGTATTGAGGATTGAGCTGAAACGAGGAGGCCGAGCGGTTGAGGTCGGCGGCCATCGCCAGCGCGTCGGCGCGGATCGCTTGCTGGTGCTCCTTGACGTAGGCGTCGGCCACCGCGACCGACTCGGTGATCGCGGTGCGCACCTTGTCGCCGAACCAGTTTTCGAGGCCGGAGCCGAAGAACAGGTATGAAAACACCGCAACGATGATCGTCGGTAAGACGGCGATAAGGCTGAACAGCCCGACCAGGCGGATCTGCAGCCGCGAACCGGCGAGCCCGCGTCGGCGTTCCGCCCACACTTCGATCAGCCGCTTCGCGACGATCGCCGCCAAGGCGAGCAGCAAAACCAGATCGAGATTGAGCAGCGTCAAAACCGCGCCCGGGCGGTGCGCGAATGGCGGCGCGCCGGTCAGCGCCATATACGTCGCGATCCCCGACGTCAGCGCCGCCGCCGCGAGCGCGACCACCCCCTTGCGCCACAGGCCAATGCCGCCGGCCCAGGTGCGGACCTGTCGCGTCAGGCTCATTCACCAATCCTTGCCGAAATAGCCGCCGAACGAGGCTCCGCTGACGCCCGCCCTCGGCGAGGCCCGTTCCGCCGACCGGTGGAACACAGCAGCAACCGTGCGGCGTCGGCCTATTTTAGGCCGCGGACGACCGGGATGTCCAATTCGCGGATCTTCTTGCGCAGCGTATTGCGGTTGAGGCCGAGCAGATGGGCGGCTTTGATCTGGTTGCCGCGGGTCGCCCCGAGCGTTGCTACAATGAGCGGACGCTCGATCTCGCGCAGCACCCGGTCGTAAAGCCCGGCAGCCGGTTGGGTGCCACGGTGCGCTGCGAAATAATCGGTGATGTGGCGTTCGACTGCAGCCGCGAGGCCCTCGCCGCTCGCGGATTCTGCCCGTACCGCTGCCGGCGGCGGCGTCTCAGCCAGTTCAGCCTCAACGACATCGAGGCCGATGACTTCCTGCGAATAGAGGGCGGCCAGACGACGCACCATATTTTCCAGCTCGCGCACATTTCCCGGCCAGCGATAGCGGCGTAGCCGCTCCATTGCCGCCTCGTCGATCGATTTGAGTGGCAAGCCTTCACGCGCGGCGATCGAGGTGAAATGGCGCACCAGCGCCGGAATGTCGGCGCTGCGCTCGCGCAGCGGCGGGAGCCGGATCGGCGCGACGTTAAGCCGGTAGAACAGATCCTCGCGGAACAAACCCTGGCGAATCAGCTGTGGCAGATCGCGATGGGTGGCGGCGATGATGCGGACATCCACCCGGATCGGCACGCGGCCGCCGACCGCGTTGTATTCGCCTTCCTGCAGCACCCTGAGGAGGCGCGTCTGCGCCTCGGCCGGCATATCGCCTATCTCGTCGAGAAAGAGCGTCCCGCCTTTGGCCTGCTCGAACCGCCCCATGCTGCGCGCGGTGGCGCCGGTAAAGGCCCCCCGCTCATGACCGAACAGCTCGCTTTCAATGAGCTCGCGTGGGATCGCGGCCATGTTGATCGCGACAAAGGGCCGCAGCCGGCGTTTGCCGAAATCATGCAACGCCCGGGCAGCCAGCTCCTTACCAGTGCCGCTTTCGCCGGTGATCATTACCGTGAGATCGGTCCCCATAAGTCGGGCGATGGCCCGATAGATCTCCTGCATCGCCGGCGACCGGCCGATCAGCGGCAGCTGTTCCTCAGGCTCATCGGGACTCGGCGTCGATTGGCTCGCCGGCGCACTCAGTGCGCGCTCGACGACACTGACCAGCTCGCGCAGATCGAAGGGCTTTGGGAGGTACTCGAAGGCGCCGCGCTCGGTCGCCTTGACGGCGGTCAACAGCGTGCTTTGCGCGCTCATGACGATGATGCGTAGATCAGGCCGGATCTTTTTGATGCGCGGGATCAGGTCGAGCCCGTTCTCGTCGGGCATGATCACGTCGGTGATGACCAGATCGCCCTCACCGTCGGCAACCCAGCGCCACAGCGTCGCCGCGTTGCCGGTCATCCGCACATCGTGTCCGAGCCGGGCGAGCGCCTGATTGAGCACCGTGCGGATCGCCCGATCGTCGTCAGCCACCAGAATTGTCGCGCCCATCAGCCGCTACCGTTTTGCGCAACCCCCGTCGGCGTAACGCCCCCTGGCCAAAAAACTGGCAGGAACACCCGGAATACCGTGTGCCGGGGTTGGCTGTCGAATTCGATGACGCCGCCGTGGTCGCCGATCACCTTGGCAACGAGTGCAAGACCAAGGCCACTTCCGTTGCGCTTTGTCGTGACGAACGGATCGAACAAATGCGGTTTCAAGTCATCGGGGATGCCGCTGCCGTTATCGGCCACCGAGACCATCAGCGGCAGATGGCGGCGGCCATCGCCGCCTGGTACGGCGAGGCGCAGCCCATGGCGATAGCCGGTCGTCAGTACGATCTCGCCGCCCGCGCCGGGCGCCGCCTCGGCGGCGTTCTTGACGAGGTTGAGAAACACCTGGAGCAGAAGGTCGCGGTCGCCATGCACCGGCGGCAGCGAAGGATCGTAATTCTCGTTAAGGCGAACATGCTGGGCAAAGCCGGATTGCGCGATCCTGCGCACGCGGTCGAGCACCTCGTGGATGTTGACTTCGCCGCGGGTGATCGGACCGTAGCCAGCGAAAGCTTCCATCCGGTCGACTAGCGCCACGATGCGATCGGTCTCGTCGCAGATCAGCTGGGTCAACTCTCGCGCCGCCGGGTCGGCATCCTGCTCCAAAAGCTGCGCCGCGCCGCGAATGCCCGAGAGCGGATTTTTTACCTCATGCGCCAGCATCGCCGCCATGGCGGTCACCGAGCGGGCCGCGTTCCGATGGGTCAGCTGGCGGTCCATCTTGTCGGCCATCGAGCGCTCGTGCAGCGTCAGCACCAGGAGGTCGGGCCCCTCGCCGGCCGGGGCGCCCTCGATCGTCACAGAACGCGGGGGAAAGCGCGGGCCTTCGAGCGGGACGTCGTATTCGGCGATCGACCCGCCGCTCTTCCACACCGCGTCCGCCAGCGCGAAGAGCGGGCTCTCCGGCGCGATCACATCGGCCAGCGGATGGCCGATCAGAGCGATCGCGCTGACCCCGAAAAACTGCTCGGCGGCCGGATTGACAAAGCGGACCGCGCCGGCGCGGTCGAGCGTCAGCACCGGATTAGGGAGCGCCGCGAGGAGCGAAGCGGCGTCGAGCACCGTGGCCCCCCGCGCGGTTGGTGAGGCGGCTGAGCGAGCGTGACGCAATGAGATCACGCCGCCGCAGCCCCCACCCGCCCCTCCCCCGCGAGCGGGGAAGGGTGATGTATGGCGCGGTCTCGCAGAGGCCCCTCGCCCGCAAGCGGGGGCGGGTTGGGGTAGGGGCCGGGTGGGGATCCGTCTTCGATCAGCTTCTCATAGAAGCCGCGCAAGAGCGCCCGGACCCGCGGCACCTCATCGGTGCGGTTGACCTCGGCGCGGAACTCCGCAGAACCCGGCAGCCCCTTTGAATACCAGCCGAGGTGCTTGCGCGCGATGCGCAGGCCGATTTCCGTGCCGTAATGGCTCAGCATGTCGTCGTAATGGGTGCAGACGATCTCGAATTGCGTGTCCAGCGCCGGGTCGGGGAGCCTTAGTCGGGCGCGCAGCCACGCGATCACCTGCCCGATCAGCCACGGCTTCCCATAAGCCCCGCGGCCGATCATCACGCCATCGGCGCCCGATTCGGCGAGGGCCTGGTCAACATCATCGAGACTGGTGATATCGCCATTGACGATGATCGGGATCGAGACAGCCTCCTTGACCTCCCGAATGAAGCGCCAGTCGGCGCTCCCGGCATAGAGCTGGCAGCGGGTGCGGCCGTGCACCGTGATCATGCGGATGCCGCAGGCTTCGGCGATCCGCGCCAGGCGGGGCGCGTTGCGGTTCCTGTCGTCCCAGCCGGTGCGCATCTTGAGGGTGACCGGCAGATCGACCGCGCCCACGGTTGCTTCGAGGATGCGCGCGGCGGTGAGTTCGTCGCGCATCAAGGCCGAGCCGGCGTGGCCGCCCACTACCTTTTTGACCGGGCAGCCGAAATTGATGTCGATGAGAACCGCGCCGCGATCGGCGTTGAGCTTGGCCGCCTCGGCCATGACGCCGGGCTCGCAGCCGGCGAGCTGGACCGCCATTGGCTGCTCTTCCGGGCAGCTTTGCGCCATCGTCAAGGATTGCCGCGTCTCGCGGATCGCCGCCTGGCTCGCGATCATCTCGGAGACGACGAGGGCGGCGCCGTGGCGCTTGACGATGCGGCGGAACGGCAGATCGGTCACCCCCGACATCGGCGCCAGGATGACCGGGTCTGAGAGTACGATGGAACCGAGCCCGATGCTCACGAATTACTCAATCTTTAAAATTGCATAAAAATTAGGCATACATGTTAGCGCAATCCTTGTTGCATCGCAACATTGCGCCATCACTGCGAGGAAACCTCCCCGGTCAAAGGGGCGCTTTCGGGTTTTTGCTTGCATTCCCCTCATAATATGTCATCCCGGCGAAAGCCGGGATCCACTGTTCAACGGTTTCGGCCGCTGATGACTGGGTCCCGGCTTTCCCCACGGATCAAGTCCGTGGGCTAAAGGCCCACGGGATGACGATGTGAGTACAGCAGCAAACGCCTCGCCGATGACCGCCGCTCACGCACTTATCGTCGCGGCCGGACGCGGCACGAGGTTCGGCGGGGCGTTGCCTAAGCAATATCTCCCGCTCGGCGGCACGAGCGTGCTGCGCTACGCCGTGGCGGCGTTTGTGGCGCACCCGCGGATCGCCGGCGTCCAGGTGGTAATCCGCGAGGAGGATCGTCGCCTGTTCGACAAAGCCGTCTCGGGCCTCTCGCTGCTGCCGCCGGTGCCGGGCGGGGCCGAGCGGCAGGATTCGGTGCGGCTCGGCCTCGAAGCGCTGGTCCCCTATGATCCCGCGCGCGTGCTGATCCACGACGGCGCGCGCCCCTTTCCCGACGCCGCGCTGATCGACCGCGTCCTCGACTGCCTCGCTTCCGCGCCCGCCGCGATCCCGGCCCTCCCGCTTGGCGACACGGTGAAGCGGGTTGAGGAGGGCCGGATCCAGGACACCGTCGACCGCTCCCGACTGTGGCGCGCGCAGACCCCGCAGGGCTTTCATTTCGCGGCCATTCTCGCGGCGCACCGCGCCGCAGTCGGACGCGAGCTGACCGACGATTCGGCGGTCGCCGAGGCCGCCGGGATGGCGCCACTCGTGGTTCAGGGGAGCGAGGACAATTTGAAGGTGACGACCGCGCAAGACCTCGCCGCGGCGGAGCGGCTCCTCGCCGCGCGCCTCGGCGATATCCGGGTCGGCCAGGGTTTCGACGTGCATCCGTTCGGCCCCGGCGACCACATCATGGTCTGCGGCATCGCGATCCCGCATAACGCGGGCCTTGTCGGCCATTCCGATGCCGATGTCGGCTTGCACGCGCTGACTGACGCGCTCCTGGGGGCGATCGGCGCCGGCGATATCGGGATCCATTTTCCGCCGAGTGATCCCCAATGGCGCGGCGCCGCCTCCGACCGGTTCCTCGCCCACGCCGCCGCCCTGGTGCGCGACAAAGGCGGCGAGATCGCGGCAATCGACATCACGGTCATCTGCGAGCGCCCGAAAATCGCTCCGCACCGGGCGGCAATGATCGACCGCGTCGCCGCCATTCTCGGGATTGCGCCCGCGCGCGTCAGCGTCAAGGCGACGACGACCGAGGGGCTCGGCTTCACCGGAAGGCGCGAAGGCATCGCCGCGCAGGCGATTGCCACCGTCCGCTTGCCCCTTTAGTGGAATCCTCTCAAGGCCGCCCCAATCTTTGTAATCCCGGCGAACGCCGGGTCCCATCCATCACCCATTCGTGCGTCAGCAGCATGGGTCCCGGCCCTCGCCGGGATGACGCGATAAGAATCACCCCCTCTCCGTGACCTGCGTGTCTCCGTGATAAATCGAGCCGATGGGTGGATCGAGCGTCGCTTTGGCCTGCCTTTGCGCCACCCGGCGGCATTGATCGCGACCGGCTGCGGTATTGGCCTCTTGCCGTCGGCGCCCGGGACCTGGGGGTCGCTCGCTGCCCTCCCCTGCGCCTGGGCGATCAGCGCGCTCGCCGGCCGCACCGCGCTCCTCGCCGCCGCGGTTTTTGCCTTCGCGGCGGGCTGCTGGGCATCGGCAACGCTGGCGCGCGCGAGCGGGCTCAAGGACCCCCAATTTATCGTCGTCGACGAGGTGGCGGCGCAGTGGCTGGTGCTGGTTGCCGCGCCGCTCGATTGGCGGGCCTATCTGGCCGCCTTCCTGCTGTTCCGGGTGTTCGACATCTGGAAGCCGTGGCCGGTGCGCGCGATCGAGCGCCGAATCGAGGGCGGGCCCGGCATCATGCTCGACGATGTCGCGGCGGCGCTCTACGCTCTCCTTCTCTTGTTGATCGGCGAGGGAGCGCTTGGAGTTCGACCCTGAAACGCTCGTGCTCGCCGGAGAGGTTCTCGCCCTCTGCCGGGCGCGCTACTGGCGCCTCGCAACTGCTGAATCGTGCACAGGCGGGCTCGTCGCGGCGGCATTGACCGCGATTCCCGGCGCCTCCGACGTCGTCGAGCGGGGTTTTGTCACCTATTCGAACGAAGCCAAGATGGAGCTCCTGGGCGTGCCCGTGGATACCATTGCGACGCACGGCGCGATCAGTGCCCAGACCGCAGCGGCGATGGCGCGCGGCGCCATTGCCCGGGCGCCCGTCGATCTCGCCGTGTCGATCACCGGCGTCGCCGGACCGGGCGGCGGCATCCCTGAAAAGCCTGTGGGCCTCGTCTATCTCGGCGTCGCGACAAAGGAGGGCGCCGCCCGCGTCGAGCGCCGCATCTTCCCGGGTGACCGCACCGAGATCCGCAACGCCGCGTTGGTCCTCGCCCTCGAGCTGCTGCGCGACGAGGCCCGCCCAGGCTGAGCCGCCACGAACAGCCACGGGGCCAAGCGAATTTCATTGCGGCCGAACCTCAGGGGACGCAGCATCCGGTCCATCGCGCGCCCGAAATCCGGGGAATATTGCCCCGTTAGGTGGCGCGGCGCAACTCGATCCCGGGGAGGCGGCGGTGGCGATGCTGAGTTTTGAGGTTACCAAACGCCAGCCGCTCGCCGAGGGGCGATCCTTCGGCTCGACGGGCGCCTACGAGCAGATCGACGGCACTGCGCATTTCGCGGTCGATCCGGCCCACCCCGACAATCGCAGCATCGCGGATATTGGCTTGGCGCCGCGTGATCCCGGGGGCCTGGTGCGTTTCGCCGCCGACGTCACGATCCTCCTCCCGCGCGAGCCGGCACGCGGCAATCGCCGGCTGCTCCTCGACATACCCAACCGCGGGACCCGCATCGCCATGCGGTTTCTGAACTGTGCGCCGTCCGCCGTTCCCGGTGCGCCGATCGATCCCGGCGACGGGTTCATGATGCGGCAGGGCTATACCGTGGCGTGGTGCGGCTGGCAGCACGATGTGCCGGATGTCCCCGGCCTGATGCGCGCCTCGGTGCCGGAGGCGCGGGCCGCGGATGGCGGCGCGGTTCGCGGCCCGCTGATGGTCAGTTTCCGGCTCAACGCGGCGAGCCAGGTGCAGCTCCTTTCCGACCGCGCGCATCGCCCTTATCTGGCCGCCGATCTCGATGATCCGCACGCGGTATTGCTGATGCGCGAGGCGGAGGGCGCTCCACCCGTGACAATCCCGCGCGAGGAATGGTCGTTTGCCCGGCTCGACGGCGGCAAGCCCGTGCCCGACCCTCGCCATATCTACCTCGCAGCGGGCTTTGTTCCCGGCAGGCTTTACCACGTCGTTTACACGACCTCCGGCGCGCCGGTGATTGGCCTCGGGTTTCTGGCGACTCGCGACTTTGCGAGTTTTCTGCGCCACGAGACGGCGCGGCCCGATAACCCCTGCGCCGGCCGGATCGATCACGCTTACGTCTTCGGCGCCTCGCAGAGCGGCGCTTTTCTGCGCCGTTATCTCTATCTCGGCCTCGACCAGGACGAGCGCGAGCGCTCCGTATTCGATGGCTACCTCGTGCACATCGCCGGCGGCGGGCGCGGCGCCGACTTCAACCAGCGCTTCGGCCAGCCGTCGAACACACTGCGCCCGCGGATGCGCGAGACCCCTCCGTTCACCGACCTACCAGAGAGCGATCCGGTAACCGGGCAGCGGAGCGGGCTCCTGGACCGGCTGGCCACGCACCGGCAGCGGCCGAAGATCTTCTTCACCAATTCGTCAAACGAATATTGGCGGGGCGACGCCTCGCTGATCCACACCAGTCTCGACGGGTCGCGAGATATCGAGCCGTCGGCCGAGGTGCGCATCTATCACTACGCTGGAACCCAGCACGCTTCCGCCTCCTGGCCCCTGACCGACATCAACCCGCTCGATGGCGCGCGCGCAGTGGTCGATGAATACCGTCGATTACCGGCCGCTGTTGCGCGCCGCGCTGGTGCGGCTCGATCGCTGGGCGAGCGCGGGCGAAGCGCCACCGCCGAGCCGGCATCCGCGCCTCGCCGACGGCACCGCGGTCATTGCGGAAAGCACCGCGCAGATCTTTTCCGGCATCCCGGGGATGCGCTTCCCCTCGCACTTGCCGCAGGGTGCACGCAACGATTTCGGACCGGACGCCAACCGCGGGATCATCACGATCCTGCCGCCGGTGCCGGGCAAGCCCTTCCCGCGTTTCGTGCCCGCGGTCGACCGCGACGGCAATGATGTCGCGGGCATCCGGCTGCCCGATCTGACGGTGCCGCTGGCGACGCATACTGGGTGGAATCTGCGCCACCCTGAGATCGGCGCGCCCGGCCAGCCGCTCAACCTGATGGGCGGCACCGTGCCGTTCGCCGCCACAAGACAAGAGCGGGAGGCCCGCGGCGACCCGCGCCCGTCAATCGCCGAACGCTACGTAACCCGGGATTCCTACCTCGACGAGGTGCGGCGCGCCGCGCAGGAGCTGATCGCCGATGGATGGCTGCTCGTCGAGGATCTCGACCTGGTGGTCGCCCAGGCCGCGGAGCGCTTCGATGTCTTCGCGCAACCCGGCGCGAGTTGACCGCGCGGCGCTTTTCGCAGCGCGCGCTAAGCCCTATCATCGCACAGATCGCTCGCCCTCGCCGACAAGGAGCCCTCCAATGCTGCTGCGCAACGCCTGGTACATCGCCGCCTGGGCCGATGAGATCGCCAAGGAGCCCCTCGCCCGCCGGATCTGCAACGATCCGGTCGTCCTCTTCCGCGACGGGGCGGGCAAGGTCGGCGCGCTCGCCGACCGCTGCTGCCATCGCGCCGCGCCCTTACATCGCGGGACCGTGGTCGAGGCCGGCATCCAATGCGGCTATCACGGCCTTGTATTCGACACTACCGGTCACTGCGTCGGCATTCCCGGGCAGCGGCTGATCCCTGGGGACGCAACGGTGCGCCGTTATCCCGCGGTCGAGAAGGATCGGCTGGTGTGGCTCTGGATGGGCGATCCCGCGCTCGCCGACGCCGCTCAGATCGTCGACTTCCCCTACCACAATGACCACGGCAAGTGGCCCAACAAGCACGACGTCTATCCGATCAAGGGCAACTACATGCTGATGGTCGACAATTTGATGGATTTGACGCATCTGGGCTATCTCCACGCCAAGACCGTGGGCGGCAATCCGGCCGCGCATGTCGATGCAGAAATGAAGACAACACGGACACCTACAGGCCTGAAGTTCATCCGCTGGATGAAGAATTCGATACCCCCGCCGAGCTATGTCAAGGCGGCCGGGTTCAAGGGCCGGGTCGACCGCTGTCAGCAATTCGAGTTCGTCGCGCCGTCGAGCGTCCTGCAATGGACCGGCGCGACCGATGCCGGCACCGCCACCTCCGATCCCGAGCGCGATTTCCGCTTTCAGTTCCGCCTCTTCCACGGCCTCACCCCGGAGACCGAAACCAGCTGCTTCTATTTCTGGTCGGTCGCCAACGGCTACCGGCAGAACGAGCCCGAGGCGACCGAGCAGCTGTATCGCGAGATCGCGCCGACCTTTGTCGAGGACCGCGAAATGGTCGAGGCGCAGCAGGCCCGGCTTGACGAGTTCGGCGAACAGGGGCTCGTCGACATCGCCTCCGACGCCAACCGCATGCACATGCGCCGCATGGTTGAGCGCCTGATCGCGGCCGAGCAACCCTCTCTCGCGGCGGAGTAGTCCTGTTGGCTACACCGCCCGCTTGCCGGATGCCTCGGGCGCCATAGTGCCGTAGAGGGCCTGCGCCCGTTGTTCGAACGCGCCGACCATGCGGCGGACCGCCTCGTGGAACAGTAGCTCGATGACACGCTGCAATATCCGTGACTTGAACTCGAAATCGACAAAGAAATCAATGCGGCAGCCGCCCGGCACCCGCTCGAAGATCCAGTGATTGTTGAGGTATTTGAACGGCCCCTCGGTATAGGCCACATCGATGCGGTCGGGCGGGGCGAGTGCGACGCGCGAGGTGAAGCGCTCGCGGAACACGCGGAAGCCGATGATCAGATCGGCGACGATCAGGTCGGGCTTGCGCTCGCGGATCCGCGCGCCGACGCACCACGGCAGGAATTCCGGATAGCGCTCGATGTCGGCGACCAACGCGAAGAGCTGCTCCGGGGTATAGGGCAGCACCCGCTGCTCGGCATGGGTCGGCATCAGCTGCGGGCTAGGCCCCGCCCCCGAGGGAGGCGGCGCGCGCTGCCCTGAGGCGGGCGAAATCCTCTCCCGCATGATAGGACGAGCGCGTCAGGGGCGAAGCCGCCACCATCAAAAAGCCTTTGCCGAACGCCTGCCTGCGATAGCTTTCGAATTCCTCCGGCGTGACAAACCCGGCAACCCTATGATGTTTCGGGGTCGGCTGCAGATACTGTCCGATCGTCAGGAAATCGACTTGCGCGGCGCGTAGGTCGTCCATCACCTGCAGCACCTCGGCCCGTTCCTCGCCGAGCCCGACCATGATCCCCGATTTGGTGAAACCCGCCGGATCGAGACGTTTGGCCTCGTCGAGGAGGCGCAGCGAATGGAAATAGCGCGCACCCGGTCGCACTTCGGCATAAAGCCGTGGCACGGTTTCGAGATTGTGGTTGAGGACATCGGGCTTCGCCGCGATGACAGTCTCGATCGCGCCCTCCTTATGCAGGAAGTCGGGGACCAGCACCTCGATCGTGGTGGATGGCGCGGCGGCACGAATGGCGGCGATGGTGCGGGCGAAATGGCCGGCGCCGCCGTCCTCCAGATCGTCCCGGTCGACCGAGGTGACGACGATGTGCTTCAAGACGAGCGCGGCGACGGCGTCCCCCACCCGCGCCGGCTCATGCGGGTCTAGCCTATCGGGGCGGCCTGTCGCGACATTGCAGAAGGTGCAGGCGCGGGTGCACACCGCCCCCAGGATCATCACCGTCGCGTGCTTCTCCTTCCAGCACTCGCCGATATTGGGGCAGGCCGCCTCTTCGCACACGGTGTGGAGGTTGAGTTCGCGCATCAACCGGCGCGTCGCGTGGTACTCGGGCGACCCTGGCGCCTTGACCCGAATCCACGGCGGCTTCCGCGGGCTCGGATTATCCGGCCGCGCCGCCTTCTCCGGGTGGCGCAGCGCCGCGTCGGCGGTCGGCAATGTCATCTTCTAGAAGTGGATGGCGCGGCCATAGGCGTCAAGCACGGCTTCGTGCATCGCTTCGGAGATCGTCGGGTGCGGGAAGATTGTGCGGATGAGCTCGGCTTCGGTGGTTTCCAGCGTCTTGGCGATCGCATAGCCCTGGATCAGCTCGGTAACTTCGGCGCCGACCATATGCGCACCTAAAAGTTCGCCGGTCTTCCCGTCAAACACGGTCTTGACCATCCCCTCGGGCTCGCCCAATGCGATCGCCTTGCCGTTGCCGATGAATGGGAAATGCCCGACCCGGACCTCGTAGCCGGCCTCGCGCGCGGCTTTCTCGGTCAGCCCGACGCTGGCGATCTGCGGTCGGCAATAGGTGCAGCCCGGGATGTTGCGCAGGTCGAGTGGGTGAACATCGTTGACGCCGGCAATGTGCTCGACGCAGATCACCCCTTCGTGCATCGCCTTGTGCGCCAGCCAGGGCGGGCCGACGACATCGCCTATCGCATAAAGCCCGGGCTCGCCGGTGCGCAGCCATTCGTCAACGACGATGTGGCTGCGCTCCACCTTCACCCCGGTCCCCTCAAGCCCCAAATCCTCGACATTACCTACGATCCCGACCGCCAGGATCACCCGCTCGACGCTCACCTCGAACGCCTTGCCGCCGGCCTCGATCTGCGCAGTCACGCCATTCCGGACACGCTTCAGTGCCTTGAAGGTGGCGCTGGTGTGGATCGTGATCCCCTGCTTCTCAAAGCTTTTGCGGGCGAAGGCGGAGATCTCCTCGTCCTCGACTGGCAGCACCCGGTCGAGCACCTCGACGACCGTAACTTCGGCGCCCATGTCGCGATAGAAGCTGGCGAACTCGATGCCGATCGCACCCGAGCCGACAACCAAGAGCGATTTGGGGATCGCCGCCGGCACCATCGCCCCCTTATAGGTCCACACAAGCTTGCTGTCGGCTTCGAGCCCGGGCAATGAACGCGCCCGCGCCCCGGTGGCGAGAATGATGTGCTTCGCAGCGAGGTCGGCCACCGCCGTCCCGTCTTTTGTCACGGCGAGTTTGCCGTTGCCGACGAGCCGGCCCGCACCGTCGAAAACGCTCACCTTGTTCTTGCGCAAGAGGAACGCGACGCCGTTTGACAATTGCTTCGCCACCGCGCGCGAGCGCGCCACGATTTTTTTGGCGTCATAGGAAATGTCGCGCGCCGAGAACCCGAACTGGTCGAGGTGGTGCAGCAAGTGATGGATCTCCGAGGCGCGCAGCAGGGCTTTTGTCGGGATGCACCCCCAGTTGAGGCAGATTCCGCCCAGATGCTCGCGCTCGACAACGGCTGTCTTTATACCAAGCTGCGCCGCGCGGATCGCCGCGACATAGCCGCCCGGTCCGCCGCCGACAACGACGAGGTCGAAGGAAGTGTCGGCCATGCGCGGTCTTCCTCAGCTTTCTGCGACGATGGCGTCGCCGCGCAGCCGCAGGCATACGGTGCGCATCTCGCCTTGGCCGTAATGCTCGTAGGCGGCATCTTCGATGCTGCGCGCCAGTTCCGCGCGCAGTCCGCGGGCGCCCGTCTCGCGGCGCAACGCCCGCTCAACGACAAGATCAAGCACCCCATCCTCCGCCGCCAGCGTCATTCCCTCGTCGTCGAATTCCCGCTGGTATTCGGCCAGCACCCCATCCATCAGAATGGCTTTGAGCGTACCCGCATCGAGCGGGGCGAAAGCGATCAGGCGGTTGAAGCGGCCGATCAGCTCGGGCAGGAAGCCATAGCGGGCAAAGGCGGTCGTGCGGCTCAATTCTTCTTCCATCACCTGTGTGGCGATCGCCTCCGGCAGCCGGGCCTTGACCTCCCGTCCAAAGCCGACACGCTCTCCCTCGTCGACCTGATCGACGACACCCTTGAACCCGCTGAACGCGCCGCAGGCAATAAAGGTGATGCCCTGCAACGGCATGCTCAATGGCGGCTGGCGGCTGGTGAAACCGAAATCCGGCGGAAAATCGATCTTTTGGGCCGACAACAGGCTCAAGAGCCCGCGCTGCACGCCAAATCCGCTGACATCCTTGGTGGTTTGCTGGCCGGCAAACCGGCTGTCCGACCGGCTGGTCGCAAGCTTGTCGAATTCATCCATGCAGACGATCCCGCAGGACGCCCACGCTAGGTCGCCTCCGGCCTGGGCGAATAACCGCGAGAGGATCGTGTTGACATCGTCGCCGACATAACCGGTTTCCGAGAATTGCGTTGCGTCCACCATGAGGGTCGGAACTTCCAGGATGTCACGAAATAGCAATTCAACCAGATAGGTCTTGCCGCATCCCGTAGGGCCGATGAACAGGCAGTTCTGGCGTGTCCCCGGGTCCACCGGCCTACCATCGAGGTGAAGCCGACGGAGCCGCCGGATGTGCCGATAGGCGAGTATCGAAGCCACCTTGCGCGCCGCCCTCTGGCCGCGATAACCGAGGCGTTCCAGAGCGGCATCGATCGCTCGTGGCGATCGCAGCTCAATGCGCGCGAGACGGTCCTGCACGCTCACTTTTTGCGGATCTTCGCCGCGCGGCACGTCAGCTTTCCCCGCTGTGCTCGGCAATCAACTTCAGTATCTCACGGTTCGAGTGTGGCCGCTGCGCTCACAGCAACATGGTCAGCGGATCTTCGATCAGCTTTCTGAAGGCGGCAAGGAACTGCGCGCCGACCGCGCCGTCGACGACGCGATGGTCGGCGGAGAGCGTGCAGGTCATCACCGTGGCGACCGCGAGCTGGCCGTCCGTAACCACCGGCCGCTTCTCGCCGACCCCGACGGCCAGGATACAGCCCTGCGGCGGGTTGATGACGGCGACAAATTCGCGGATCCCGTACATGCCGAGGTTGGAAATCGAGAAGGTGCCGCCCTGGAACTCTTCGAGCTTCAGCTTGCCGGCGCGCGCGCGTTCGGCGAGGTCCTTCATCTCGGCGGCGATCTGCGCCAGCCCCTTCTGGTCGGCACCCTTGACGATCGGGGTGATGAGGCCATCGTCGAGCGCGACGGCGACCGAGATATCGGCCCGCTCCCAGAGGAGGATCGCATCGTCGCTCCACGACGCATTGGCCGCCGGCACCTGGCGCAACGCCAGCGCCGCAGCGCGGATCACAAAATCGTTGATCGAGATCTTGGCCTCGGATCTGCCGTTGAGCACCTCACGGATCTTTAGGAGATCGTCGATCGCGCAATCGACCGACATGTAGAAATGCGGGACGGTCTGCTTGGATTCGGCGAGCCGGCGCGCGATCACCCGGCGCATCGCGCTATGCGGCTTTTCGCTGTAGGGCGGGCTGCCGGCCAGCGCCAGCATTTGCGCCTTGGCAAAGACCGGCGCTCCACCGGCAACCGCCGGCTGAGCCGCTGCGGGCCGCGCCAACGTCCGTTCGATATCCGCCTTGACGATCCGGCCTTGCGGCCCGGAGCCGCGGATCGCAGCGAGGTCGATTCCGGCATGAACCGCCATCCGACGCGCCAGGGGGCTGGCAAAGACCCGGCTGCCATTCGCCGGCGAAGGGCCGTTGCCGAGGGCCCCCACCCTTCCCTCCGCCGCTTGCGGGGGAGGATTGGGGAGGGGGGTGTTCGCCATAACCCCCGGAGTGCCGGCCGATACAGCAGGCGCTTGCGCCGGCGCGGCAACAGCCGTTGGCGCCTGCACGCCGCCGGCGAATTTCTCAAGTTCGGCCGGGTCCTCGCCTTCTTCGAGCAAGAGGGCGATCGGCGCGTTCACCTTGATGCCCTGCGCGCCTTCGGGAACGATGATCTTGCCGAGGCGGCCCTCGTCGGCGGCCTCGTATTCCATCGTTGCCTTGTCGGTCTCGATCTCGGCGATGACGTCGCCCGAATGCACCGCGTCGCCCTCTTTCTTCAGCCAGCGGGCGAGATTGCCTTCGGTCATCGTCGGCGACAGTGCCGGCATCCGGATTTCGATCGGCATTCACCATCCCCTTCTCGCCATCCCCCGACCGTCGTGGCCGGGCTTGATCCGGCCATCCACGGGACTGTCGAGCGAGACGGCTTCGATGCCCGGGTCAAGCCCGGGCATGATTTCTGTTAGCGGTACGCCACCTCGCGCGCGGCGGCGACAATGTCTTCGACCTGCGGCACGGCGAGACGTTCCAGGTTGGCGGCGTAAGGAAGTGGAACATCCTTGCCGGTGACGCGTTTTAGCGGCGCGTCGAGCCAGTCAAAGCACTCTTCCATGACGATCGCGGCGATCTCGGCGCCGATCCCGGCGAACGGCCAGCCCTCCTCGACCGAGACGATGCGGTTGGTCTTTTTGACCGATTGGACGACGGTCTCGACATCGAATGGCCGCAGCGACCGCAGATCGACGATTTCGGCCGAAACGCCGACCTTTTCGAGCTCCTCGGCGGCCTGCAACGCCAGCTTCACCATGCGCGAGAACGCGACGATCGTGACCTGCTCGCCGACGCGGGCGATGCGCGCCTTACCGATCGGCACCAGGAACTCGGGATCTTTCGGAACCGGAAAGCTCTCGCCGTACACTAGTTCATGCTCGAGAAAGATCACCGGGTTGGGATCGCGGATCGCCGATTTCAGGAGCCCCTTGTGATCGGCACCGGTGTAAGGCGCCACCACCTTGAGCCCGGGGACATGCGCGTACCAGCTCGCGTAGCATTGCGAATGCTGCGCGGCGACGCGCGCGGCGATCCCGTTGGGGCCCCGGAACACGATCGGCGCCGACATCTGGCCGCCCGACATGTAGCGGGTCTTGGCGGCCGAGTTGATCAGCTGGTCCATCGCCTGCATGGCGAAGTTGAAGGTCATGAACTCGACGATCGGCCGCAGGCCACCAAACGCCGCACCGATGCCGAGCCCGGCAAACCCCTGTTCGGTGATCGGCGTATCGATGACCCGGCGCGCGCCGAATTCCTGCAACAAGCCCTGGCTGACCTTGAAGGCGCCCTGATATTCGGCGACTTCCTCGCCGATCAAGAGGACGCTCGCGTCGCGCCGCATCTCCTCGGCCATCGCATCGCGCAGCGCCTCGCGCACGGTCTGGGTGACGGTCGTGCCGGCGTACTCCTCGGGCGCAGGAGGCGTCGCGGCGGGGGCGGCACGTCTAGGCTCGGCCGGGGCGCGAGCTGCCGGGATAGGCGGCTGCGCCGGCTGAGGGCGGGCC
>JBARKH010000321.1:0-9257 GCA_049801295.1 Allostellaceae bacterium | reverse complement strand
CCCATTGACAACATCCAGGTCTCGGCCGACCCGCCGTCGTGGTACCACCCCGGCCGCGCCGGCCGGCTGCGTCTCGGGCCGGCCGAACTCGGCCATTTTGGCGAATTGCACCCGGACGTGCTCGCAGCTTTCGACGCAAAAGGCGCGATCGCCGCGTTCGAGGTGTTCCTCGATGCCGTGCCGTTGCCGCGAGCGGGGCGTGCGCGGCCGCCGCTCAAGCTCTCGGTGTTCCAGCCGGTCGAGCGCGATTTCGCTTTCGTCATCGATGCCGGCATGTCGGCCGAGAGCCTGCTGCGCGCGGCCCGCGCCGTCGACCGCCAGCTGGTGACCGAGATCCGCTTGTTCGACGTCTATGAGGGCACCGGGCTACCCGACGGCAAGAAATCACTCGCCATTACGGTCACCCTGCAGCCGCAGGAAGCCACTCTGACCGATGCCGAGATCGAAGCCTTCTCCAAGCGCCTCGTCACCGCCGTCGAAAAGGCGACGGGCGGGACATTGCGGGGTTAGTCGCTAGCCACGTTGTATACCGCGACCGCTTGGCTGAGGCCCTTCAGGGCGAGATCGCCGATCTCCTCGAGGCGGACATTGCCTTCGACAGCACCGGCGATGCGCTTCGAAACCAGGATCTGGCCGTCAGCGGCCTGCTCGCAGAGCCGCGCGGCGAGATTGCACACCGTGCCGATCGCCGTGTAGTCGACCCGCTCGGCAAAACCGATCTGCCCGAGAGTTGCATAACCCTGGGCGATACCGACGCCGAATCCGACCTCGCGCCCGCGCCGGCGCCAATCGCCCTGCAGCCGCGCCACCGCCGTGCGCATCTCGACCGCCATCTTGACCGCGCGCTCGGCCGGGTCGGGGCACGGTAAGGGATCGTTGAAAAACACCATGATCCCGTCGCCCGAGAAATGGCCGAGCGTGCCTTCGGAACGGGTCACCAACGGCCCGAGCGCCTCGTGATACTCACGCAGCAGGTCGAGCATCTCTTCGGGCTCCGCGGTCTCGGCAAACGAGGTGAAGCCGCGCAGATCGCAGAACACGACGACGATATCGCGGCGATGGCTTTCGAGGATGCGGTCCTCGCCCTGCGACACGATCATCTCGGCGAGCTGCGGCGCCAGAAAGCGCTTCAACATCCCCATGCGCTCGATCTCGCCAAGTTGGGCCTCGACCCGGGCTTCGAGGTCCTTGTTCCACAGCGCCAGCTCGCCGGCCTGGTCTTCGAGACGGTGCGCCTGCTCCTGCACGGTGTCGTGCAGCGCCTTGTTCCGCAGCATCGCGCGCACCCGCGCCAAGAGCGCCGACTGGTCGACCGGTTTGGTCAGATAGTCGTCGCCGCCGGCTTCGAGCCCGGCCACCACGTCCTTGGCATCGGCCCGGGCAGTGACCAGGATGACTGGGATGAACGGCAGCGCGGTATCGGCCTTTAACCGCTTTACCGTCTCGATGCCGTCGAGCTTGGGCATCTGGATGTCGAGAAGAACAAGATCGGGGAGCTTCTCGCGGATGATCGCCAGCGCCGCCTCGCCATCGCCGGCGGTGATGATCTCGTAGCCCTGGCTTTCAAGGCGCAGCTGGAGGATCTCGACGTTGTCGGGCACGTCGTCAACGACAAGGATCAGGGGCGGCTCACGCATCGCGCCGTTCCCTATTACGGCAGATACTCGCGGATCTTGGCCAACAGTTGGCGCGGGCTGTAGGGTTTCGCGACGTAGCCATCGCAGCCCGCCGCGCGTGTCTTTGCTTCGTCGCCGGAGAGCGCGTAGGAGGTGACCGCAATGATCGGCACCTTGGCCAGCGCCGGGATCTTGCGGATGCGCCGTGTCGCCTCATAGCCGTCGATGCCGGGCAACTGGATGTCCATCAGGATCAAATCGGGCTGCTCGCGTTCGGCGGTCGCGACCCCCTCCAGCCCGTCCACCGCCTCGATCAGCTCGTAGCCGGCGCTCGCCAACAGATCACCGACGATCTGCCGGTTGTCCTCGGTGTCTTCGATAACGAGGATGCGCTTCATTGTGCCGCCCCCATCAGCTCCGCCGTCAGCTCCGGCACGCCTTCGACCCGGATCGGCAGGACGACCCGGAAGGTGGAGCCCTGCCCCTCCTCCGATTCAACCGAGATCGTACCGCCCTGCATCTCGACCATGCGCTTTGATATCGCCAATCCGAGGCCAGTGCCGCCCTTCTTGCGCGTGTTCGAATTGTCGACTTGCTGGAATTCGCCGAAGATCTTGTCCTGGTCCTCAAGCGCGATCCCCGGCCCGGTGTCGCGAACCGTCAGCACGAAATTGCCGTTCTCGGTCGAGGCGCCGATCGCGACCTCGCCAGAATCGGTAAATTTAACCGCGTTGCCGACGAGGTTCAGCAACACCTGCGAAAGGCGGCGCGCGTCACCATGCCCGGTGGGGAGCCCGGGCACGATGTCGGCGATGAATTTGAGTCCCTTTGCATTGGCAAGGCTTTCGGTCGCGCTGACTACCGAGCGCACGACATCGGGCATCGCATAGTCGTCGAGGGTAAGAGTCAGCTGCCCAGCCTCGATCTTCGCCAGGTCGAGTACGTCGTTGATGAGGGCGAGGAGGTGCTTGCCGTTGTTCTGCACCCGCTCGAGCACCCCTGCCGCTCGCGGCGGCAGTTCGCCATAGATGCCGTCGACCATCAATTCGGTGTAGCCGAGGATGGCGTTCAATGGCGTGCGCAATTCGTGGCTCATATTGGCGAGGAACTGCGATTTGTGCTCGCTTGCCTGGGCCAGCTGCTCGCTCTTGTCGGCGATCTCGCGGAAGAGCCGCGCGTTCTGGATCGCCAGCACCGATTGGCTGGCGAAGGCCTGCATCAGCCGCACTGTCGCTTCCGGAAACTCGCCGACCGCGCTGCGCTCCAGGATCGTCGCGCCCATGACGCGGTCGGCGCCGACCAACGGCACAATCAACGTCGATCGGAACCCGGCGGCGAGCGCCGCATCGCGCAGCGGATTAGGTGGCCGCGCTCGCAGATCGGGGATCTGCAATGGCGCGCGACTGGCGATGGCGTTGCCGAGCGCGGTGAGGGTTTCCGCGACACTGAGATCACGCACCGCTGCGACCATCGCCTCGGTGTAGCCGACCGCCTCGACAAAGTGGAAGGCCCGCTCGGCCCGGCTGTAGCGAAAGATGACGCCAGCATCGGCGCCCGCCATGGCGACCGAGCGGTTGAGGATCGTCACCAGCACCGAGCGTAAGTCGAGCGTTGAGCTGACCTCCTGCCCGACTTCGCCCAGCGCCTTCAATTCCTCGACCGAGCGCGCCAGATCGTCGGTCCGTTCGCGCAATTCATTCAGCAGTCGGGCATTCTCGATCGCGATGACCGCCTGGTCGGCGAAGGTATTCACCAATGCGATCTGCTTGTCGCTAAACGGCTCGACCGTTCGCCGGGCCATGCAGACAACACCGATCGGCATACCCTCGCGCAGCAGCGGTACGCCGAGCATCGTCCGCACGCTGCCGATCTGCGCGTCGTCCTTTGGCGCATAGTCCGGATCCGCCAGAGCATCGAGGACATGCACCGGGCGGCGGGCAAGCACCGTCCGGCCAACCAGGGTGTCGGAGCTAGGCTCGATGCGTGCCTGCTGTTCGACCGCAAGGTAAGCGGGATCGAGACCACGGTGCACCGCCAGTCGATAGGTCCCGTCTTCGAGGCGAAAGATCGAGCCGTTATCGTTGCCGCACAGCCGCATCGCCGTGTCGAGCACGTCCTGCAACACCGGTTCGAGATCGAAGGTCGATTGGCTGATCACCTTCAGCACGTCGCTGGTCGCAGTCTGGTATTCGAGCGATTCCTGCAAATCGTCGGTCCGCGAGCGTAATTCGCCGAGCAGCCGGGCATTCTCGATCGCGATCACCGCCTGGTCGGCGAAGGTGCTGACGAGCTCAATTTGCTTCTCGGTGAATGACTCCACTCGCATGCGCGCCAGCCCGATCACACCAATCGGAGATCCCTCGCGCAGCAGCGGTACTCCGATCATCGTGCGGACTCCGCCAACCCGAGCGTCTTCCTTGGCCTCGTATAGTGGGTCGGTCCAGGCATCGAGTATCTGGACAGTGCGCGCTTCAAGCGCAGCGCGGCCGACCACGCTGCCGGTACCCGGCCGAATGGATATGGTGCGCTCGCGGGCTTCGTATTCCGGAACCACCAGCCGGCCCGCTGCCCAGCGGTATTCGCCGCCCTCGTTACGGTAGATGATCGCGGTGTCGGCGCGGCACAGGCGGATCGCCGTCGCCACGACGGTCTGCAGCACGGTGTCGAGATCGAATACCGAGCGGCTGATGACCTTGAGCACGTCGCTGGTCGCCGTCTGGTATTCGAGCGATTCCTGGAGGTCGCGGGTCCGGTCGCGCGTCTCGGTCAAGAGCCGCGCGTTCTCCATTGCGATGACCGCCTGCGCCGCGAAATTCTGCAACAGCGCGATCTGCTTGTCGGTGAATGGGCGAATTTCCTTGCGACCGGCCGCGATGAAGCCGAGCACGGTCTCGTCTCTGCGCAGCGCCACATAGAGCACGGTTCGCAGTCCGGCGAGCTTGACGAGATTCCGCGCGCCCGGTGCGTCGATTTCTGCCAGATCGGGCACGTGTACGAAGGGCTCTCCAGCGAACAATGGATGGGTCGGAAGGCTGGGATCAGGCCGGCGGGGTTGCCGCAGCCGCTCGGCGATGGACCGCACTGCGCCGCGTATCGCCACCGCGCGATACATTTCGCCGTCATAAAGCTGCAAGCTTCCGGTGTCGACCCCGCAAAGGCTGTGCGCCTTTTCGAGGATCGCCTCGAACACGGGAACGAGGTCGCCGGGCGAGGAATTGATGACCTGCAAAACCTCGGCGGTCGCGGTCTGCTGCTCCAGGGCCTCGCGCGTCTCGGTAATGAGGCGCGCGTTTTCCATCGCGATGACCGCCTGCGCCGCGAAGTTCTGCAACAGCGCGATCTGCTTGTCGGTGAATGGCCGGACTTCGCGGCGATAAACGACAAAAGCACCAAGCGCTGCATCATCCTTGCGCAACGCCACCCACAGCACAGTGCGTGCGCCCGCAAGATCGGCGAGCGCCCGTCGCGCGGGATTGCCCGTGCGATACACGTCCTCGGCGGTCACATCCTCGACCTGGACGACATCCTCGCCGTGCGTCAGCCGATGATGCGCGTTGCCCGGCACGATTTGCTGCGGCTGTCGCATCACTTCGACGAACGCCGGAGGAGCGCGGTGGAACGCGATACCGTTGAAGCTTTGACCATCAATCCTCGAAAGCACACCGAAACTCGCCTCACACAGCTTTGTTGCTTTTTCGAGCAGCGCATCGAACACGGGCGCGAGGTCGCCGGGCGAGGAATTGATGACCTGGAGGACTTCGGCGGTCGCGGTCTGCTGCTCCAAGGCTTCGCGCGTCTCGGTGATCAGCCGCGCGTTCTCCATCGCGATGACCGCCTGCGCTGCGAAATTCTGCAACAGCGCGATCTGCTTGTCGGTGAACGGCCGCACTTCCTGGCGGTACACCACGATAGCGCCGAGCAAGACACGCTCCTTGCGGAGCGCGACCCCGAGCAATGAACGTGTTCCGCCG
The DNA here is from genome assembly GCA_049801295.1 of Allostellaceae bacterium. Taxonomy (GTDB): domain Bacteria; phylum Pseudomonadota; class Alphaproteobacteria; order ATCC43930; family CGMCC-115725; genus DATARH01. Next base: position 3,670 of record JBARKH010000321.1, on the reverse strand, counting down.
ACTTCGGCGAGCGCTTGAAGCAACGAACCGCCGACGCGGGAGCCCGCGTCATATGCGGTATCAGGGATGTGGACGACGTCTTCACCTCTAAGCATTCGCTCGACCACACTCTCCGGGGGTGGCCGAACAGGCCCCATGTTACGGAAGTGATTTACAAGACGCGGATCGCCGGTGAGCGCTTCGATATGGATGTGCTCGCCGTCAAATGTCACGAGATGGCCATAAGTCGCCTCGCAGAGCCCCAAGGCTTTTGCGAGCATCGCGTGGAAGACCGGCGCGAGATCGCCGGGCGAGGCGTTGATGACCTGCAGCACCTCGGCGGTCGCTGTCTGCTGGTCGAGCGCCTCGCGCGTCTCGGTGATCAGCCGCGCGTTCTCCATCGCGATCACCGCCTGCGCCGCGAAATTCTGCAACAGCGCGACCTGCTTATCCGAAAACGCCCTCACCTCCTGCCGGTAGATGGTAATCGCGCCGAGTAGCGTGGCGTCCTTCCGCAACGGCACCCCGGCCACGGTGCGGGCACCGCCTAGCTCGACCAGAGCGCGCGCGGCGGGACGGTCGCGGTATGCCGTCCCGTCGGCGGCATCGAGGGTTTGAGCAACCGCATTCCCGGCGGCGAGCTGCCCCAAAACGGACTTTGAATTCGGGGCCGAGCGGATGGGAGCCTGTCGCTGAAAATCAGCGTACGCTTTCGGCACGCGATGCAGCGCAGCCGCGTGAAATGACTCACCGTCGAAGGTCCACAACGTGCCGAACGCAGCCCCGCAAAGGTCCATCGCCTTGTCCAGCATCGCGTCGAACACCGGGGCGAGGTCGCCGGGCGAGGAATTGATGACGCCGAGCACCTCGGCGGTCGCGGTCTGCTGCTCCAGAGCCTCGCGCGTCTCGGTAATGAGGCGCGCATTTTCCATCGCGATCACCGCTTGCGCCGCGAAGTTCTCGACCAGTGCGATCTGCTTGTCGGTAAAGGGGCGGATTTCTCGGCGGTACAACGCGAAGCCGCCGAGGCCAGTATCATCCTTGATCAGCGGCACAAGGACGAAGGTTCGGATACCGCCGAGTTCGACCCCCGCGACAGTGAACGGATCGCGCATCCGGTACGACTCGCCTTGTGCGAGGTCCGAAAGGTGCACTGGCGACCGGTCAGCCAGCGCGCGCACGAGCGGCACCACCGGTCCGGGTTGGGGTACGTCGCGCTTTAGGAATTCCGCGTATGCCGCAGGGATATTGTGAATCGCTGCCGGATAGACCTTGCCGCCATCCAGTCGCCAGAGAATGCCGAAACCGGCTTCACACAAGCGTGCGGCCTTTTCAAGCATTGCGTCGAACACCGGGGCGAGGTCGCCGGGCGAGCTGTTGATGACCCCCAGCACCTCGGCGGTCGCGGTCTGCTGCTCCAAGGCTTCGCGGGTCTCGGTGATCAGCCGCGCGTTCTCCATCGCGATCACCGCCTGCGCCGCGAAATTCTGCAACAGCGCGATCTGCTTGTCGGAAAACGGCCGGACCTCCTGTCGATAGACGCTGATCTGGCCAAGAACCTTGTCGTCCTTCCGCAGGGCGATGGTCAGCACCGTGCGCACGCCGGCCGCCTCGACCGTCGTGTGCAAGCCGGGATCGCCGGCGCGATAGACCGGATCTTCCCGAATGTCGGCAAGGTGGACGACGCGCGCCCCGCTGACGACGCGCTCTTGGGTGACGCCCCGCGAGAATGGCAAACGGCCGACGCTGCGCAATCTATCGAGAAAGCCGGGATCGCCTTTGGCGGCGACCGATTGGAAAGTCTCGCCCTCGAAGGTCTGCAGACTGCCAAAGCTGGCGCCGCAGAGTTGTAGCGCCTTTTCCAGCATCGCGTCGAACACCGGGGCAAGATCGCCGGGTGAGGAATTGATGACCCCCAGCACCTCGGCGGTCGCGGTCTGCTGCTCCAAGGCTTCGCGCGTCTCGGTAATGAGCCGCGCGTTCTCCATCGCGATCACCGCCTGCGCGGCGAAATTCTGCAACAGCGCGATCTGCTTGTCGGAAAACGGCCGCACCTCCTGGCGATGGACGACAATCGCCCCAAGCAGCGTCTCGTCTTTGCGCAGCGCGACCATCAATGCCGTGCGGATGCGGCCCGCGTCGATAAATTCCCGGAAATCCGAATTGACGCGGTAAGCCTCCTCCTCTGTGGCATCGGCCATCTGGACAACGAGCTCGCCGTGTACCACTCGGTAGAGCGAGCTACCGGGGGGCGGCTCCCGGACGGGACCACGCTGCTGCATCGACTTAACGAAGAGCGCATCCCCACGAAACGCGACCGCATCCGCGCATTCACCGTCCCACGTCCAAATGTGTCCGTGAGCCGCCTCGCAAAGGCGCATCGCCTTTTCCAGCATCGCGTCGAACACCGGGGCGAGATCGCCGGGTGAGGAATTGATGACACCCAACACCTCGGCGGTCGCGGTCTGCTGGTCCAATGATTCGGAGAGTTCGGCGGTTCGGTCGGCGACCCGCTGTTCAAGTTCAGCGTAGGATTTCTGGAGGTCCGCGCCCATGCGGTTGAACTGTTCGGCGAGGGCTTCCAGTTCGTCCCCGGTGTGGATCTCGATGCGGCGCTCGAATTCGCCGGCCCCGATCCGCTCGGCGCCGGCCGCGATCGCCTGGATTGGCCCGGTCATGCGGCGCGCGATGACGAGCGCGACCAACGTCGCCGCAATCAGCCCGAAAAGGAGCAGAGCCAGCGTGCGCCAGGCCTCGCCATAGAGCGGCGCGAAGGCTTCCGAAAGCGGCACCTCGACAAACACCCGCCAGCCGACCGGGGCGATCGCGGCGTGCGCGGTCAAGACGCTGCGCCCGGCGAGGTTTTTCGCTTCCGTGACGGCATGCGCGTTGGCGCGCGATCCAGGGGCGGGCGCCACCACCGGCGTCAGCGTCTCGGCGACCTGCGGGAGTTTGGACAGATCGGTGTCGCGCAACACCAGGCTGATGTCGGGGTGGGCGATGAGGCGCCCGCGTCCATCGACGACATAGGCATAGCCGCTCTGCCCGATCTTCAATGCGGTGATGACGTCCCAGATCAGCTTCAGATTGATCTCGGCGACGGTGACCCCGGCTTTCCTGCCCTCGCGCGCCATCGCCAGCGTCATATACGGCTCGGATTCCTTGCGGAAATAGACCGGGCTGAACCAGATGCGGTTGGCTTTGGCTTGGGTGAAGGCGGGGCTTTGCGAAAAATCCGCTCCGCTGCCGACGACATCCATCGACAGACGCGAGACCTTGAGCTGCTCCCTGCCCTCTTCGTCGAGCTGCGACAACTCGGTGATCGCCGGCACCTGACGCAACAGGCGGAAATAATCCTGGCGGCGCTGGTCGAGCGGGCCCGAGGCCCATTGCGCATGCGTCGTCCAGCCGATCTGGCGCTCGATCTCGCCGACGAATTCCTCGATCCGCGTTGCCGCGGCATCCGCCTTCTCCTGCTGGACCCGGACGAGCGCAGCCTTGTTCTCCTGATAGGAAAACCAGAAATCGAAACCGCTGTTGATGAGGAGCGCGGCGCCGACCAGCGCGATGAACAACAGCGCGTATTTGCGAAAGAGCCGATGCCGCGGCGGCACGCCAACGGGCGCCACGGCATTGCCTGTCGCGACCCAACCCGCGGGCGACAGCGATGTATCCTCGGCCCCCGTCACAC
>JBARKH010000320.1:0-4394 GCA_049801295.1 Allostellaceae bacterium | reverse complement strand
CGGGCTCGAAGCGGCAATTGCGGCCGGCGCCACCGCGGCGATCCAGCCCGGCCGCTCGCGCCGCGACGCCGAGGTTATCGCCGCCGCCGACAAGGCCGGCATCGCCATGGTGTTCACCGAGATCCGCCATTTCCGGCATTAGCGCAGTTCCGGTCTGGGTCGACGCACTCGGCGCGCATCACCCCCACCCCGACCCGCCCCCCACGAGGGGGCGGGAGCACAAATAGGAGTGCTGATAGAGGCCCTCCCCCTGGATGGGGGAGGGTTTGGGAGGGGGGTGAGAGCTGCGGTGCAACTTGATCGGAAACCGCTCTAGGTCAGGCACTACGAAATCTCGTCGAGCGGCCAGACCGGGCGGCGCACCTTGTCGAAGAGTTCCGGGGTGTAGATTTCCGAGCACAAGGCGCCGGTGTCGACGAGGATGACTTCGCGGGCGATTCCCTCGAAGGCGGCGCGGAAATGCTGCATCGATTTGACCGCGACGGTGGTGTAGCGCGTCGGGTCCAGCCCCATTGAGGTGAACTGGCCGAGGTCGACCGCCTGGCCGTTATTGGTGATGACGATGATGTCGATGCCGCCCACCCGGAACACCATCGAGGGCCCGTAATCGCGCTCGAGCCCGCCGCCCATCGGGCCATAAGCGACGAACTTGCCGTTGCTGAGGTGGGTGATCTCGCCGGTCAGGGTCAATGGCCCGCCGCCCATCGCCGGATCGGTCTTGCCGCCGAGGGTGAGGGTCGCCGGACCAATCCCGGCGCGCATCCCGGCGTCCACCGCCTCGGGGTCGCAGATCGCATGAAAGGCGACGTCTTCGATCCCAGCTTCGACGAGCCCCTTCAGAAACGCCGTCGCATCGCCATAACCGCCGCCTCCGGGATTGTCGGTGTAATCGGCGACGACCAGCGGCTTGTCTCCGGGCTCGCCTTCCTTGGCGCGGGCAATCGCCTCGGGAACCGACATGAGCGTGAAGCTCTGGTAGTCGCGGGTCGCCCAGGCGTGATCCATGAACTCCTCGGCGACTCGCTGCCCGCGCGGGCTGTTCCCGTCCACCGTCACGGTGACCGACGGGCCGACATCGCGGATGTTCGAGCGGCTGAACCCGGCGCAGATGCTGACCGCGAGCACGTCGCCCGCCTCCTCCAGCGCTTCGCCACGACCGATCAGCTCGGCCATCGGCCCCGTCTGGTGGCGGCCGCGATCGAGCCCGTAGAGCATCGGCCGCCGGGCAATGACGGTACGCGGGCGCACCTCGCCCGCCATCGCGCGCTCGAGCAATTGGGCGCCCTGCCAGGCGCGCTCGTACTGGTCGATATGCGGATAGGTGCGGAAGGCGATGAGGGCGCTCGCGTTGTCGGCCATCTTTTGCGTGACGTTGGCGTGGAGGTCCAATGTCACGACAATCGGCACCTCGGGCCCGAGGCTTTCTCGCAGGCGCGCGAGGAGCTCACCTTCGCCGTCATCGTAGGAATCGACGACCATCGCGCCGTGCAGGTGTAGGAGGACGCCGTCGATCGGGCCTTGATGCTCGGCGGCGTCGAGGATCATGCCGCCGATCTGTTCGAACGCATCATCGGTCACGATGCCCGACGGGTTGGCGTTGGCGGAGACCGGGTGGATCAAGGTCCAGCCGTATTTGTCGGCCGCCTCGAAGGTCGCGCCCAGCGCCGAGCGGGTGCCGCGGAACGCCGCCGGGATTTCGTTGTCGCGGTGGAAGTCGCGGCGCCGCCACAGCGCCATGTCGGTCTTCTGCACGCTGAAGGTGTTGGTCTCGTGCATGAACCGGCCGGTTAGGACTCGTTTCACCCCTCAGATCTCCTTCGAACAGAGGTCACCAAGCCCAACCGCAGGTAGAACGTGCTACTAGCGGCCACCTGATATATCAGGCCAGCATCAGGAGTATTTCGCCCCAAGGTTGTATAGGTACATCAGCGCCACGGTCCTGCAACCGGTACAAGATCTCAGTCTACCAGCACTTTGTGGCGATTTTAGCGGCGTTGTCTCGTCCATCGCGTATCCATGGCGCCCTCTGCGTCAAAGCGTTAATTTGTGGCGGGAAATTCGGGATGGACCGCATGGATGAGAGACGTTCCCAGACCGCCAGCCGGGCCGGGCGGGTGCGAGGCGCGATCGTCCTCGCCCTCCTCGCCACTCTCGTCCTCGCCGGCTGTGCGCAGCGCGACAGCAGCTCCGAGAAGGACTGGCCGGGCGGCTTTTACGGCGGCGTTTCCGCCGGCATGGGAATGTAAGCCTCGGTGAGGCCGAAGACGACGAGCTGCGGCGTCATCGTCACCGACGGCGAGCGCCTGCTGCTCGGCCACGCGACCCGCTCGCCGCGCTGGGACATCCCGAAGGGCGAAGCGGAGCCGGGCGAGAGCTTTGCCGCCGCCGCCCGGCGCGAACTGTTCGAAGAAACCGGGCTAGAGGCGCCCGAAGCGGATTTGCACCCGCTCGGGGTCTTCCCCTACCGCACCGGCAAGGATCTCGCGCTCTACGCCTGGGCAGTCTCGCCACTACCCGACCCGGAGGGTCTGGTTTGCACCTCGCAATTTTCGTGGAACGGTCGGATGTGGCCGGAATTCGACCGATTCGGGCTGTTCACCCACGAGGAGGCGCTGGGCCGGGTCGGCAAGAGCCTTGCGGCCCTTCTCGCCGGAATTTCGCTCGGGGCCTCATGCGGCGCTTCGAGATGACGCGGCCTCTGTGCTAAAGATACTGCATCTCAACCGGAGGAAACCCTGATGCCCAAGCTCCGCCATATCGCGATCGCCGCCGAAGACCCGGTAGCGATGGCCGAGTTCTACAAAAAGGCGTTCGATTTCGTCGAGGTCGGCCGGCCCAACGGGGTGCTCGCCGACGGCGTGTTTTTGTCGGACGGCACGCTCAACATGGCGATCCTCAAATTCAAGACCGACCAGCTCGGCAAGGGTATGGATTTCCGCGGCATCCATCATTTCGGCGTGCTCGTCGAAGATGTCGACGAATTCACCAAGCGGCTCGATAGCCTGGGCGCCGAGCATTACATCGACCAGGGGCACGGCGGCCAGCAGGCCGGCTATTTCGAGAAGAAGTTCTACGGGCCCGAGCACATCCTCTTTGACATCGCCGAGCATGGCTGGGCCGGCTCCGAGCCGCTCCCGGTCCCGGTCAAAGAAGCCGCCGAATAGGAGCGCCGATCATGGCAAAGCTGCGCCACCTCGCCATCGCCTGCAAGGACCCCGACGCGATGGCGGATTTCTACATCAAGGCCTTCGACTTCAAAAACGTGCGCACCAGCGACGGGCCGCTCGCCTACGGCCACCATCTGAGCGACGGCACGATCGACCTGGCGATCCTCAGGTTCAAATCGGACCAGATCGGCAAGGGCATGGATTATACCGGGCTCCACCATTTCGGCGTTCTCGTCGATGATCTCGACGAAGCGGCGAAAAAGGTCGGCGCCTCGGGCGGCACGCATTACATGGACCAGGCCGATGGGGAGCGGGTCGGCGGGTTCGAAGTCAAGATGTACGGCCCCGAAGGGATCCTCTTCGACATCGCCGAACATCCCTGGACCGGCAGCGAGGCGCTCCCGGCGACGGTGAAGGAAGCGGCGGAATAGCGGGCCTCCGCGCGAATTGACAATCCCGGCTCTGGTACAACCTTCTGTACCAGAGCCGGGAGGTCGTCATGGCTGATCGCGCATCAAATCGCACGCCTCCGCGGTCGCACCCCAGCGACGGAGCAGCTCCATGGGATCGTCTGCGCGCGTTACTGGCGCACTTGCAAAGACGAGCGGCACCAAAACGCCCCCGAGCATGGCCCCTCTCCCCATTGCGCTCGACCCACCTACCTCACACGTCCAGATTCGCGACGCTCAACGCGTTGGCTTGGATAAAGTCGCGGCGGGGTTCGACGAGGTCGCCCATCAGCGTCGAGAAGGTTTCTTCGGCGTCGCCTTCGTGGCTGACCCGGACCTGGAGGAGGGAGCGGGCCTCGGGATCGAGCGTGGTTTCCCAGAGCTGGTCGGGGTTCATTTCGCCCAGGCCCTTGTAGCGGTTGACTTCGATCCCGCGGCGGCCGGTTTCCATCACCGCCTCCACGAGCGAAGAGGGGCCGGGGATCGGGTATTCCTTGTCGCGCGCGACGAGCTTGCCCGGCCGATCATAAACCTCGCGCAGCTGGGCATTGTCGCCGTCGAGCCGGCGCGCCTCGCTTGACCGCAAGAGCGCGGCATCAATGAGGCGGCGCTCGCCGACGCCCTGGCGGGTGCGGCTGAACACCAGACCCCGTTGGTCCCCTGGGCCGGCGATGACCTCGCCCTGCCACCGCCCGTCCGGCCCCCCGCTCGATCCATCGGGCAGGCGGTTGAGCCGGTCGGCGGTGCGGTGCGCCATCTCGATCGCGCGGTTGGGATC
>JBARKH010000319.1:0-4953 GCA_049801295.1 Allostellaceae bacterium | reverse complement strand
CAACCATCTCGGCATCGGCATTTTCTCCGCCCGTACGAGATGCCCGTCATTAGCGACCCTATCGGCATGCTAGCTGCGCCGCCGCCGTTACGTCGATCTCGACATTCGGCGCCTGCGCTACCCCGTTTGGTTGGCAAAGCCCCGCAAGTTCCAGAACAGCGGGCGAACGCAGGTGCCGCTGAATTGCTAAGACGGCGGGGTCGTCGAAGTGGTCGCTTAGTCAGTTTGAGTCCGCTTCTGAACATCCGGCGGGCGTTGTCAGAGTGGCGGACGCAGTCTCCGCCCTACCCCACCGGTTCTGGCAATCTGATCAATCGCTTCTGTGGACGCCGGCTGCCATACCCATGACAGTACCCTCTAACGTGCGCCAGAACCGGCCTCCAAGCGGGGCCGAAAGCACGCTGGTCGCAGTACATCCCTAGCCTAGGCTGTCTGGCGCCGGTATCCTGAGAGGAAGACGCCGACGAACATCAGGACCATCGCTAGAAGGAAGGTGAGCGTCAGCCGCTCGCCGAACACGATTGCGCCCCAGGCAACGCCTGCCAGTACGGCGAGGTAGTTGAATTGGGCGAAGAAGGTCGGTCCCGCGCGGCGGATAATCTCGAAAAACAGGACCAGGAAGACGGCGTTTATGGCGACGGCGATTAAAGTGGCGATGGTGCCGTCGTCGAACGTCCAGGGAAACCACCACTGTCCGGCAATCACCATTATTGGCAAGAGAACAAAGGACGAGCCAAAGAGGACGCCGGCCCCCATCGCCGCGGACGACGCGGCAGGCGGCCGCAGCACCGCCGCTGCAACGTTTGACGACGCAAACAGCAACGGCGCCACCAGGGCGAGCAGAAACCATTTCCAGGCGCCGGGCGAGCCCAGGGTCGCGCCCGGCAGCACGACCACCGCGACGCCGATGAAGCCGCAGATCAACCCAAGAAGTCCCATAACGCGGAACCGCTCCAACCGGCCCAACACGCTCAGCATGAAGGTGAATGGCGGCGACAGCGCAAGGACCAGCGTCATCACCCCGGCGGAGAGCCGGGGAGCGATGTAGGTCAACAGCGTGATGGGAATGCCGATCACCAGTACGCCGATAACGATGTACCCCACCAGATGCTGGCGCGTCATCCCCAGCCGTTCGCCGTGGAGCGTAAGAGCCAGCCACAGCACCACCCCAGCGCCAAACGACTGCCAGAAAGAGTAGGCGAGTGGCGGCACGCCCCCTGCGGCGGCGAGTTTGTTGACAGTAAAGATGGCGCCATAGATGAGCGCCGCGGCTGCCAGCATGGCGTAAGCCGACAGCGATTTCGGCCGGGCGGCACTCACAGGGTTTTGCCGATCGCGGTGTCCTTAAGTTCTATTTCGATGAAGACCATTTCGCCCGCTGCGTTATTGATGACGTTGTGCTCCACGCCGGCGTTGCGAAAATAAGATTTGCCCAGGGACAACTGCGCAGTCGAGACCTCGCCCCCGGGGGCGACAAGTTTCAGTTCGCCATCCCGCACCGGCACCACCACGTAGTCATGCTCGTGTCGATGGAACCCGGTCGCTGCGCCCGGCGCGAATCGCCATTCAGTGATGCGCAGATGGTTGTTGTCGATCTGCACGGTGGGTGTGGCCATGACTTTGTCCATGCTCTCATCCTCCTTCATTCGCTCGTCGCCGTATGCGGGAGCTAAGTGCGGGTGACGCGGATGCGGTCAAGGAAGATGGCGCCGATGATGACGCACCCGAGAAGAATCTGCTGGACGTATCCGCCCACCTCGAGCAGGTCCATCGCATTGGACAGCATGGTGACGAACAGAGTCCCCAGTATAACGGGTATGATGCCGCCTACCCCTCCCTGAAGGCTGACGCCGCCGATGACGGCGGCGGCGATGCTTTCGAGCATCAGGCTGCCGCCCAGATTCGGCTCGCCGGAACCTGTCCGCGCGGTCAGCATCAGCGACCCGAAAGCGGCTAGCAGCGCGCAGAGGATATAGGCTAGGGTCAGGTAGCGTTTGCTCGGCAACCCCGCCAGATGCGCCGCGCGCGGGTTGTTGCCGATCAGGTAAAGCGACCGCCCGAACACCGTGTGATCGAGCAGCAAATAGAGCAGTAGGGCGACGACCGCGGCCAAGGTTATCGGAATCGGAATCTCGGGTATGAAATTGCCATCATAAAGAAGACGGCTGAAGGCATCGGGCACGTTGAAAACCGGCCGGCCGCCGGAGATGGTGGTCGCCAAGCCGTAACAGATATTCAAACTACCGAGCGTTACGACGAACGGATTTATTCCCAGCCAGGATACAAACAGCCCATTGAACAGGCCGACCAGCAGGCCGAAGCCGAGGCCAACCGCAATCCCCGCCAAGACAACGAGCCACGTCGGCGTGCCGGCCGCGGCGAGACCGGTGGTTACCAGCGCGGTGGCCACGCTGATCGCGGAGACGGCCATACCCAGCGAAAGGTCGAATCCTCCCGTCAGGATGACCACCATCTGGGCCGAAGCGAACAACAGCAGGTAACTCGACTGCACCAGGATGTTGACCAAGTTGCGCGGCGACAACACGCGCGGCTCGACCAGTGAAACCGCGAGTTCCATGGCGACGATCAGCAGGGGCAGCAGCAGGGTGAACCCCCAACGCAGCGTGTTGCGGTGCTCCGCCTGTCCGGGGCCGGAGGCTATGCTCGTGTCGGAAACGTTGGCCTCAGACAAGCGCCGCCCTCCGCTTGGAAAACTCGTCGAGCGCGACCGCGAGGACGACGATGATGCCGAGGAAGATCGCCTGAATACGGGGATCAATCTTCAGCAGGTCCATCGCATCGGTCAGGGTGAGAAGGAGGATAGCGCCCAACGCCACCATCTCCACCCTGCCCACGCCGCCTTTGATGCTGACGCCAGCGATCACCGCCGCCGCGATACTTTCGAGCGTCAGTTGGGGGTTGATGACCGCCTGACCCGACCCGATCTGCGCGGTCAATGCGAGACCCGATATTGAGGCCAACATCGAGCACATCACATACGCGAGGATGAGGTAGGTCTTCGCCGGCACCCCCGAGATGATCGCGGCCTGAATGTTTCCGCCGATGGCGAAGATGTAGCGGCCCATCCGCGTGTAGTTCTGCATCAACCACATGACCGCAACGATGGCGGCGGCGAGATAGAACGGTATCGGCAACTGCAGCCAAAGACCTCGGCCGAAGCCGTCGACATAGCTCTTCGGCATTCCGTATACCGGGATCCCGCTGGTTAGGAGCAATGCAACGCCGGTGGCGATCGACATCGTACCCAATGTCACCATGAACGGCGAAATGCGCAGGAACGCGACACAGACGCCGTTGACGAGCCCCACCATGGCGCCGCATGCCAGGCCGGCCAGAATACCGACCACCGTGATGAGGCCGGGCTCATCCACCAGAGTGCCTTTGAGGCCAGCCATGACCAGCGCGCTGGACACGCTGGTGAGGGCGACCACCGCACTCTGCGATAGGTCGAAACCGCCGACGATCAGGACTAGCATTTGTCCTGTGGCGACGATCACGAGATAGGATGAGCTCCGCAGCACGTTGAGGATGTTCTGTACGGCCAGGAAGTTCGGGATGAAGATCGCGAACGCGATGACCAGAACGGTAAGCAGGACCGGCAGGAATCCGGCCGCGTTATAGAATCGGGAGATCCGCTCGAAGGGCGAGGTCGGCAAAGCGCCGCCGGTCGAATCGCCAGCCATTGCCGTTCCGATCAGCTGTGCGCGTGCATCGCCATACCGTCAGTCGCCCGCTCACGGAAGAAATGGGACAGCACCGCTGGTTCATTGATGTCGGGCCCGACTAACTCGGCCACCATCCGGGATCGATGCATGACATAGAGCCGGTGGGACAAGTTGAGAACCTCGGGCAGGTCGGACGAAACCAGGACAATCGCGACGCCGCTCGCCACCAGGGTCTTCATCAACTCATAGACCTCGATCTTGGCACCGACATCGACTCCTACCGTGGGCTCGTCGAACAGGAACACCGAAATGGCGCGGGTCAGCCCGCGCGCCAACAGGACCTTTTGCCGATTGCCACCGGAAAGGGACGCGACCGGACGCTCGATGTGGGGCGGCCGCAGGCTCAATTTCTCGACAATCTCTTGCACGATGCGCCGCTCGCTCCCGCGCCGAAGAATCCGGCGGCTCGAGAAATCCGGCAAGTCGAGCGCCGCCATCGAGGCATTCTCGCGCACCGGACGCGCCAACGCCAGGCCCTCGGCCACGCGGTCCGAGGGAAAATAACACACGCCCCGCTTCATCATCGTCGCCGGACTGGGGGAGAAGATCTCTGCCCCGCGCACGCGGACTCTGCCCGACGTGATCGCCTCGAGCCCGACAATCGCTCGGAGGACCTCCGACTTGCCGCAGCCGACCAATCCGGCGATGCCGGTGATCTCTCCGGCGCGGGCATAGAAGCTGACGTCCCTCACCGACCGGTCGGCAAGCGTGACGTGTTCGACCTCCAACAGCTTCTCGCCGGGCTTGTGCTCGATTTTGGGGAACAATACGCCTATCTTGCGGCCGGTCATCAGTTCGACCAGCTCGTTTTCCGATACGTCGCCCGCCGCCACCGTCGCAATCTTGCGCCCGTCGCGCAACACCGTGATGCGATCCGCGATCCGTTTGATCTCCCCTATGCGATGCGACACGTAGATTATTCCGACGCCAGAAGCTTTGAGCTTGGCAACCAGATCAAAGAGTTTCGCCACCTCCGAGTCGGTCAGCGAAGCGGTGGGCTCGTCGAGTATCAGAAGACGGACCTCGGTGAGGAACGCCTTCGCGATCTCTGTCATCTGCTGGTGGGCGCGCGACAATTGCTGGACCTTGCGATCGGGGTCGAGATCGAAATTGAGTTCGCGGATGATGGCCTGGGCACGGGCTCTCATAGCGGGGCGGTTGAGGAATCCGCCGGCGGTCAGTTCGCGTCCGAGAAACAGGTTTTGTT
>JBARKH010000318.1:0-2262 GCA_049801295.1 Allostellaceae bacterium | reverse complement strand
GCCTTCGACATTGTACAGCGAAAAATTGCCTTCGGTCGCCGCGTAGAATTCCAGTATCCGAGGAATTGCGAATCTGGCCTGGAACTTCTCCCAGACGTCGGCACGCAATCCGTTGCCGCAGCAGATGCGGAGGCGATGCGCGCGCTCGCGCCGATGTTTCGGTGCGTTGAGCAGATAACGGGCGAGTTCGCCGATATACTGCACCAGCGTGCAGTCCCAATCGCAGATGTCGTCCCAGAATTGATGAGCGGAGAATTTCTCCCGGATCAACACCGAGCCACCGCGCACCAGCAGCGCACCGATCGCCACCACGCCGCCGATGCTGTGATACATCGGCAGGCAATCATACATACGATCCTGCGGCCCGGTGTTCATCAGGCCGGCGAACCAGAAGCTCCACTCCAGCAGCCGCCGGTGGCTGACATTGGCGGCCTTGGGCTGGCCGGTGGTGCCGGACGTGTAGATCAGCAGCGCGCGGTCGGCGATCGTCACCGCGCGATGCTCGCTCGGCGTCAGTAGCGCGGCCGAGAAACGTTCGACCGGAACATCGATGCGTTCGAAATCGTCGCTGCCGTGCGCCCAGATTTTCGGGCGGCTCGCGAGAAGCGCGCTCGCCGAGCGGAACCCGGCGGCAAGCTCGGCAGCGACGATGACGTGCTTCGGCGCGACGATATCGACGCAATGGGCGAGCGCCGGGCCGCGCAGATTGACGTTGATGAGCGAGACGACGACGCCGACGCTGGCAAGGCCGAGCCAGATCGCCATGTATTCCGGCCGGTTCGGCATCATCAGGGCGACGACGTCGTCTTTGCCGAGGCCCTGATCGAGCGCCCAGCGCGCGAAGCGATGCATGCGCCCGGCCAGTTCGCCATAGCTGAAACATTCGCCGGCGGACGTCAGCGCCGGCGCGTCGCCCTGCGTGGCCGCCAGCTCTTCGATGACGGTGGAGAGGAGGCGCTGCGGATTGGCGGCGATCGGCGCGGTCGCCTCGAGCGCGCGCAGCCAGTCGCGCAGCGCCGTGTCCTTGCTCCCGCTCTCGCGCGGCTTGCCTTCCGTCTCGATCAGGGCCATGCGCCATGATCGCGCAACATCATGAAATCGACGCTGCAAAATTAGGTAAAATTTTATCGATCCATCACGTCGCGGCCGATGCGGCCGCGGCGCACGGCAGTTCCGAGAAAAAAATTAATGTTAATCATTCGCATTCTTTACCTGCGCATTTTCTTGCGCATTTGCCACGGATAAAAAACCGCGGGGGCGTAGTGTCGGCGAGGGTGTCTAGACGTACGGCGGGACAATATGAAAAGCGACACAGTCGCCGTCCACGGCGGTTATGAAACCGAGCCGACGACCAAGGCGGTCGCGGTTCCGATCTATCAGACCGTAGCCTACGAGTTCGATAGCGCCGAGCATGGCGCCGCCTTGTTCAATCTCGAAGCCGAGGGCTTCCGCTACAGCCGCATCAGCAATCCGACCGTCGCGGTTCTTGAGCGCCGGGTCGCCGCGCTCGAGGGCGGGCTCGAGGCGATGTGCGTGAGCTCGGGGCAGGCGGCGCTCAATTACGCGGTGCTCAACCTCGCCGAGATGGGGTGCAACATCGTCTCGGTGCCGCAGCTCTACGGCACGACCTACACGCTGTTCGGCCATGTCCTGCCGAGCCAGGGTATCACCGTGCGCTTTGCCGAATCCGATCAGGCCGACGCGATCGAAAAACTGATCGACGAGAAAACGCGCGCGATCTTCTGCGAGAGCGCCGGCAATCCGGCGGGCAATATCTGCGACATCGAGGCGCTGGCCGCGATCGGCGCCCGCCACGGCATTCCGCTCGTCGTCGACAATACCGTCCCCACGCCGATCCTTTTGCGGCCGATCGACTACGGCGCCGATATCGTGGTGCACTCGCTCACCAAATTCATGGGCGGGCACGGCACCACGCTCGGCGGCGCGATCGTCGACAGCGGCCGTTTCGCGTGGAAGGAACACGCGCGCCGCTTTCCGATGTTCAACGAGCCGGACGCCTCCTATCACGGCCTGGTCTACACCGAGCATTTCGGCGCCGCCGCCTATATCGCGCGCTGCCGCAGCGTCTATCAGCGCACGACCGGCGCCGTGCTAGCGCCGTTTTCCGCTTTTCTTTTACTGCAAGGGATCGAGACCGTGGCGCTGCGCGTCGAGCGCCACGTCGAGAATGCGCGCCGCGTCGCCGAATTCCTGCGCCGGGACCGCCGGGTCGCGTGGGTCAACTATGCCGGCTTTCCGGAC
>JBARKH010000317.1:0-17532 GCA_049801295.1 Allostellaceae bacterium | reverse complement strand
ACTCTGGTCGGCTGCGGCGCCGCCGGGGCGATCGCTGCCGCCTTCAACGCGCCCCTCGCCGGCGCCTTTTACGCCTTCGAGCTGATCGTCGGCAGTTACACGCTGCAAAACCTGGCGCCGGTCGGCGTGGCGGCGTTGGTCGGCGCGTTGATTGTGCGCGGGCTGAACGGCGGTAACCCGATCTTTGTCGTCTATCGCCACCTCGATCTGGCGGCGTCCGATTACATCGCGTTCGTTGCGATGGGCCTGGCGGCGGCCGGGCTCGGCGTCGTGGTGATGAAGGGAGTGACGGGAACCGAAGCGGTGTTTCGCAGGCTCGCGGTCCCGCGCTGGGCACGCCCGACGGTCGGCGGTGTCATCCTTGGGTTCCTCGCTGTCCCGCTTCCCCAGATCCTCGGAAGCGGCCATGGCGCCATTCTGCGCGAACTCCATTCGGGTTACGATTTGCCGCTTGCGGCAGTGCTGATCGCAGCCAAGACGGCCGGCTCGGCGATCTCGATCGGCTCGGGTTTCCGCGGCGGCCTCTTCAGCACCTCGCTCTTCATCGGCAGCCTCTTCGGTACTTTTGTCGCCGAGCTGTTAGCCCACCTCGCCCCCGCTATGGCCCCCGATCCGGTGCTGTATGCCTTGGTTGGGATGGGCGCGGTGGCGGCGGCCATCGTCGGCGCGCCGGTAACGATGATCATGCTGGTGTTGGAAACGACCGGCGATTTCTCGGCGACGATCGGCGTCATGGCCGGCGTCGTCATTGCGGCATTCGCGGTGCGGCACTGGTTCGGCTATTCCTTCGCCACCTGGCGATTTCATTTGCGCGGGCTGAAGATCCGTAGCCCGGAAGACATCGGGTGGCTCGACGAAATCAAGATCGGGCCGATGATGCGCCGTGACCCAGCGGTGATCGCAGCCGACCAGTCGATCACGGAGCTCCTTCGGCGATTTCCACCCGGTAGCACCAAGCAAGTATTCGCGGTCGACGGAAGCGGCCGGTTGTGCGGCACCATTGATCCGGTAGAGGCCGGTCGTCCCGCCGCCGGCGAGGAGGCCGCGACCGTGGCCGAATTGGTTACCGGGCCAGTCGTCTTCCTCTTGCCGGGCGACGATTTGCGCACCGCTCTCTTGCGATTCAGCCGGGCGGCACAGGAGAGCCTGCCCGTTGTCGACAGTGCTGAGCAGCGGCACGTTGTCGGCTATGTCAGCGAGGCCTACGCTTTGCGCCGCTACGCCCAGGAACTGGAGCGGCGGCGCAGCATCGGCGAAGACGATGCCGGGATCTTCAGCCCGACGACAGGCACGCAAGCCGGCGCCCCCTAAGCGCGACAAAATCGCTGGGGAATTTTTGCATGGCTGAGTTAGAGTGGCCGCAACGCTTCCCAAACCGGGCAACATCGACCAAGGGGTAAGTAACCATGGCGCAAGTCGCGCTGCGCAAGATCGTCAAGACCTTTGACAAGACCCCGGCGGTCCAGGGGATCGACCTCGACATCGCCGACCGTGAGTTCATCGTGCTGGTCGGCCCCTCAGGCTGCGGCAAAAGCACGACCTTGCGTATGATCGCCGGGCTGGAAGAAGCGACCTCGGGTGAAATCTATATCGGCGATCAGCTGGTCAACGATGTCCCGCCCAAGGATCGCGACATCGCGATGGTGTTCCAGAACTACGCGCTCTACCCGCACATGACGGTGTTCGAGAACATGTCCTTTGGCCTGCGCCTCAGGAAGTTCCCGAAGGCCGACATCAAGGAGCGCGTCGAAAACGCCGCGCGCATCCTCGACATCACTGATCTCCTCGCGCGCCAGCCAAAGCAGCTCTCGGGCGGCCAACGTCAGCGCGTCGCCATGGGCCGCGCGATCGTCCGCAATCCAAAGGTGTTTCTGTTCGACGAGCCCTTGTCTAACCTCGACGCCAAATTGCGCGTCCAGATGCGCACCGAAATCAAAAAGGTCCATCAGAAGGTCACCACGACCACCGTCTACGTCACCCATGACCAGATCGAGGCGATGACGTTGGCCGACCGCGTCGTCGTGATGAATGCCGGGCGGATTGAGCAGATCGGCACCCCGGACGAAGTCTACCATCGCCCGCTGACCCGCTTTGTCGCCGGGTTCATCGGTTCGCCGGCGATGAATTTCCTTTCCTGCCGGCTCGTCGAGAACAATGGCGGCCTGAGGATCAGCCTGTCGGACACGCTGAGCCTGCCCGTTCCCGCGGAGCGTGTGACGCGCTACCGCTCGCATCTCGGTCAGGAGCTGATCTTCGGCCTGCGCCCGGAGGACATCATCGAAAAGCGGGGAGCTCTGCCGCCCGGCCGCGCCGACTTCGAAGTTCAGCTCGATGTGGTCGAGCCGATGGGCATGGAAACGATGGTCTACTTCGTCGTCAATGGGGTCGAGGTGTGCGGCCGCGTCAATCCGACCGCGGCCGGCAAGGCCGGCGAGATGATGCCGCTCGTCGCCGACCTCAACCACATGCACCTGATCGATCCGCGCACCGATCAGGTTATCTAGGCCCCCTCACCCGGTCCCGCTCCGCGCCCGCGTGGAGTGGTTGACGAGAGGGCCGGCTGGACCACCTCGGCGTCGGATTGGGGACGGACCAATGGATCTGCGGGAAAAGGTCGTCGCGGTCACCGGAGCGGCCCGCGGGCTCGGCCAGGAATTCGCGCGCAGCCTCGCCGCCGCCGGCGCCCGGGTGATCGCCGCCGACATCAATGATTGCGCGGAGACGCTCGATCTCGTCAGTGCAGAAGGCGGCAATGGCATCGCTGCCCGGCTCGACGTCATCGACCCGGGTTCGGCCCGCGCGATGGTCGATGCGGGGGTCAAGGCCTTCGGGCGGCTCGACGCGCTGATCAACAACGCCGCACTCTACGGCGCGCTCCACGGCGGCCGCTTCGATCAGATCGACGAGGCGGAGTGGGACGCAGCGATGGCGGTCAACGTCAAGGGGGTCTGGAACTGCTGCAAGGCGGCAGTGCCGGCGATGAAAGAGGCCGGGGGCGGCAGCATCGTCAACATCGCCTCGCTCGCGGCGACCTACGGGATGCCCTATGGCCTCCATTACACGACATCGAAAGCCGCCGTTATCGGGCTCACCCGGGGGCTGGCGCGAGAAGTTGGCCGCGACCGCATCCGCGTCAACGCGGTGGCGCCGAGCGCCGTCATCACCGAGGGCACCCGCGAATTTTTCGGGGCGAAGCTCGACCGCGCGCTCGACGCGATCAAATCCAGCCAAACGATCCAGCGCAACCTGATGCCCGCAGACCTTACGGGCACCATCCTGTGGCTGGTGTCCGACGACAGCGGGTTCGTCACCGGACAGACTATTGCCGTCGATGGCGGCACGGTCATGCTGTAAGGATCGGGGGCATCGCATGGAGCTGGCGGGTAAGGCAGCCCTGATAAGCGGCGCTGGCGGCGGCATTTGCCGGGCCATCGCCGTGGCCTTCGGCAAAGCCGGTGCGGCCGTCGCTTGCGTCGATATCGACCCCTCGTCGTCGGCGAAAACCGCACGGCTGGTCATCGCAGCCGGCGGGCGCTCGCTGTCGCAAGCCTGTGACGTCGCCAGCGAGGCCCAGACGCGCGCCGCCGCCGAGGCGGCTCACCAGGCCTTTGGCCGGCTCGATATTGTGGTCAGCGGCGCGGCGCCGCACGATGCGAGCGGCCCCATCACCGAGATCACCCCGGCCGATTGGCAACGCGTGCTCGACATCAATCTGACGGGCGCCTTCCTCTTGAGCCGCGCCGCGCTCCCCTTGATGATCGCCGGCGGCGGCGGGTCGATCATCTTTATCGCGTCGCAACTCGGCCGCGTCGGCAGCGCCGGGCGCGCGGCCTATTGCGCGACAAAGGGCGGCCTCATCCAACTCGCCAAGGTCATGGCGATCGACCATGCCGCGCAGAACATTCGGGTCAATACGCTGTCGCCTGGCGCAGTCGAGACCCAGCGGACACTGAACCGCTACGGCTCGTTCAGCGCCGCGCGCGAAGCGATCGGGCCAAAGCACCTCCTGGGCCGGCTCGGCCGCCCCGATGAAATCGCCGGCGCCGCGGTATTCCTCGCCAGCGACGCCGCGAGCTTTGTCACCGGCAGCGACCTCCTGGTCGACGGCGGCTACACCGCAATCTGAAGGCCGGCCGGCTCAGCCTTCCACCAGCTCCAGCACCGTGCCATCGGGCGCGAAGGCGGCGGCGAGCAACCGGCCGCCGCGGCCGGCGCCAGCATCGAGCGAGACCGCAAATCGCCCCTCGACCAGACCGCGCATTTGCCGGTCGAAGCCGGAGATAACCCGGCCAAAGCCGTCGAACGGCGCGGCAAGATCGAGGATGTCGCGCCTCCCCCACCAGAACGCGTCACCCTGGCCGGAGAGCGGGCGCGACGCATCGACCCCGGCATGGACGAACAGCAGCCGGTCGTCTTCACTTATCGCGGCATGGCGCAAACTGGCGAGCAGCATCCTGTGGCCCGGAGCGGCGTTCATCGCGCTGCGCAAGGCGCTCGTCCATCGGGTGATGGTGCGCGGTCCGTCGCGGCTCGCCGCGAAGCCCTGGCGCAGCTCCCCGCCATAAGCGCTCACCGTTGCTTCAACCCCCTCGCGCACCATCCAGGCGAGTACATCGCCGGGATTGGGCGCGAATTGCAGCTGCAACAGCTTTTGCCACATCTCTTCCTGCGCGCCGCGCAGGAACACCGCATCGCAGGCGAAACTGCGGGGCCGCGCGAGAACCCGGCGGCGAAAGTCGAGCAACTCGTCCATCGTCGCCGCGACCGCGACACCGCGACCCAAATAATTCCCGAGATAGACGATCCGGTCGCCGTCGCGGAACCGCTCAGCGATACGGTCGTGTAGCCGGCTGAGGCGCTCCACCTCGCCATGGATGGAGGCTACCGCCCAGATCCGCCGCCCCTTACGCAATCGGGCGAATTTCTCGGTTGCGGTGCTCCCCTGCACCCTCCCGAGCTCCGGCGCGGATTTTTTGCCCGCGCCGCCGTTCAGGCCGCCAGCATCTGCTCGACACGCTGGGTCGCGGTCATCTCGTCGATCCGCTCGACCGCCGCGTATTCGCGCACGAACCGGTCGAGCGCCGCCTGGTAGATCTGTCGTTCGCTATAGGACTGCTCAGGCTGGCCGGTATTGCGGAAGAGGTCGCGCACCACTTCCGCGATCGAGCCGGGATCGCCCGACGCTATCTTAGCCTGATACTCCTGCGCGCGCCGGCTCCACATCGTGCGCTTGGCGCGCGAGCGACCGCGCAACTTGCCGAGCGCGGCGTCCATCTCCTTGTGGCTCGACAGCTTGCGCAGTCCAGAGACCTTGGCCTTCCCCAACGGCACCCGCAACGTCATGCGATCCTTATCGAAATTGACGACGAAAACGCTCAGCGTATAGCCGGCGATTTCCTGCGTCTCAATCGCGGTGATCTTGCCCACGCCATGGGTGGGGTAGACCACAAGATCGCCGGTGGCGAATGGTACCTTCTCGGCCGTCATATTCGTCTCTCGCGCAACCGACCCGACCAGCTCTAATACGCCGCATTCCAGTGCCGCCGACCGTAAGGCCACCGTTCACCACCTCAACGAAGAGCACGGAACCGAGGGGGATGCGCCGTTAGTGCCTAATTAATAGATACCACAATTTGCCCGGCCGGGCCAGCACATCAGCCATGCCCGCCCGACAGGGCGGGCGCCGCCACTTACTCAACCACGCCCGCCTAACGGCCGCCGGGTTTGGGGCTGAAGAACTTCTTGAACTTGTCCTCAACCCCTCGCCATTCATCCGCATCCTCGGGAGGCGCCTTCTTGCGGGTGATGTTCGGCCAGGCTGCGGCGTATTCGCGATTGAGCTCCAACCACTGCTCGGCCACCGTCTCGCTGTCGGGAATGATCGCTTCGACCGGGCATTCGGGCTCGCAGACCCCGCAATCGATGCACTCGTCGGGATGGATGACGAGCATGTTCTCGCCCTCGTAGAAGCAATCGACGGGGCACACCTCGACGCAATCCATCAACTTGCACTTGATGCAGGCCTCTGTGACGACGTAGGTCATGATGTCGGGTTCTTCTCCTCGGGTTTGGCGCCTTGCCTAGCACGCGTCTTGCCGCAGGAGCAAGCCCATGCCGGCGACTGGCCCCAGGGTGGGCGTGCGTCCGACGCCGCGAGCGACCTCGGCGCGGGTGGTTCGCCAAAATTGAGCGGAAATTTTACCTTCTGTGCCACGTTATTGCCCACGCTCCACATCACGCTGGATCCCTCGTGCGCAAACGCGGTCGAATCATCCTCCTCCATTTCGCCGGCCAGATGCCGCTGGCCGGGATCGCCTGGCAGGCGGTGAATTATCTCGTCGGCCTGGAAAAGCTCGGCTACGAGGCCTGGTATGTCGAGGATCACGGCGCCAATCCCTACGACCCGCGCATCAGCAGCGTCGTCATGGACTGCAGTTACAACCTCGGCTATTTGCGCGACGCGATGGAACGGCACGGCTTTGCCGGGCGCTGGGCGTATTGGGACGCGATCAACGATGCCTATCACGGGCTACCGCGCGAGCGGGTGCGCGCCCTCTTCGCCGAGGCCGACGCGCTGATCAATTTATGCGGTGCAACGAGGCTGCGCGAGGATCATCTGCGCTGCCCGGTGCGCATCATGATCGACACCGACCCAGTCTACGAGCAGATCAAATACGCCACGGCGGACCCGGCGGCCCGCGCCTATCTCGGGGCGCACACGCATTTCTTCACCTATGGCGCCAATCTCGGCACGGAAGCGTGCCCAGTGCCGCTCTGCGGCATTCCCTGGCACGCCACTCGGCCGCCGGTTGATCTCGATCTGTGGCCGCAGGCCCCCAGCGCTTTGAATAGGGAGCCACCACCCTGCTTCACGACGATCGCGACCTGGGAGAACCGCGGAAAGAACATCGAGTTCGATGGCGCCACCTATCTGTGGTCGAAGCACGTCAACTTTCTCAAATTCCTCGATCTGCCCACGCATCGGCCGCAAACCTGCTTTCAGATGGCGATGCTGCCGCCCGACGAGGCGGTGCGCCGCGAGGTCGAAGGCGCCGGCTGGACCCTCGTTGATCCGCGCCCCGTTTCGGCCTCGATGGCGAGCTACCAGACGTTCATCG
This sequence comes from Allostellaceae bacterium, assembly GCA_049801295.1. GTDB lineage: Bacteria > Pseudomonadota > Alphaproteobacteria > ATCC43930 > CGMCC-115725 > DATARH01. The sequence goes on along the minus strand of JBARKH010000317.1, from coordinate 10,414 downwards.
CGGGTTCGCGCGGCGAGTTCACGGTGGCCAAAGACATCTACGTCAGACCGAACAGCGGCTGGTTCAGCGACCGCGCGGTGTGCTACCTCGCCTCCGGCCGGCCGGTGGTGACGATGCGCACCGGCTTCACCAGCTTCTGCCCGGTCGGACGCGGCCTGTTCGACTATGCAAGCCACGAGGAGGCGCTGGCCGGGATCGACGCAATCGCCGCCGATTACCCGCGCCACAGCCGCGCCGCGCGCGAACTGACAGGTGAATATTTTGCCGCCGACCGGGTGATCGGACAGCTTTTGAGCGAGGCCGGGCTGTGAACCGTCTAGCTGCCCTTTTTTCGGGCAATCTGCCTTGACAGAGGGCACCCGCCCGGCGCAAACGACGCTCCGGAAAATCCCAGCGCGCTGCTCACCGCCAGATAGATAGCATGCACTTTGTCGACAATTTGCGCCGCGCGCGGTTGACGTTGCCGAGCGGCGCCCGCCCCGGGGTAACACCGCACCGCGACGCGTCTGACCGGATCTGGGACCGCCTCGCCTGGATGACGCTTGCGGCCTCCGCGATCCTCGTCCTCTTCACCTTCAGGGATTACGGCGTCACCTGGGATGAAGACGTCCACAACTGGTATGGTGTTTTAGCCCTCGATTACTATCTCTCGCTGTTTGCCGACCAGCGCGCGCTCCATTGGCTCAATCTCTACAATTACGGCGCCGCCTTCGACATGGTGGCGGCGATGCTCAACCGGTTCTCGCCGCTCGGGGTGTACGAAACTCGCCATCTGCTCAACGGGTTTGTCGGGATCATTGGCCTGGCCGGCTGCTGGAAGCTTGGACGGGCGCTGGGCGGACCGCGAGCCGGTTTTTTCGCGCTCCTCTTCCTCTTACTGACCCCGAATTACTACGGGCAGATGTTCAACAACCCCAAGGACATCCCGTTCGCCGTCGGTGGCGTGTGGGCGAGCTATTATATGGTGCGCATCCTGCCGACCCTGCCGCGCCCGAAGCTGCGGCTGGTCGTCAAGATGGGAGTGGCGATCGGGCTTGCGCTTGGTGTGCGGGTCGGCGGGCTGTTGTTTCTCTGTTATCTCGGGCTGCTGCTGGGCCTGTCGGCGGGCTGGCAGGGGATGGCCGCGCGACGCCTCACAGTCGCGATCGCCGGGGGATGGACGAGCCTCTTCCGCGTGGCTCTGCCGGTCACCGCGATCGGATTTGCGATCATGCTGGTGTTTTGGCCGTGGGGGCAGCACGATCCGATCGACAACCCGCTGCGTGCCCTCGCCGCGTTCTCGCACGAGACCTTTCCGTTCAATACCTTGTTTGATGGCCGCTTTGTCCCGGCGAACGATCTGCCCTGGGAATACCTGCCGACCTATATCCTCTTGGCGCTTCCCGAACTGGTTCTGGTGCTGCTGATCGCCGCGGTCGCGCTGGTCCCGATTGGGCTGATCCGGCAAGGCCTCGGGCGGCGTGAGGCCGTGCTCGGGCTCTTCCTTTTGGGCTTTACGATCGTCTTCCCGGTAGCCTATGCGATCCTAATCAAGGCGGTGCTGTTCGACGGCATGCGCCACTTCATTTTTGTGCTGCCGCCGATCGCCGTTGCCGCGGCGCTGACCATGGATCGCGCGCTGACCTGGCTGTCCGAGGCGCCGTATCGGCAGGCGATCTACGCCGCGCTCGGGCTTTATGGCATCGCGCATGTGACGACGATGGTGCTGCTGCACCCCGATCAATACGTCTATTACAACGCGTTCGTCGGCGGCGTCGACGGCGCGCAACGCAAGTTCAAGATCGATTACTGGGCCAATTCCTATGCCGAGGCGGTGCGCGGCCTGGAAACCTATTTGCAACACGAATACGGCGCCGATTTCGAGGAGCACGAGTTTACCGTCGCCGTATGCGGTCCACCGGCTTCCGCCATATACTATTTCCCCGCGAATTTCCGCTTCGCGCTGCGGCGCGACCGGGCCGATTTCTTCATCGCCTTTACCAAGGACAATTGCGATCGTGCGCTGCCGGGCCGCGAGGTCTATCGTGTCGAGCGGATGGGTGCGCTCCTGTCGGTGGTGCTCGATCGGCGCGCCATCGTTGCCGAAGCGCGAGTTGGGAGGCGCCCGCTGGCGCACGCCGCGCCGCCTCACCCGCCGGTTTCCGCCTATCCGTGAGCCGTCGGTATTTGGGCCATTGGCCGTAGCCCAGCCGGAATATAGAAGCGGCACGTCGCGTTCTGGTCTCGCGTCAGCCCGCTGCCCTTACGCCTCGGAGAATTCCCTTGGACCGCGTCGAATACGACAAGCTCGACCTGACCGAGGGTCGGATGTGGTGGTTCGCGGCAACCCATGCGAACCTGCTGCTGCTCTACCGGGCGGCGAGCGGATCGGCGGCCGCCCGCGAGCCGCTCCTCGATGCGGGATGCGGGACAGGCGGCCTCCTTGCCCGGCTGGCTGCCGACTATCCCGACCGCGGCATAATGGGGATCGACTCCGACAGCGCCGCGTGTGCTCGGGCGGCGGCGAAAAGCGCCCGCCCGGTGTGCGCGGGGTCGGTCAACGCGCTGCCCTTTGCCGATCGGACATTCAGCGCGATCTTCAGCGCCGATGTGCTCTGCCACCGCGATGTCGACGAGGGCGCGGCGTTGGCGCAATTCCATCGCTGCCTCGTCGACGGCGGCGTGCTCGTGCTCAACCTGCCGGCCTACCGTTGGATGCTGTCGCGGCATGATGCGGCGGTTTACAATGTTCGGCGCTATACGCGACGCCGGGTCGCGCGGCTGCTGCAAGCGGCGGGGTTCCGGCTCCTCTTTGCCAGTTATTGGAATATCGTGCTGTTCCCGATCATGGTGTTGACCCGGAAGCTCTTGCCCCAAGGAAATCGCGCAACCAGCGATGTGCGGCTCTATCCCGCGCCGATCGAGGCGCTGTGCCGTACCGCGACCGGGGTTGAGCGCGCGCTCCTGCGCTGCGGAATGCGGCTCCCGTACGGCGGCTCGCTGATCGCGGTCGCTGCAAAGCAGGCGTTGGAAGGTGGTGGGCATGCCTGACACCGCGCCGGTCCCCGCGCACATCGCGCCGCCCCACCTGTCGCTGACAATTGTGATCCCGGTCTACAACGGGGCCACGAGCATCGGTGAACTCGTCGCCGCGCTTGAAGAACTGACGATCGACGGCGGGCACGAGATCGTGCTCGTGAATGACGGCAGCCGCGATGATAGCCTCGCCGTCTGCCGCGACCTGGTCGAGCAGGCGCGGGTGCCGATGACGCTCATCGACCTCTCTCGCAATTTTGGCGAGCACAACGCGGTGATGGCCGGGTTGCGCCACGCAAGCGGCGCCCACGTCATCACCATGGATGACGATTTGCAAAACCCGCCCGCGGAGGTCCAGCGGCTGCTCGCCTTTGCGCAGCAGAGCGGGCACGAGGTCATCTACACCCACTATGACGAGAAACAGCATGCCGCCTGGCGCAACCTCGGCAGCCGGTTCACCAACTGGGTGGCCGGGTTCGTGCTCGACAAGCCGAACGGCTTTTACCTGTCGAGCTTCCGCTGCATGAGCGCCTTTGTCGCGGCCGAGATCACCCGGTATGAGGGGCCGTTTCCCTATGTCGACGGCCTCATTCTGCAGGTCACGCAGGACATCGACCAGCTCTTGGTCCGCCATCTGCCGCGCGCGATCGGCCGCAGCAACTATACGATGCGCCGGCTGATGCGGCTGTGGCTCAGCATGTTCATCAATTTCTCGGTGATGCCGCTGCGGCTCAGCACCCTGACCGGCTTCGCGCTGAGCCTGATGGGCACAATCGGCAGCGTCGTCGCGATTACCGAGGCCTTGTTCTTCGATCCGCCGGCCGGCTGGGCCTCGCTGATCGCGGCGGTGCTGCTGTTATCCGGAGTGCAACTCGTCATCCTCGGCATTGTCGGGGAATATATCGGCCGGCTCTACCTGACCGCCAACAAGAAGCCGCAATCGGTGGTCAAATCGGTGATCCGCGCCGCGCCGGCGCGATCGGACCCGGGGCCGCAGATGGGCCCTCGATCGGTTCGCGCGCGCGCCCGGGCGTAAAGGTCAGAGGGTGGCGCTCTATTATGTCAGCCTCGTTGGTGCCATCCTCTTGGGCGTCGTCGGGCAGATCGCGCTCAAATCGGGTGCGCTTGCGTCACCGACCGGCGCGGCTCAGTTCATCAACCCGCTAACCATCGCCGGCCTGGCGGTCTACGTGGTCGCCGCGCTCTGCTACATCGTCGCGCTGAAGAAAATCCCGGTATCGGTGGCGTTTCCCTCGGTCGCGGCGAGCTATGCCGTCGTCGCGATCATCGCGCATCTCCTGTGGAACGAGCCCTTCGGCTGGCCGCAGATCGCCGGCCTCCTGCTGATCGGCGGCGGCATCGTTTTGATCCACCAGCACTGAGCGTCCAGCCCGGCCGCGGCCAGGGTCGGCGCAAGAGAGGGCAAGCCGTTGGCGGGCTGGGCGGGGCAGGTCAGGCGGCGGGGAGGCCGCGTTCCAGCAAGCTCGCGAGGCGGCGGGCGAAGGCCGGGGGGTCGGGGAGCTGCTCGCCTTCGACTATGCGGGCCTGGTCGAGGAGGAGCCAGGCGAATTCGGATAGCTGCTCGGACATGCCGGTTTCACCGACCGATCCAGCCAAGCGCTCGATCAAAGGATGGCGCGGGTTGAGTTCGAGGATGCGCTTGGCAGTAGTGTCGAGCTGGCGGTGCTGCTTCAAGAGGCGCTCGAGGTGCATGTCAACATCGCCCTCATCGGCAACCAGGCACACCGCGCTGTCGGTGAGGCGCTCGGAGCCGCGCACGTCTTTCACCGCGTCGCCCAGCGCCAGCTTGAAGATGGCGATAAGGCTGGCGAGCTTGGGCGGCGGCTCGCGCCTATCGGCGGCGGTTTTATCGCCGTCGGTCGGGGTGATCTTGTCGAGATCGACCCCGCCGCGGGTCGCCGATTTGAACGGTTTTTCGCTATAGGCGCCGATCGCCTGCCCCCAGAATTCGTCGATCGGGTCGGTCAGCAAGAGAACTTCGACGCCGCGGGCGCGGAAGCCTTCGAGTTGCGGGCTTTTCTTCAAGAGGTCGAGATTGTCCCCGGTGATCGTATAGATCGCCTCCTGCCCCGGTTTCATCGCGGCGACATAGTCATCGAGGGAAACGAGGCCCTCGCGGGTCGTCGAGCGGAAGCGGGCGAGCGGCAACAGGGTCTCGCGCTGGTCGCGGTCTTCATAAAGTCCTTCCTTCAGAACCGCGCCGAACGCATCCCAGAATTTGACGTATTCCTCGGGCGCCTCGCTCGCCTTCTTGGCCAATTCGCTCAGCACGCGGCGGGTCAGCTGCTGGCGCATGCGCGCCACCATCGGGTTCGACTGCAGCATCTCGCGGCTGACGTTGAGCGGCAGATCCTCGCTGTCGACGATGCCTTTGACGAACCGCAGATAGGGCGGGAGGAGCTCCGTTCCCTCATCGGTGATGAAGACCCGGCGGACATAGAGCTTCAACCGCGTCTTGCGCTCAGGATCGAAGAGATCGAACGGTTTTTGCGACGGCACGAAGAGGAGGTAGGTGAATTCGAGGACGCCCTCGGCGCGAGCGTGCACGGTCAGCCACGGCGCGTCGAAGCCGTGACCGACATGATGATAGAATTCCTTGTACTGTTCGGCGGTGATCTCCGCACGCGGCCGGGTCCACAACGCCGAGGCGGTGTTGATCGTCTCTTCCTTGTTGCCATCGGCCAGGACAATCGGCAGGGCGATGTGGTCGGAATAGGTCTTGACGATCTGCTTTAGCCGAGTGGGCTCGAGAAACTCGCCGTCGCCCTCGCGCATGTGGAGCGTGATCCGGGCGCCGCGCGGCACATTCGCCGCCGGTTCGATCGTGAACGTCCCCGTGCCGTCCGACACCCAACGCCAGCCCTCGCTGTCGCCGGCCTTGCGGCTCAGCACCTCGACCCGGTCCGCGACCATAAAGGCCGAATAAAAGCCGACGCCGAACTGGCCGATGAGGCTCATATCCGGCTTTGTCTCGCCCGCCAGCTCCTTCATGAAGGCCGCGGTGCCCGAGCGCGCGATCGTGCCGAGGTTCTCGACGAGCTCGTCATGGTTCATGCCGATCCCGTTATCGGCGATCGTCAGGGTTTGCGACGATTTGACCGGGGTCAGCACGACCCGGTAATTGGCGTCGCCCTCGCTCAAGCCGGGTTCGGTCAGCGCGGCATAACGCAGCCGGTCGCAAGCATCCGAGGCGTTCGAGATCAATTCGCGCAGGAATATCTCCTTATCGCTATAGAGCGAGTGCGCGACGATATCGAGAAGGCGGCTGACTTCCGCTTGGAAGGTTCTGGTCTCGGGTGCGGTTTCTTGGGTCATCGGTGACAGGGGTACGGTGGCTGGACTGTGCGAGATATGTGGGCCGCGCGCCTCTGCCGCAAGACGCCCCGACGGCGACGCCCGCGCGCGGCGCGCGCGAGGGTAAGAGAGATCAGGATCAAGGCATTGATTGCGCAGCAATCCTGTCCCAGAAACAGCGGAATAACAGGACGGAACAGGCGGATCGGCAGCGACCTGTGCGACTACGCTTCCGTTCTTTTCGCGCGCAATCCCCGAACGATCGATATCGCGGCCGGGATAAGAAGTCTCTGCGCCGCCACATCCAAAGGGTTGTGCACAAACCCGACAAGAGTTTGCTTTGCGTCTCGAATTTCGTGTCCGAGGATGTCGATGGCGCTCTTTAGATCGCTTGCATCCTTCTGGATTGACTCGATAGCCATCCTGCGGACGTCCAACGCCAGTTGCAGTTCCGGCCCCGGCTCGCATCTGCTTGCCAGCATCATGACAGCGGCAGCGATAACAAAGTCGGCAGCCGCTACGCTTATCGCCGCCCACACGGAGCCGATCGACGCCTGCAACGCGTAGACAGCGGCGACGTTCGCCATCGCCAGGCCGAACGCGCAGATAAGCCCGGCAAAGGCCAGAAGGCCGAACCGGCGGGCGATGACGGTGACCCAGATCTTCCCGATCAGGCTGTCGGCCTTGCGCAGGACCTGAAAGTCGCGGATGAGATTGTCGATCATCGGGAGCCCTCTAACCTCGTCCCAAAAGTCGCCCGATTAATATTCCGAGAAGCAGCGCCGCAATGACGCTTTCGGCCGGATGCGCAGCGATGTTTTTCTCGGCGTCTTCGAAGAATTGCGTAACCTGATCGACAAGCTCGCCGAGTTGGTCGCGCAGCGCCCCCTCCTCCGCGGCTTCTTCCGGCGCGGCGGCCGCGATGCCCATTCCGTCAGCCGTGGGCCTGCCGCTGGCACTGCTTCGCTCCGGCGCCAGTGACGGGGGCGCAGGCTGTTCGCGCTCACGCTGCGCGACGGCGACCTCCTCCTGAAGCGACCTCAGTTCGTGCGAAAGCAAGGCATCTGCGGGCAACGGCCTTCTCCGGTTGTACGGGTTTCGTGGCGACGCGGGCGAAGCAGCACGCGGCAAAGACGGTGGTTATCGCCGAAAATTAGTACACGGGGCCGTCACAACGCCTTCTTGATTCGGTCGTAGCCATCCTTCAGCTCGGCGGCGAGCAGCTGGGTAGCCGTGCCGACGTTGGACGACGTTTTGTCAAGCTGCGCTTGAGCCTGGAAATGTTTCCAGCGCGTCTCAAGGCTGTCCCAGGCGTCCTGAACCTCCTTCGAAGCGAGGTGCACCCGCACTTGGAGTTCGTCGCGAAGGGTCTGGAGCTCTTGGCGTGTGGGCATGGGCATAGTTCGCTCTCCCGTTGCGGGCCAACCTCGATGGGTAGAACGTAGCGTCACGACCTGCGCAGTCATTGATCCAGGTCAAGACGAGCTGCAAGATGGGCCTTCCCTTGAACGAAGGCCGCTGCCGCGTGCAGGTCGATCGCCGCCCCGCGAATGGCCGGAATCGGCGTCAGGGCGTCATCCGATACGCCGCAGCGCAGAGTCGGCTCATCTCCCGAAAGCAGAAATTCAAGCCAAGGTAGTGCCCCAAGCGAGGCAACGCTTCGGTTTCCAAATTTCGGGGTCGCCCTGTCCTGACGGACGCGCGCTCCACAGCGGGTGACGCAAGGCGAGTCGCACACGCATTTGAGCCAGAGGTCCCGGCCCGGTGTGGCTGGCGGCGGCACGCGGCCAGCGTCATCTTGGCCCTTGCTCTGCAGCGTGCGGTGCCGCACCTTTAAGAGCATGGGATTGCTCCGCTCCGCACCGCGCCTTGTCGCGGTCCTCGGGCCGACCAACACCGGCAAGACGCATCTCGCGATCGAGCGCATGCTCGATCACCAGAGCGGCATGATCGGCTTCCCGCTGCGGCTCCTCGCCCGCGAAAACTACGACCGGATCATCAAATTACGCGGCGCGCGCGCGGTCGCCCTGATTACGGGCGAGGAAAAGATCCTGCCCCCGAACCCCTCATATTTTGTCTGCACGGTCGAATCGATGCCGCTCGACCGGCCGGTCGAGTTCCTCGCCATCGACGAAATTCAGCTCTGCGCCGATCCCGAGCGGGGCCACGTGTTTACCGCGCGCCTCCTCCACGCCCGCGGCCTCGATGAGACGATGCTCCTCGGCGCCGACACGATCCGGCCGCTGCTGCGGCGCCTCGTTCCACGGGCCGAATATATCAGCCGGCCGCGGCTCTCGACGCTGTCCTACACCGGCCACAAGAAGGTGACCCGTCTGCCGCCACGCAGCGCCGTAGTCGCCTTCGCCGTCGCCGATGTGTTTTCATTGGCCGAACTCGTCCGGCGCCAGCGCGGCGGCACCGCGGTCGTGCTCGGCGCGCTGAGCCCTCGGGCCCGCAATGCGCAGGTCGGCATGTTCCAGGCGGGCGAGGTTGATTACCTCGTGGCCACCGATGCGATCGGGATGGGGCTCAACATGGATCTCGACCATGTCGCCTTCGCCCGGGTGGCCAAGTTCGACGGGCGCGGCCCGCGCCGCCTGTCGGCGGCCGAAATCGCCCAGATCGCCGGGCGCGCCGGAAGGCACATGAGCGACGGCACTTTCGGCACCACCGCCGATGAAGGGCCGCTCGATCCGGCAATCGTCGCCGCGGTCGAGGATCACCGCTTCGAGCCACTAACCCAGATTTCCTGGCGCAACACGAGGCTGCGGTTTGACACCGTCGGGGCGTTGCTGCGCAGCCTCGACGAGCGGCCGCCCGCGCCGGGGCTGGTGCAGACACGCGACGCCGACGACCACCGGGCGCTGCAAATCCTGTCGCGCAATACCGAGGTGATGGGGCTCGCCAGGCATCCCGCGGCTGTGCGCCTGTTGTGGGAGGTCTGTCAGATCCCCGACTTCCGCAAGGTGATGCGCGACAGTCACGCGCGGTTTCTCGCCCATTGCTTTGTTCAGCTCGCCGGGCCAGGCGGGCGGTTGCCGACCGCGTGGGTCGGCGCTCAGATGGCCCAGGTCGATCGCCTCGACGGCGATATCGACACGCTGATGGCACGGATCGCCCATATCCGCACCTGGACCTACATCACCCATCGTGGCGACTGGGTCGAGGGCGCCGCCGAGTGGCAGGACCGCGCCCGCGGCATCGAGGATCGGCTATCCGATGCGCTGCACGACCGTATCACCCAGCGCTTTGTCGATCGCCGTTCCGCGTTTCTCGTGCGCCACCTCGCCGGCGATGCCGAAGTCCTGGCATCGGTCGACAAGGATGGCGAGGTGCGGGTCGAAGGCACCTATGTCGGCCGGCTCGACGGGTTCCGCTTTGTCCCCGATGCCTCGGCGGGCGACGCGATGCGTACCCTGGTCACCGCGGCCAACCGGGCGTTGCGCGGCGAGGTGACGGCGCGGGCGCGCCGGCTTGCGGGCGACGCCGACGAGGCTTTTGCGATCGATGCGCAGGGAGCGGTGCTGTGGTGCGGCGACCCGGTTGGCCGGCTGGTTGCGGGCGAGTCTATTCTGACGCCGCGGGTCGAGCTGCGGGCCGGCGATTTTCTCGACGGCGAGGCACGTGAGCGAGTGCGCCAGCGCCTGGCAGGCTTTGTCAAAGGCGAGATCGAAACCCGCCTTACGCCGCTCTTCGCCGCTCAGGCGCTACCGCTGAACAGTGCCGGGCGCGGTATCGTGTTTCAGCTCGTCGACACGCTCGGCTGTCTCAAGGCCGAGGATGTCGCCGCGCCATTGAAGACGCTCGATCTCCCGAGCCGGCGCGCCTTGGGCCGGCTCGGGATCCGCTTCGGCCGGGAGACCATTTATGTCGAGCCGCTGCTCGGCGTCGAGGCGGTGCGCTTCCGCGCGCTGCTGTGGGCGGTGCAGAATGGCCGCGGCGTCCCGCCACTGCCCGGCGCGCGCAACCGCGGCAAGGCGATTCCCGTCGATCCGGATCTACCATCGTCATTCTACGCAGCGATCGGCCGACGCGTGCTGGGTGGCCTCGCGCTGCGCCCCGACCGGCTGGAGCGGCTTAGCAC
>JBARKH010000316.1:0-5282 GCA_049801295.1 Allostellaceae bacterium | reverse complement strand
GCCGGGGTGTCCTGCGCGGCAGCGGTGCCCGCGGCCGGGGCCGGGGTATCCTGCGCGGCGGCGGCGCCGGGAGGAGTGGCCGGGATGTCTTGCGCATAACCCGCGACCGGCGCGAACAACATCAGCGCGACAACGGCCGTCATGGTCGTAAAGCGTAAATTCATGGTCAGGTCCTCCAACAGGGTGGGCTGGCTCGCCCGCAGCGAACGGCCCGATAAAGTGCAATCACGGACGGAAGCTCCCGTGCTCGCCGGTCCGCGGCATCCGATGACGCGGCGCGAGAAGAAAATGCCGCGCCATGATCGGATAACGCTTGTACCCGGTCATGGCGTTCCCTCCAGGGATGCCTATCTGCCGAAGCTCGCGATGCAATTGGCGTGCATCTGCGCATCGTCGATCGGGCCGCATTCCCTGCGCTCGCGAACGGCGCGGAAGTTGGGGTTCGAATGCAAGAGCGCTTCGTAGCGAGCGCTGTCGCGCACGTTCGCTTGGCCCGAGAGAGCGCCCCGCGCATCGCCCGGGTCGGTCTGCGGGCCGTTGGTTATCACCCGGGCTCCGCTCGCGTCCGTCTCGGCATGCGCGGCCGGCGTGAGAGCGATCGCTGTCAGGCAAACCGCCGCAATGGCCAGACCAGAGAGAAGTCGATTGTTCGATTTCATTGGAACGCCTTTTCTAATCGGCGGCTCTGGCGAATGATGTCACCAGTTCGCCTCATGTTTAATAAAATGGAGCAAGCACGTGACCTCAGTTAGCCTCGGAAATTACCTAGGAGCACGAGGGCGCCGCGATCTGGATAAAAGGTTGCCGAACCCGCGCTTCCGCAATTATCTCAGCCGGCGACCACGGCCTCTTTGGCATCGAGGCGGAGGAAAATTGGCCGATCCGGCGGACCCCGCGGACGCGAGGCCTGCCGTGGCTTCGCTCGGGCGGTTCAGTGATGCAGGCTGGTCAGCAGGTGCGGCCACAACCCGGTCGCACCGATGAAGATGAGGTAGATAGCGACAACAAAGTTCAAGATTCGCGGAATGAGGAGAATCAATATCCCCGCAATCAACGCGACGATTGGCTGTACCATCATCATATTAAAAGTTAGGACCATCGGCCTCACTCCGTTTCAGTTCAGCGCTAGAAGCCGGCGAAATGGCCGCGGGCCAGCCACACGATCAGCAGCAGGACGAGGACAAGTCCCAATCCGCCGCCGATGCCATAGCCGCCGCCCCGGCCATAATAGCCGCCACGGTAGTATCCGAATCCGCCTCCGAACAGGACGAACAGCAAAACGACTAACAGAATTAGATCCATGATGGTTTCTCCTGGTCATCAACAGCGGGCGCCGCGGCGGAGCCGTGGCGAGATTCGAGGAGTCCAGCAGCCGCCCAGGCTAACGGCCGGCAGCGACGCCGGCCGTCGCCGTCGCGAAATAGCGGGCTCAGCGAATGCCGATGCTGACCCCCGGCAAGCTGATGCCGACGTCCGGGCCGTAGACTAGCGGCGGAGCGTAGTAGGGCGCGCCAGAATAGCCATAGCCATAGGACGAGCCATAGACCACCGGCGGGGCGGCATAATATCCGCCGCTCCAGCCGCCGCCACCCCAACCGTGGCGACCGCCATCGTCACGGTCGCGTGCGTTGGCCGTTCCGGCGAAAGTCCCGAGGGCGAGGATCGCGCAGATTGCGATCCCTGCGCCAAGCTTCGCCGAAAGATGGCGTTTCGATGTCGTGTCGATAATCCGGGTCATAGTGACCTCCTATTCATGAGCGTGGTGTCACGACCGCGCAGCGCGGTCGCGAGTCCTGATCAGCTCTTTGACCGAGCGGCCTGTCTGGCGGTGAACACCTCGTCGGCGACCTTCTTCTGGGCATCGGGCATCGCCGCATAAAGCGTGCTGAACGACCCGATCAGGTTCTTCAGCCCGTCGACATGCGCCTGGGCGAATTCCTGGTAGGTTTTCAGGTCCTCGACCGCGGTCTTGCTTTGCGGCGCCGTGGTCCGATTGGATGCGATCAGCTTGTCCATGGTGGAGGCATTTTCGCGCATCGCCTGGGCAACGGCGTTCCACTTGGCGTCCTGGGCCGGGGTGATCTTGAGCGCCGCGTGCAGGCTGGTGATGCGCTGCTCGACGGTTTCCCCCTTGGTCTCGGTGGCCGCCGCGGCGGCCGGGGTCTGCGCGGCAACGGTCTGCTCGGCACGCGCCGCGGAGAACGGTGTGGCGAGCATCGTGGCGCCGAGGAGTGCGGCGACGGCAACCGAGCGCACAATCGGTGCGGACACGGCGATCGGGTGGGTGAAGGATGACATGGCGGTACCCTCTCTAGAGTTTGGCAACAAGTGTGTTATCGCCGCTGCGCCGCTTGTCAGCGACCAGATGACGATGGGTGTTACCTAGAGATATGAACCTCTGATGTCAGCCCTCGGAAAATACCCAGAGAAGATATTAGGAATAAATCCCCAAAATTTCCCCGGTTATTCGAATATTATGTCGCTGCAAAAATTTATATCTCGCAGAGCGACGGATAAAATCTTTGTACACCCGCATAAAATTTCGATATTATTTACTCAATTGGCCCCGGGTGTTTGGCATTGCGAGGTCGCCGGCATCCCGTGGCCCGCCGCGGCTGCGTCAGCAAAGGCTCAAAGCGGGAGGGCGAGCAGCGTGTCGATCTGGCGGCTGTCGAGGATGACGGTCTTCTTGGCGAAATGCCAGCCGGCGACGCCGCGTACGACGCTGTCGATATAGCGCCCGGCGGCGAAAAGGGTCATCGCGCCATCCTGCATCGTGCGCACGACGAGGAAATTGGCCCAGACCTCGAGCGCATCGATGTCATCGCGATGGACCCGGACATTCGAGATCAGGTGACGATAACGTTGCGGCTCATAGATATTGGCCTGGCGCAACGCGCTGACCCGGTCCCTCAGCATGTTGCGCGATGTGGCGTAAATGAGCCCCAGCGGCAGGTTGGCCTCGTAATTCTCCGCCGAGGTGATGCGGTAGACGCAATCCTCGACGAAAAATTCCGGCCAGTGCTCGAGCGCATCCGAATCGAGGCAGGCGGCGTAGTCGGTGTAGAGAGCTTCGAGCTCGAGCCGCCGGACAATATCGGCGAGGTTCATCGCCGATCACAGCCCCATCGTGTGGCGGTAGGCCTGCCAGAACCCGCGCACCGATGCTTCGGTCGTCCGCGTCTCCTGCGAAGCGTGCTCGACGCCGCCCATTTCAAGGACCGAGCATTCGTCTTCGCCGCCCTTGATCGCGCGCTGGATAAATCCGCCGACCGCCCCGTCTTCCATCGACACATAGCCGGCCGGGCCGACGAGGTTGGCCTGTTGAAGCCGGCGCTCGGTCATAACCGCATCGTCGTCCTCGAAGCCGATATAGGTCCATTGCAATTCGGTCTTGTCCGGGCCCTTCGGCAGGACCAGCCGGAGCGCGATCGAATTATGGATCTGCTGCAACACGAAATTGGGGAAGACGCTGAGGATCTGGATCGTGATCCCGTCGCCGATCTCGTCGACCGAATCGAGAAAGCGCGGGTCCGCCAACCGATAATCGGCATGCATCGACTGGATGTCGGCATAGGCCGCATCGGAGGTGGCCGCGTCGGCGCCCTTCCCGCCATAGGTGTAGCTGAAGTGATGCGCGCCATCTTCGGCGATCCCCACGCCGCCCGCGTTGGTCAGCCGGCTGACCCGGAAGGTCGTGAAAAAGCTGTGGAGGAGGCTGGCGTGATAGGTGTCCTTGACGTTCTCGAAATAGAGCTTCCAATTGTTGTGGAGGATCTGCGAGGTGGTGCCGAGGAGTTTGGGCTTCCCGCGCATAACCCGCCCGATATGGGAGCCGATTAGATTGCCGAGATAATCGGATAGGGGCGGCGCCTCGGGCGACAGCGTGCCGAAAACGAGCCCGGCGAACTGGTCGGTGCGCACCCTTTTCAGCCCGTGCGCTTCCAGGCTGAAGCTCTCGGGCATGCCGCCCTTGCCGCCGACGCCGCGCCGGAACGCGACGCTTTTCAGATTGCCGGCGAGATCGTAGCGCCAGGAGTGGTAGACGCAGGTGAGCCCGTCATCGGTATGTCCGCGCTCTTTCAGGCAGACGAGGTTGCCGCGATGGGCGCAGCGATTGACCATCGCATGAATTTCGCCATCTTCGCCGCGCGCGACGATGATCGGGGTCTCGCCGAGGAAGCTCGTCTTGTAGTCTCCGGGCTCGGGCAGCTCGTTGGCGAGTGCGAGGTATTGCCAGCTCGCTCCGAGAAAGATGCGGTCGAGCTCGGCCTGGTAGATCTCGGGATCGGCAAACACCCGATAGGGCACCCGCGCATTACCCTCTTTCGGCCACTCGAGCGCCAATCCGTTTGCCTGGGACATGCTGACCTCCCATGAGCGGGATCACTGAGGGCGCGCGGTGCTAGGGCGCGGCCTTCAGCGGCACAGTATCATGAAACCCCCGATAATTGATGACCCGCCTGCCGTCGTCGGTCCAGCCGATAACGTCGACGAAGCGATGGTCCCAGAGGATTTCGTGCGGCAGGTAGGAGGTCCGCGCGTGGACGCGCTGGGCGATCGTCTCGTCGATGCCGCTCGCGGTCACCACCAATTCGGTGTTCTGCGCCGCCAGCGAGGCGGCGCTGGCGCCCCAGAGCGGGCTATCCTTATCGATTTCATGCATCACGGTGAAGGTCAGCGCGAAAACCGGGCTGCGAGTGCGCGCCAACCGCAGATCGTAAAAGCGCCGGATCAACACGCCTTCCTCGGTCCGCTCATCACGCACCAGGGTTGCCGCGACCTCGGCCTGGAGGATCTGGTTACGGCGCTGGTTTGCGAGGCGCAAGGAGAGCGTCGGCCGGCCGTTATGCGGGCCGATGACTGCGACCCGGCTGAAGAGGATTCGCGCGGTCGGCCGCGAGAAGCGGGCGAAGACGAGGCCTGTCGCCAACGCTAGGATGAGTAGCCCGGAGGCAGCCTCCAGCGTCATGATGAGGTTAGCGTAGAGCGTCGCTGGGTACATCTGCCCGTAGCCGATCGACGCCATTGTCTGGACGCTGAAGAAGAACGCGTCCGCGACGGATCCTGGCCTCGCATTGGCGATGGCCCTGGGCTGCAGCAAATAGAGCAGCGCGAACCCGGCATTGGCGAGGATGTAGAGCCCGACGCCGCCGAAGAGGAACGAGCACCACGAAATTCGCAGCATGAAATGATAGAGGTCGCCGAACCACGGGCGGCGCAGGCCTAGCGCCAACGTCTGGTCGGCCGTCTCGCGGGCGATGAGGCGCGCAGGGCGGGCG
>JBARKH010000315.1:0-2013 GCA_049801295.1 Allostellaceae bacterium | reverse complement strand
GATGGCGGGTTCTGGCTCGTCGGCGCGCGCCGCTGCCCATGCCTGCCGCCTCTCTTCGGCGCGGTCCGCTGGTCGGGGCCGCACGCGCTCGAGGATGTGCTGGGCAACCTCCCGCCGCGCGTTTCGGTCGGCTTTGCCGCGCGCCTCGAAGATGTCGACGACGGAGCCTCCCACCGCCGCCTCGCACCCCGAAAGGGGTTTTGACGAGCCCCCTACCCCTTCAAATGCTCCTGCAGATGTGGTTAGCCACAAATCAATTGTAAATTATGATATTATCCGAAATTACGTGGAAATTTGTCAGCAACATATCAGCCCCATTTTGAGGCGCTTTTGACGTAGAGGAGCAGCGACCCGATACAAGGAGATGCCCTCAGCGCCTCGCCTCGCTGACGACGAAATCCACCTCGCGCTCGCAGCAGGCCGAGCAGCGCAGACGGCGCGCCCAGGCGGAGCTTTCCGATCCCTTGCTTTCGCTGGGCGCCGGCGCGGCCCGCTGGCCTTAGGCAGAATTGACCGTGATGTGGATATCGATCTTGACCGCGGCCGGGTTGTTGCGAAGCAACGTCAAGACGCTTTCGGCAACGTCCTGCTTGAAGCGATCGATGCCGGCGGGTGCCGGCTCATCGGTGCCGCGGTCGCCGAGCGGCTCTTCCACAAAGCGGCGGCGGACGACCCCGGACCCGAGCGTGATTCCGGCTATGGGCGGAAATTCCTTGGCTAGGCCTGAGCCGTAACCGGGGCGTCCGTCCAGCTCGTCAAGGGCTATGAACCCGGGCCGGGGCCAAGCGTGTATCCGTCCTTGGTGAGAGCGGCCCGACAGCTTTTAAAGCGGCTCAAGACTATGGTGCGCGGTATGAGTCGGACCTCAACCGCCTTCGGATTTTCGACCGAATCGACTGCACCGATCGCCCAGGCGTCGATTTTGGGATCGTACAGAGCATCGCCTTCAACCGGGGAACCGATTTTACGGTTCCTGCTCGTACGGATCGCGACTCTCTGAGTTTCACCGTCTTTCGAGATGATCGCGCCTTTGTGGTCGATCTTCTCGACCTTAGGCCATCAGGCTATCGCTCTCGTGCCCGTAGCTCGCGCCGAATTGGATATGCATAGGCTTGTCACCGTACTCCGAATACCGCATGGGCGAACCCGATTTCTCCCGGCGCCCGCTCGGCCATCAGCCCCACCGTTTCCGCGTTCACAGCGAGCATTTCGCTGGCAGCGTTGCCCGCCAAGCGGTAGCAAAGTCGCTCAAAGTTCTCCCACGTCAGCTCCCCGAACGGGAGCACCTGGGGTCTTGTTGTGACGGGTGGGTGCGCGGGAACGCCATTAGGGGGCGCATTCAAGTCGGCATCGAACGAAGATCTGAGACTGTCGTCGCCGGTCAACGCGATTTTCTCCAACCCGGGCAATAATTTGTCGACCGCTTTCGCAACGCCTGAGAGACGGCCGACACAGCTTCATCGGTCGGCCGGGAAGTGGCAAGAACCTTGTAGGTTTGAGAAAGGCGCGCTTCATCATGCCGCGACGAGCACACCCCAAGCTCTAAGGCGACCGTTCTGCCTTCACATCGGGGCGAATTGCCCCCCTTTGGGGCGATTATCGGGCCGGTTCGGGTCGACGGCCGAGCTGGTCAGCCTCTCTCGGCAGTGGAGGCGCGGCGGGCCGGTTCCCACGACCCGCCGCCGCTCCTGCGCGCCCCATGCCACGAAGGGCGCGCCGAGTGTGGTGAGGACGAGACAAGCCCGGCCCCGCCGTCGCTGCCCGCTTCAAAGAGCAGCCTGGAAAAGTTAGCGGCGCCTTGCTCCGCGGAGCGATCGAACGGTTAAAGGCGCCGCCGTCGGCCAGGCCCCAGGTCAAAGGCCACAACCGATACTGGAAAAATATTGTCGAGCCCCGGGTCACCGTCACGGCAGGATGATGCTGCCGCGCCGGGCGTTGGCGCCGCGCTCGGCTTCCAGCTCGGCGATCCGCGCCTCGGCAGCGGCCAGGCGCGCTTCAAGCCCGGAGGCGCGC
>JBARKH010000314.1:0-7338 GCA_049801295.1 Allostellaceae bacterium | reverse complement strand
GAACCGTGGACGGACACCCCGACTATTTGGCTGCGAGCAGAGACGACTGCGATCGAATTTCGTTGCTGTGCGCCTCGCCGAGACGGAAAATCGTCTCATCCAATCAGGAATCTGGTGGATGTCGGTTAAAATAAAATTTCTCGATCAGCCCGGTGATTCCAATCACTTGACTAATAACGACTCTCGGGGAGAGGCATGGTTGAAATCATCGTCGGTGAATACCATATAGAACACGACGAGAATAGTTTGCCAAGGACAATCTCGGGTGACGGAAGGTGCCGGGCTTATGGGCATCGTCCTGAGCTACGCACTGAATAGCAAGCGGATTCTCTCGATATCGCCGCGCCGTGCGGTAGCAGATCAGGCGGAATCAATCCGCCTGACACCCAGGGTCAAAACAATGGAATACCATCCAGGTGTAAAGCCGGCGTTGTGGGGAGCGGTGGCGGGCGCGGTGGCGATCTCGGTCATTGGTTTTTCATCGATGGGCTGGATGCTCGGCAGCAAGGCCGAGCGCTTGGCGTCCGAGCGGGCGGACAACGCCGTCGTCGCCGTGCTGACCCCGATTTGCGTCGAGAAATTCCAGAAGCAGACCAACTCGGCGGCCAAACTGATCGAGTTCAAGAAGATTGCCTCATGGGATCAGCGCGCGCTGATCGCAAAGGACGGCTGGGCAACGACCCCGGGAGGCGAAGCGGCAAATTCCGCGGTGGCCAGCGCTTGCGCCGAAAAGCTCGGCGGCGGTTCTTGACGACACGGCGTACCGCGCCACGAGCATCACCCAGAGAGTTACAGAGAGTTAGTTGAATGACGCTGCGTCGCAGCTACGCTCCCATGCTCCCGGAATTCGACGCATTCCTCTTCGCCTCGGTCGGCGAGGAGGTGGATGGCGTCCCGTTGAGCGTGCTGTCGGCGCTGTCGCGGCTGGATCTCGATCCCCGCGAGGAAGCGGTGCGGCTGGCGCATCTGACCAGGGAAGCGGCGGCCGACCAATTGGCGCGGATGATCGCGCGGCTTTACGACCGGCGGTGGAGCGTATCGGAGGCGCTGCGGATTGCCCGCGGGCTGGTCGAGCGCCTGCCCATCGCCGCCGCCGCCGGAGCGAAAGTCCGCGCCGCCACGGGCGCGAGGCCGGCGACCCGCACCCCGCCCGCGTCATTGCTGATTTACCTGGCCCTGGGGTTGGCGATGCTGACTGGCCTGGTCGTCAGCTTCACCCTGTTCCTGGGCGGTTAGGTAAACCGCAGATTCGGTACCGCCGCGGATCATGAGGGTCCGAGACGGGCCCGAGGCATTGCCAGCCGACAACCCGCCCACGCACTCTGATGGTTGAGGAATCCTATCACGATGTCAGCGCACAAATTTCATGTGGACCAGGTAGTGCAATTCTTCCCGAACCGAGGCGTCGATCACAAGGCAAAGGGCCAATACACGATTGTTCGCTTGCTCCCCATGGATGGCAACACACCGCAGTATCGGATTAAAAACAAGGACGGCGGGCAGGAGCGCATGGTCCATGAGCACGAGCTCGGGTCGCCAGGATTCTTATAGGCTTTGAAGACATCACAAGATACGTTATCGGCGCCACCGACTTTCGATGGATAATCAGTATAATTATCTTTTCGAATATTCACGGATTTTTAACAACTTATAATATTTTGCGTGCTTCCTGAGTTGTATTTGCTGTTTGCGTTCCCACATGGCGGAATGCGTGTTGGCACTCGTGAGGTGAAAGTGCCAAATCAATCCCAATGAAACCCGGCCCGAGGAGACCATCGATGAATCTGCGCCCCTTGCAGGACCGCGTCCTGATCCGCCGTGTCGAGCCCGAGGCGAAGAGCGCCGGCGGCATTTTCATCCCCGACACGGCGCAGGAAAAGCCGACCGAGGGCGAAGTCGTCGCCGTTGGCCCGGGCACCCGCGACGAAGATGGCAAGCTGCACCCACTCGACGTCAGGAAGGGCGACCGCGTGCTGTTCGGTAAGTGGTCGGGCAGCGAAGTGAAGCTCGACGGCGAAGATCTGATGATCATGAAGGAAGGCGACATCATGGGCGTCATCGACCCGGCCGTCGCAACCAAGAAAGCCGCTTAACCAGGAGGACGCCGACATGTCTGTCAAGGAACTCAGATTTAACGGCGATGCGCGCGCCCGTATGTTGCGCGGCATCGACACCCTCGCCAACGCGGTCAAGGTGACGCTTGGCCCGAAGGGGCGCAACGTCCTCCTCAACAAGTCCTACGGCGCCCCGCGCATCACCAAGGACGGCGTCACCGTCGCCAAGGAGGTCGAACTTTCCGATAAGTTCGAGAACATGGGCGCGCAGATGGTCAAGGAGGTTGCCACCCGCACGAGCGACCAGGCCGGCGACGGCACCACCACCGCGACCGTACTCGCCCAGGCGATCGTGCGCGAGGGCGTCAAGGCGGTCGCCGCGGGGATGAACCCGACCGATTTGCGGCGCGGCATCGACATGGCCGTCGCATCGGTCGTCAGCGACTTAAAAAAGGGGTCGAAATCGATCTCGACCAATGCCGAAATCGCCCAGGTCGGGACGATCTCCGCCAATGACGACCGCGAGATCGGCGAGATGATCGCGCAGGCGATGAAGAAGGTCGGCAACGAGGGCGTCATCACGATCGAGGAGGCGACGAGCCTCGAAACTGAACTCGACATCGTAGAGGGCATGCAGTTCGACCGCGGCTATCTCTCGCCGTACTTCGTGACCGACGCGGCAAAGATGCTCAGCGAACTCGAAAAGCCGTACATCCTCCTCTTCGAGAAGAAGCTGTCCGGTCTTCAGGTGATCCTGCCGCTCCTCGAAGCGGTGGTGCAGAGCGGCAAGCCGCTGCTGATCGTCGCCGAAGATATCGAGGGTGAGGCGCTGGCAACCCTCGTCGTCAACAAATTGCGCGGCGGGCTCAAGGTCGCCGCGGTCAAGGCTCCCGGCTTTGGCGATCGGCGCAAATCGATGCTGGAGGACCTCGCGGTCATCACCGGCGGCCAGGTCATCAGCGACGACCTCGGCATCAAGCTCGAGAACGTCACGCTCGAGATGCTCGGCCAGGCCAGGAAGGTGAGCATCGACAAGGACAGCACGACGATCATCGACGGCGCCGGCAAGAAGGCGGATATCGCGGCTCGCTGCACCCAGTTGCGCGCCCAGATCGAGGAGACGACCTCCGACTACGACAAGGAAAAGCTGCAGGAGCGCCTGGCGAAGCTGGCCGGCGGCGTCGCCATCATTCGCGTCGGCGGATCCACCGAAGTTGAAGTCAAGGAGCGCAAGGACCGCGTCGACGACGCGATGCATGCGACCCGGGCGGCGGTCGAAGAAGGCATTGTTGCCGGCGGCGGCGTCACGCTCCTCTACGCCAGCCAGAGGCTTGGCCAACTCAACCCCGAGAACAACGACCAGAAGGTCGGCATCGACATCGTCCGCCGCGCGTTGCAGGCGCCGGCGCGGCAGATTTTCGAGAATGCCGGGGCGGAGGGCTCGATCATCGTCGGCAAGCTCTTGGACAAGGGCCAGGCCAATCACGGCTTCGACGCGCAGAGCGGCACCTACGTCGATATGGTGAAGGCCGGCATCATCGACCCCACCAAGGTCGTGCGCCTGGCGCTGCAAGGCGCGGCCTCGGTTGCCGGGCTTCTCATCACCACCGAGGCGATGATCGCCGACAAGCCGGAAACGGGCGCGCCACGTATGCCCGGCGGCGGCATGGACGATAGCGGCTACTAGGCCCAAGCTTCCGCACGGGCCTCGCGAAAGGGCCATTGCCGCTTTGTTACAACGGAGCGGCGATGGCCATTTTCCCTTCAACCCCTTCCGGAGGCAGCGAGATGGGACGGCATCAATTGCGATCATCCGCCTCTTTCCCGGAACCGCGGGCGAGGAGCGACGGAGTGGAGAAACGGCTTCTCCAGGCCGCCGAAGCGGGCGACGCGCGCGCGCAATGCAATCTCGGCATCCTCTACGACAATGGCCTCGACGATAACGGCTATATCGTCGAAGGCAACCGGCCGCAGGCCGTGCGATGGCTGTTGGCGGCGGCCGAACAGGGCTTGCCTCGCGCCCAGGTCAAACTCGCGGAAGTCTATGCCGAGGCGCCCGACATCGCCGGCAGCCACGCGAGCGCGGGGGGATGGTTCCTCCTGGCGGCGGCTGGCTTGCGCGGCATCCATCTGCATCGAGCCCGGTCTGGATACGAACGCATCGCGTCACAGTTGACCCAAGCGCAAATCGCCGAGGCAAGGTGCTTTGCGCGCGACTGGACGCCGCGCCGGCCGATTGAACCGGCCGATCCTGCCGCACCAGACGACCCGGATGGCGACGAAGCGCATGCTCCTTGGCTCGTGCCGGGGATCGGGAATACCTTCTAAAATCGCGGGGCTGCGGGGTAGAACAGAGCAATTCGGGGATGCAATGGGCCAGCGCCGCCGATAATCGGGGCAGTGCCTGCGCGCTGCGGGGAAGCGCGTCTGGCGGCATCTGTGGGCCGGGAGCGGGATGCGCACTCTTCGCAGGATCCTCATTGTCGATGACGACGCGGCGCTGCGCCAGTCGCTGGCCGAGCAGCTCGAACTGCACGCCGAGTTCATCAGCCTGCAATGCGACACCGCCGCCGGGGCCCTTGGAATCATGCGCCACGAGCGGTTCGACGCGGTGCTGCTCGATGTCGGATTGCCCGACATGAATGGGCACGAGCTGTGCCGAGAGATGCGTCGCGCCGGGATCACTATTCCAATCGTTATGCTGACGGCGGCCGACAGCGAAGCCGACACGGTGCTCGGGCTCGATGCCGGCGCCAATGATTATGTGACCAAGCCCTTTCGGTTGAGCGTGCTCCTCGCGCGGCTGCGCGCCCATCTGCGCCAGAGCGAGCTCAACGACGATGCGGTGCTGACGATCGGGCCCTACACCTTCCGCCCGAGCGCCAAGCTGATGACCGATGCGGGCGGCAAGAAGAAGGTGCGCCTCACCGAGAAGGAAGCCGCGATCCTCAAATTCCTCTATCGCGCCGGCCGGGTGATCGGCCGCGACACCCTATTGGGCGAGGTCTGGGGCTACAATGCCGGGGTGACGACGCATACGCTGGAAACGCATGTCTATCGCCTGCGCCAGAAGATCGAGCGCGATCCAGCCCATGCCGAGATCCTGGTGACCGAGCCCGGCGGCTACCGGCTGTTGCCCTGAAACTCACCCCGGTTTTCGACCGGATCGACGCGCTCGGCAGGCATCACCCCCACCCCGACCCGTCCCCATCGAGGGGGCGGGAGTACAAATAGGGATGCTGATAGAGGCCCTCCCCCTTGATGGGGGAGGGTTTGGGAGGGGATGAACGCGGTGCAACTTGATCGGAATCCGCTTCTAGCGCTGCCGCCGCCCGTCGCCGCGGAACCCGCGCGCGATGTAGAGGGTATAGATGGCCCCGCCGCCCGGGCCCGAACGCGTCGCGATCGTGGTGAGCGGCGTCAGCTCGGCAAAATCGGGCCGCATCTGGTCGCCAAGGTTGTGCACGGTGACGGCAAGAAAATCCTCGCCGCGGTGGTTGGCGATGTTGTTTACCAGGCGCCACTGATCGGTGATCCCGGGGATCGGGTTCCATTCGACCGCCGAGAATGGGTGAGGCCGAACGTAATAGATCAACGAAGCCAATAGTTCGCGGTCGTCGGCGAGGAGGGTGAGGCCGGGATGCGCGGCGAGGAGGGAACCGACGCGTTGTCCGAGCTCGCGCCAGCCGCGCAGGCGGTGCAGCGGGTCATATTTGGCCGGCACTGCGACCCCGATCGCGGCGAGTGCGTCGACCGCGCCGAAGAGGGCGACCGCCGCCATCAGGTTGAGCGCAATCGACGCCAGCACCAAACTGCGCCAGCCGCGACCGAGCGCCCAGGCAACAACCAGCACGATTCCTGAGACATAGGCTGGCGCCGCCCAATTCGGCTGGGCCCGCGACATCAGGCTGATAGCGAGCATCATCGCCAGGGTCGGCAAGGCAAAGACGGCAAGAAGCCGGGCGCGCGGTTCCCGCAGGACGCGGGGTTGCACGACGATCGCGAGGAGCGCGGCGAAAAACAGCGGCCCGATGACACCGAACTGCGAACCGAGGAACTCGAGGAAGGCGCCCGGATGCAGCAACCTCCCCGCCAGCTCGGCATTGTCGCGCACGTGCAGATAGCTGACAAAGCCGTGGCTCCAGTTCCACCACAGATTGGGCAGATAAATCAGCACCGCGACAAGGGTGGCGCCCAATAGCGGCCGCAGATGGCGCCGCTCGCCCGGGACGAGGAGGACAAACCCGAAGGCCGAGATCAGCCAATAGGCCATCGCGTATTTGGCGAGAAGCCCGGCTCCCGCGGCGATCCCGAGGGCCAGCCACCAGCGGCCGCCGCCCGGCTCGCGCGCGCGGATAAAGGCGTAGAGCGCGGCCGCCCAACACGGCAGCAAAACGGCGTCCGTTGAAATGAGGAAGGCCGACAGCGACACGCCCGGGAGCGTCAGATAAGCAAGCGCCGACCAGAACCCGGTGCGACGGTCGTAAAGCCGCGCCGCGATCAGGTAAACGATGCCGGCGGCGCCGGCATGAAGAAGCGGCGCCGCCAATCGGATCGCAAACTCGCTATCGCCGAACGCCGCAGTCGTGAGCCAGATCAGCCAGGCAACGAGCGGCGGCTTCGAGTAATAGCCGAAGGCGAGATGCTGCGCCCAAAACCAGTATTGCGCCTCGTCGGGATAGAGACCGGCCGATTGCACGGCAAGCCAGATGAGGCGCAGGGCGGTGATCACGGCCACCGCGGCCAGCGTCCAGCTGCCATAGGCGCGCCCGATGCCGGGCAGGCCAGCCGCGATCCCGGGGGCGATTGCGGGCGGTTGTTCCGGAGTGGAGAGGCTCAGCCCCTGCATTCTAACCCGCCGAAAATTACGCCGGGCGCAGTATAGGCGAAACCGCTGTGGCGGGACATCGCGCCGGGAGGCCCAGCGGCGTCATATCCTGGGGCGCGCCGCGCGTCGCGATGGAGCACACTCCCAACTCACGGTTTTGTGTTTACCCTGGGCTTTGCTCGCGGCGGCTGCATCCTGTACCCATTGGTAGGCTTGCCTTTGCGAAGCTGGAGGCATTTATAGGGGCGTGGGCGCGGGGTTCTGTCTGCCCGCGGCTCGGGAAAACGCTACTTAGGGGAGGACATCGTGCGGAAAACAGCACTCGTTCTGGGCCTGCTCGCGGCGGTCGCGGCGTGGCCGATGGCCCACGCGGCCGTCACCAGTTACAAGGCCGCGCTCGGCGGAGCGGCGGAGGCGCCGCCGGTCACGACCGGCGGCACTGGGAAGGCGCAGGTC
>JBARKH010000313.1:0-18018 GCA_049801295.1 Allostellaceae bacterium | reverse complement strand
GCGACTCGCAGATGTGATTAGCCTCGACCACGGTCATCTGCGTAACCGTCCATGGGTTGTTCGATCACGGCGCCTTCACCGAATAGACCGCGCTGAAGTTCGCCGGGGCCAGCACCAAGCCCATATTGATCTTGTCCAGATTGCTCTTGGCGATCATGTCTGGGATGGCTTTAGCGCTCTTGACGTATTCCTTCTTTTCAAGAATGCGCACCGCCGTGTCGATCGCGATGCGGCCCTGCAGCACCGGGTACTGGGTAGCGAAACCGAGGATCTCACCTTTGGTCAACGCGTCGAGCATCGCCTGATTCTCGTAGGACGACATGATAAGCACGTCTTTCTTTCCCGCCTGGGCCACTGCACCGATTGCGGCTTCGGCCGCCGGAGCGCAACCCCAGATAACGTTCATGTCCGGATACGCCTGCAAGGCATTCTGAATCAGACCCAGTTGCACCGCCACACCCGAATCGCCGAATTTGTCGTCGAGCATAGAGATGTTATTCTTGCCCTTGACCGCCTTCTTGAAGCCGTCGAGGAAGGCCTCGGCCCATCCCGAACCCGATGGGCCGGGGAACGTGCCGACCTTGACGGACTTGCCCTTCAGGAAATCGACCAGATAGGTGCCGGTCTGCACGCCCATCGTGGTGAAATCGACCGTCATCTTCGAGGTCACCGTCGATTTCGAGACCGGGTTGATTGTGCTGATGATCGGCTTGCCCGAAGCGACGCCCTTGGCGAACTCCTTATCAAGGCCGGCTTCCGAGATCGGACCGATCACGATCGCGTCGAAATTGCCGGACAGGCAGTCGTCGAATTGCGACAACTGTTTCGGCAGGTTCTCGTAACCACCCGCCTGGTAGAGCGTCATGTTCACGCCCATCCGTCTGGCTTCCTCGACGATGCCGTAATCGACAGCCACCCAAAAAGTGTCCTTCATATGCGGAAACAGAACGCAGATGTTCCAAGGCTTCGAAGCCTTTTGCAGCGGCGTGTACTCCGCCACTTTCTCCGAGCCGGAATCGTAATTGTAGTATTTGGCCGGCCACCAATTGGCGTCGGCCCGCGCGCTTCCGCCCAAAACCAGGGTCGAAACCGCCAATGCTGTCCCCGCCAGCAGAGCTGGGTATTTCATTTCACACCTCCCGCTGTTTCATGAACCAAGGGATGAATTCGCCCGTCGTATTCCTTCCGGCAAGAAGCTAGAGTAGCAAGGCGCGTCGTTACTTGCAACATGATATTTGTGATATCAGCGCGGTTCATTTGATCAGCCTAGCGCCGCCGCCTGAGAGCGACGGTCCGCTTGATGACGTAGGAACCGCTGGCGTCGAGCTTCGCCGTCCAGCCGGGTTCCACCACGACGGTCGTCGTCACTTCCTCAATGATTGCTGGCCCTTTGACGGTAGCGCCCGCGCCCAACCCAGCGCCGTCGTAAACCGCGGTGCGCTGCGGCTTGCCGGTCGCCGAGAAAATCGCCTTCCGGTAGCCCTTGAGCGCCCTTGCCTGGGAGGCGCCGCGTCCAATCTTCGGCGGCTTCGGCTTTTCCACCCGGCCGAATAGCGTGCTCTCAATATTGACGGCCTCGACCGCGTTGTGCGGCTCCGAATAGGTGTACAGTTCTTCGTGGCGCCGGTGGAATGCGTCCTTCACCTTCGCGATCGTGTCAGCGTTGAGCTCGAAATTGCCAATTTCGACGGTACATTCGTGGACTTGGCCGACATACCGCATATCAATGCTGCGGCGGATAACGATCTGCTCCCGTTTGAAGCCGTCGCTTTCGAGGTGCTTGACGCCCTGTGCCTCGATCTTTTTGTAGAGCTTGTCGATTGTCGCGTAGGCCGCGGCGTGGTCGAGCCGGACCGGACATGTGGCCATGTAGTTGTATTTCACGTCGGAAATTATCTGGCCGAAGGCGCAGAGACCCGACGCCAGCTTCGGAAGAATGACGGTATCGACCCCCATCTCTCGCGCCAGCGAGGTGATATGCGCCGCCGTCGCGCCGCCAGCGCCCACCAGAACGAAATCGCGGGGGTCGTATCCCCGCTCCACGGACACCCGTCGGATGCCGTTGACCATGTTGTTGTTGACGATCGTGTACATGCCGTAGGCCGCCCGCTCTACCGAGATGCCAAGGGGATCCGCGATGCTCTTGATCGCAGTGCGGGCCTTTCTGGAATCCAGCGGCAGGCGACCGCCGAGCAGTCCATCCGGGTTAAGGTATCCCAGCACTAGATTCGCGTCGGTCACGGTCGGCAGCGTTCCGCCCCGATCGTAGCATACCGGTCCGGGATCGGCGCCGGCGCTCTGCGGTCCGACTTGCAGAAGGCCGATTTCGTCGATCCAGCCGACCGAGCCGCCACCGGCCCCCAGGCTTTCCACCTGGATCATCGGAATGCCAATCCGGTAGCGCAGGAAATCGATATTCTTGTTGACGTTAGTGACCCCATTCTTGGTTAGCGTGATATCGAACGAAGTGCCGCCCATATCGACGGAGATGACGTTCTTTTTTTTGAAAGGCGCTGCCACGAACAAAGCCGCCTGCGGCGCCGATGCCGGTCCTGAATTGATCGCGTAGACAGAGTGTTCCGTCAGCCCCTTGCCGATGGCGAGCCCGCCGTTGGACTGGAAATATCGCACTGGATGCTTGGCGCCCAGCTCGCGGAAATAGGCGTCGATCCCAGCCACGTAGCGCGACAGGATCGGCGTCAGGTAGGCGTTCACCACGGCGGTCGAGGTGCGAGTGTATTCGCGCACCTGGGGATATAGTTCGCTGCCGACGGTCATGGCCACGTCGGGCATCATTTCGCGTACGATCCGGGCGGCCCGGTGTTCGTGCTTCTGGTTGAGAACCGACCATACGAAAGAGATGGCGACCGCCTCGACGCCCTCCTTGCGGAAGAGTTCGCACGCGTTGCGCACGTCGTTCTCGTTCATTGGCGTCTTGATTGAGCCATCGGATGTCACCCGTTCACGGACGCCTTTTCGGAGGTAGCGAGGCACCAGCATGACCGCGGCTGGATATTCGGGATCGTAGCGGTAGCCATCTTCCTTATGGCCCAGCCTGATCTCGATCGAATCCTCGTGGCCTGCCGTGCAGATCAGCCCAGTTTTGCCTCCCTTGTGCTGAATGAGTGCATTGAGACCGACCGTGGTGCCGTTAATGCACAGGTCGCATTCCGAGATAATCGACGCGGCGCTTTCGCCGAGATCGTCAGCGATCTGTTGCAGACCTTCCCTGATGGCCAGGGTCGGATCGGACGGCGTCGAAAGCACCTTGAACAAGCGGATGTTGCCGGTCTGATCGGCCAGCACGAAGTCGGTGAAGGTGCCGCCAGCATCGATTCCGAGGCGATATCGGGAGCGCATGGCGTCGACTCTTTCTTGTTGGATTCCGTTTGAATCAGCTGGCCGCAGCCATTGCCTTGTCGCGCGAATTCTTAGTCGCCGCCATATCCACCTCAAGGGTGTCGGCGTCTTTGATGACGACGCCGTAGTCCTCGAGCGCGCCGTTGATCGAGACCAGGCTATTCTTGACGTCCCAGACAACCTTTTCGACTGGCCGTTCGTAGGGATTGCCATAGCCGCCGCCGCCTGGGTTCATGTTGGTCACGGTCTCGCCGGGCTTGAGCGTCTCGATAACGTTCTTGCGAATGGTCTCGACCTTGTTGCCACGCCGCACTTCCAACCGCCCCACCTTGCTGTCGACCAGCTTCGACTTCGCGCCGGCCGCGCCCACCGCTGGAATACGGCGGCCTTCCCCAAAGGTGATGAAGGTCATGTCCCGATCCAGCGGCTCGACCTCCCAGGCCGTGCCTGAGCCGCCGCGGAACTTACCCGCGCCGCCCGAATCCTCCATCAGCGCATAGCGATGAATAATGATCGGATAGGAATATTCGAGCAGTTCGACGTCGCCGGATGTGAGGGCGCCAAAACAACACTCGGGACCACAGGCGTGCCAGCCGTCCTGCTGCGGCGTGGCTCCGGCCCCCGAGATGATGGTCGCCAGCACCATCGTTACGTATTCCTCCTCGGTGCGGGTGTCCCAGCCGGATATGTTGAAGCCATTCGCATGTCCCCACGACGCCGCCACCTTGGACGGTACGGCCTTTTCGAAGGCCAGTCGCACCGCGTCGGTCAGTGTCTCCATCGGCGTTGTCGTGCAATTCATGTGCGGCGCCGGCTCGACCGCGTTGCAGATTGTTCCCTTCGGTCCGAAATCGACGGTGACGCAGCGGTAGAGCCCCTCGTTGTAGGGCGGCGGAAGTTGCGCGAACATCATCAGCCCGAGATACACCCCCGAGTGCGAATTGCCCTCGTAGGAATTGATGAAATAAGGGATCTGCGGTGGGCTGTTGATGGCGATGTGGCAGGTGTCCTTCTTGATGGTCACGGTCGCCGTGATCGCGAAGTCGCCGAAGCCGTGGCCCGCATCCTCCAGGATGGCGGTCCCCTCGTAAATCCCGTCGGGCACCGCCTTGATGAGCACGCGCATGTGCCGCTCGGCCATGTCCAGCAGTTCCGCAATGCAGTCGTCGACCTCGGCGATACCGTACTTGTCCAGCATGGCGATGAGATTACGTTCGCCCACTTGGCACGCGCCGATCAACGCGTTGAAATCGCCCTCCTGATCGCGACGCGCCCGCATGTTGGTGAAGATCAGGTTCATAATGTCGTTGCGGGGCTTGCCGCGGTCCCAGATCTTGATCGGCGGGATGCGCAGGCATTCGGCGTAGATTTCCTTCGCATTTGGGTTGTAGCCAGCGGGCACCGGGCCGCCGATGTCGGTTAAATGCCCTTTGCACACTGTCCAGTAGCGCAGTTTTCCCTTGTAGAACACTGGCTTGTACATGCAGACGTCGATGGCGTGGCTGCCGCCGAAAGCCGGATCGTTGTGCAGGATCAGATCGCCCTCATGGATGTCGCCGTCGAAGAAGCGGGCGACCGACTTCATCGCGGGAATTAACGAGCCAAGATGGATCGGGATGTCCTGGCCCTGAAGGATCATCTCGGGCACATGGTTGAATAGCGCCGTCGAATAATCGTGAGCGAGATTGAAGACGCTCGATCGGGCCGTCTTCTCCAGTGACAAGGTCATTTCGCGCTGCGTCGTCTCCAGCATTCCGCGAATAACCGAAAGTGTAATCGGATCGACTTTCCGTGCCATCTTCAGTCCCCCCAATTCTCGCAGCGATTACACAGTACTGAGCGATCCAACATTGATCCAACGCAATTTCCCCCGCACGAACAATCAGATCTAGGCCGAGCTCGGCCAGGTCTGTTCGTGCGGCCCGGAGCGCGAACCCGGCGGTTCACGCAAGCGACCGTCGCAGTCGCTCGAGCCGGCCGCTCCGCTCACGACGTGCCGCCAGCGCGCCAGCCATGTCAACGGCAACGAAGCGCGTCGGTGTGTTCGGCTGGAGCTGACCGACCAAATCCATGTCGGCCGAGATGACGGTGCCGATCATGAAATAGCCGCCGCCGGAAACCGCATCCCGATGTAGAACGATTGGCTCCGTTCCTCCGGGCACCTGGATGGAGCCGTATGGATAGCAGCTGTCGACGATGTTCGAGGGATCAGAACCTGCGCCGAATGGCTGCTCGCGCGGTTTGAATTCGAGTGGATGACCGCCGCGAAAGCGGTAGCCGATACTATCGGCTTCCGGCGCTACCTTCCATGTGTCCTGGAAAAAGCGCTCGCCCGCCTGCTCGGTGATGCGGTACCAATAGAGGCCCGTCAGCACCCGCAATTCTGCCGGCAACGGCACAGTACGGCGGAGATCGGCGACGACGGAAGCGCCCTCGCGTGCTGTTCGCTTGGCCGGCCCGACCTTGAGAACGTCGCCGGCTTGCAGCGCCCGTCCCTCGTAGCCTCCGAGCCCGCCGAGAAGATAGGTGGACCGGCTGCCCAGCACCATCGGAACGTCGATCCCGCCAGATACGGCGGCATAGGCGCGCGCGCCGCTCTTCAGGAACCCGAAGGACAGGATCTGGCCCGCCTTCACCCGCAACGCTGTCCAGGTCGGCTGCTCTACCCCGTCCAGCTTGGGCGGTAGTTCGGCTCCCGTGACCGCGATTGTCATCTCCTGTTCGAACCGGAGTTCGGGACCCATGAAGACGGCTTCGAGAACGGCATCGCCCTCGTCGTTGCCGACAAGAAGATTGGCGGCGCGTAGCGCAAAGCGATCCATACCCCCCGACAGCGGAATGCCCAGATGGTAATACCCGGGACGGCCAAGGTCCTGGACCAGGGTACGGAGTCCGGGCTTGATGACTTCAATTGCCATGGAGGACCCCCAACAGCTTGGCGTTGTACGCGGCCGGGTTCTTGTGGAATTCGTCGAGCGAAAAGGTGACCGGCCTTATGAGCGGGTTGAAGCTGCCAGCCTCCACCTCCGCCACGTCGTGATCGTATTCCGCCCGATCCACCGCCTTGAACTTGATGATGTCGCCGGGCTTGAAGAAGATCATGAAATCGCGCAGGTAGCTGATGCGCTGCTTCGGATCGAAGATCGGCATCGGCGTGATGCCAAACATTTGGTAACCGCCTGCGCCGCGCACCGAGTAGATGCAGCCGAAACAGCCGCCGTGCCCGATGGTTAGCTTTGGCGTGTCCGTTCGCGGACGGACATATTTGGGAACTTGGATCTGTTTGTCTCGCTCGACCAACTGGTACGTCCACGGTAGGCCGGCGACGAAACCAACCATCGACACGAACCACGGCGACCCCGAGTGGGCGCCAACAAACGCGCCGACATCGGCGTACCCGTTGATCCGCGCGGCGTATTCAAGATCGGTGGACGTCGGGTCTTGGTGGCGCTCGCGGAATCGCATCAGCGTCTCGCGAGTCCAAGGATCGTTATAGAACACGGGGACTTCGATGATCCTGGTGGCGATCACCGGGGCGGACGCGCCGGCGGCGGCCTCGAGTGACTTGATCTCCACCATGATGTCGTCGGGCGCGATCACGTCGGGGTCGAACTTAACCTGAAGCGACGCGTTTGACGCACATATCTCGGTGACGCCCTTGATGCGGTTTTCCCGCACCGCGTTGGTCAGCGAGAGACTCTTGAAGAACGCCTCCAACGACATCTCCTCGTCGATTTCGACGAAGACATGTTCGTCACCCCCGAATGAGTACCTCGTCTGCATCGCCATCGCGTCTCCTCATTTTGGCAATTGGGAGAGTGGGTTTTGGTCCAACCACGCCTCCAGCCAGCGGGTATGAACCTTGTGCGCAACTACTTCCGGATCACTGGCCAGTGCCATGTGCAACGCGACGGTGGTGTCGATTCCTCCCACCTTGAGGTCGCTCAGCGCCGCCACCATGCGTTCGCGCGCCGCATCGCGGTTTTCACCCCAGACGACCAGCTTCCCGAGCAGCGAATCGTAAAACGGCGGCACGACGTAGCCATCATAGAGCATGGTGTCGAAGCGAACGTGCGGACCCCGGGGCACCGCCAGCGAGGTGATGGTACCGGGCGACGGCATGAAGCCATTCGCCACGTTTTCCGCGTTGATGCGACATTCAATGGCGTGGCCGCGCACGCGCACGTCGTCTTGGTCGAAACTCAGTGGCTCTCCGGCGGCGATGCGGATCATCTCCTTGACGAGATCGATGCCGGTGATCATTTCGCTCACCGGATGCTCGACCTGAATCCGCGTGTTCATCTCCATGAAAAAGAATTCTCCAGTTTCTTCGTCATAGAGGTATTCGAGGGTCCCCGCGCCGCGGTAGCCGACCGAGCGCGCAAGGGCTCCGGCGGAGGCGCAAAGCCGTTCGCGGACGTCGGCGTCGAGGCAGGCCGCCGGCGCCTCCTCCCACACCTTCTGGCGGCGCCGCTGGATCGAGCATTCGCGTTCGTAGACGTGAACCGCCCGTTCGCCGTCGCCGAGAACCTGCACCTCGATGTGCCGCGCCCGCTCGATGAAGCGTTCGAGATACAATCCGCCGTCGGCGAAGGCCGCGCTGGCTTCGGCGCTCGCCAGCGGGATCAACTTTTCCAACTCGTCGGGCGAATGGGCGACGCGAATGCCCCTCCCCCCGCCTCCGGCCGCGGCCTTTATCATGATCGGGAAACCGATGCCGCTGGCCAGCTTGCGCGCCTCGCTGATCCCGGAGACCCGTCCGTCGCTGCCCGGCACCGTTGGCACCCCCGCTCGTTCCGCCACGCGTCTGGCAATTGCCTTATCGCCCATCTGGCGGATGGTCTCCCCACGTGGGCCGACAAAGATCAAGCCCGCCGCCTCGACCGCCTCGGCGAAGCCGGCATTCTCCGAGAGAAAGCCGTAGCCGGGATGGATCGCGTCGGCGCCGGAAGTAGTCGCTGCCGAAAGGATGGCGTCGGTGTTGAGGTAGGACTTGGCCGCCTGGGCGGGGCCGATCTCAATCGCTTGGTCGGCCAGTTTGACGGCAAGCATGTCGTGATCGGCCTTGCTCATCACCTGGACGGTAGAGATCCCGAGATCACGGGCGGCGTGGATGATCCGCACGGCAATCTCGCCCCGATTGGCGATCAATAGCTTTTTGATCGGCATCACGCGATCCGCCGAAGTCAGCCGTCAATCTCAACAAGTGGTTGTCCCGCCATGATCGGCTCTTCGTTGTCGGCAATGAAGCGGACGATACGGCCCGGATATTCGGCTTGCACGGGCGTGAAGTTCTTCATCACTTCGATTAGACCCAGAGTGTCGCCGACGGCGACAGAGTCGCCGTCGTTCTTGAAAGGCGGCTCGCCAGGTGCCGGTCTGCGATAGAAGATGCCGGGGATCGGTGCTTGAATCGTCCTAATGGCCATGGGTCTCTCCAGTTTGGGCCCGGCGGCAATTATGATTCTGTCCGATACCCCGCCAAGTATTCGCTCCTGCGATCATTGGCTCGCTTTACCTTACCTATTTCCTCGCTGGACGGGCCACGTTCAGCGGCAGATGGGCTTATGCCGCCATGACATGGGGCCTGCCCAGGGCTTCGGCGACCGCAGAATGGGTGATCTTGCCCGCGTGAATGTTGACCCCCGCCGCAAGATGGGGGTCGTCGCGCGCGGCGGCGCGCCAGCCCTTGTCGGCGAGGGCTAGCACGAACGGTAAGGTTGCGTTGGTCAACGCCAGCGTCGAGGTGCGCGCGACGCCGCCGGGCATGTTGGTGACGCAGTAGTGGACGACACCGTCGCACACATAAGTCGGGTCGGCGTGGGTCGTCGCGTGGCTCGTCTCGAAACAGCCGCCCTGGTCGATGGCGACGTCCACTAGCACCGAGCCGGGGCGCATCTTGGCGAGGACGTCTCGTTTAACCAGCTTAGGAGCGGCGGCGCCTGGAATCAGTACCGCACCAATCACCAGATCTGCCGAGATGACCTGACGCTCGATCGACTCCGAGGTGGCGAAGACGGTTTTTAGACGAGGCCCGTATAGGCCTTCCAGTTCGGCCAGACGAGGCATGGACTTGTCCAGCAGCACCACGTCGGCGCCAAGTCCCATCGCCATGCGCGAAGCATTGATGCCAACGACGCCGCCCCCGATCACCACCACCTTGGCCGGTTCGACGCCAGCCACACCTCCGAGCAGGACGCCGGCGCCGCCGTGTTTCTTCTCAAGGCTGCACGCTCCGACTTGGATCGCCATGCGTCCCGCGATCTCGCTCATTGGCGCCAGCAACGGTAGGCCGCCTCGGCTGTCAGTAATCGTTTCGTAGGCGATAGCGGTGCAACCTGAAGCCAGTAGCAATTTGGCCTGTTCGGGATCGGGTGCGAGGTGCAAATAGGTGAACAGCAACTGGCCTTCGCGCAGGCGTTTGCACTCAACCGGCTGGGGTTCTTTGACCTTAACGATCATGTCGGCCTTGGCGAACACCTCTTCGGCAGAAGCGGCAATCTTGGCGCCTGCGGCGGTGTAATCCAGGTCGGAGAAGCCGAACCCGATTCCAGCCCCCGCCATGGTTTCCACCAGTACCTCTTGCCCATGATGGGACACCGCCTCGCGCACGCCCGCGGGCGTCATACCGACGCGGTACTCATGCACCTTGATCTCCTTGGTGACGCCGATGAGCACTGAATCTCTCTTTCGAACGTTTACGGGGCGTCGGGATCACCTCGCCCCACCTTTGCGCTGCCCGTTATGGCACTCAGACTTGGCGCACTAGCCCGGGTGAATACGCTAGATTCCGCCCATGCAGAGGTATTTGACCTCGAGGAACTCCTCGATACCGTACTTGGAGCCCTCGCGGCCCAGCCCCGATTCCTTGACGCCGCCGAAGGGCGCCACCTCGGTCGAGATGATGCCGGTGTTAATGCCGACCATGCCATAGTCCAGTGCTTCCGCCACTCGCCAGACGCGCCCAATGTCGCGGCCATAGAAGTAGCTGGCCAAGCCGAACTCGGTGTCGTTGGCGAGGTGGATCGCCTCGGCTTCGGTCTTGAAGCGGAACAGCGGCGCCACCGGCCCAAAGGTCTCTTCGCGTGCCATCAGCATGGCCGAGGTCACGTCCACCACGATGGTCGGCTCGAAGAAGCTGCCCCCCAGGGCATGGCGATGCCCCCCAGCCACCACCCGGGCACCCTTGCCCACCGCGTCGGCGATATGGGACTCTACCTTGGCCACCGCCTTCATGTCGATCAATGGCCCTTGGGTGGTGCCAGCATCCAGGCCATTGCCGACCTTGAGGCCCCCCACTGCTTGCGCCAGCTTGGCGGCGAAGGCGTCGTAGACACCGTCCTGCACCAGCAGCCGGTTGGCGCAGACGCAGGTCTGGCCGGTGTTGCGGTACTTCGACGCCATGGCGCCTTCCACTGCCGCATCCAAGTCAGCATCGTCGAAGACGATAAATGGCGCGTTGCCGCCCAATTCCATCGAAGTTTTCTTCACCGTTCCGGCGCACTGCGCGATCAACTGCTTGCCGACCTCGGTCGAGCCGGTAAAAGTCACCTTGCGCACGATTGGGTTTGCCGTCATTTCCCCACCTATAGCGCCGGCGCTGCCGCTGACCACGCTAAACACCCCCGCTGGCACTCCGGCGCGTTCCGACAGCTCTGCTAGCGCCAGCGCCGACAACGGCGTCTGGCTCGCCGGCTTAACCACCATGGTGCAACCCGCCGCCAGGGCCGGACCCGCCTTTCGGGTAATCATCGCCGAGGGAAAGTTCCACGGTGTGATCGCCGCCGTCACTCCGATCGGCTGCTTCAACACCACCAGACGCTTGTCCCTCTGGTGACCAGGAATGGTATCACCGTAGACCCGCTTCGCCTCTTCGCCGAACCACTCAATGAACGAGGCGGCGTAGGCGATTTCGCCCTTCGACTCCGCCAGAGGCTTGCCCTGCTCGGCTGTCATCAGCACCGCCAGGTCGCCTTGGTTAGCCATCATCAGGTCGGCCCACTTACGCAGGATCGCCGAACGCTCCTTGCCTGTCATCGCCCGCCACTCCGGCAGCGCCCGTTCGGCGGCGATGATTGCGCGCCGCGTCTCAGCCGCACCCATGCGCGGCACCGTGCCGAGCTTCTCCCCCGTTGCGGGGTTATCCACGGCGATGGTTCCACCGTCGTCCGCGTCGACCCACGCTCCGTCGATATAGCCCTGCTGGCGGAACAGCTTCGGGTCCTTGAGTTTTACAGCGGATCCTCCGACAACGGAGCCCTGCTGGCGGAACGGCTTCTGGTTCTTGAGCTCCATGGCAAATCCTCCAGATGGATTGTGACGGTGTTAACTCGTTTAGATCTTCGCCGCCTTGAGCGGCGCCACTTCCTCTTTGCCCTTCTGATCCTCGCAGGCGCGCAGCATGCGCGCCAAGCCTTCTGCGGAATCCGTAATGTCTTGAACGATGGCCTGACGCGCGGCAGCGGGATCGCGCCGCCGTAGCGCGTCAACGGCGCGAAGATGATTGCCGAGCGATTCGGTGAGGTTACGGCGATCGGGAAGCATCAGCCTGACGTAGGGACCGATCCGTAGCCAGGTCGGCTCGATCAGCGACACCAGAAGTTGGGAACCGCTGGCGCGGTAGATGGCGGAATGGAAGGCCCAATTGGCACGCAGGTATGCGCCATGATCGCCTACTGCCGCGGCCGCCGCCATCTCTTGATAGCGGCGATCAACCGCGGCCAACTCCTCAACGGTGATCAGCCGCGCGGCCTTCTCTGCCGCCAGACCTTCGAGTGCCACCCGCACTTCTCGCAGTTCCGTCAGCGAGGCGTAAGTCATCTCCGGAACGCCCAGCGTGCGGTTCGACCGTGCCACCAGGGCGTGCTCGATCTCCAGGCGGCGCACCGCATCTCGCACTGGCATCGGGCTGGTACCCATCACCTCGGCGGTGGCCCGCAGAGTTAGGCTCTGCCCCGGCATGATGAGACCCGTCATCAACGCCTCGCGCAGCTTGTTGTACGCCTGGGTCTGAAGAGTCTCGCGCACCACAGGCGAGAGCGCCTCGACAAGCGGCCACGTTGACCTTCCGATCTTGCCCCCATGAGGTGGCGATACGAGGGACAACGAGGCGTCCTCCGACACCGCAGCGCGCTTCTTGGTCATCGCTTCCCAATGCCTTCGTTTGTGGCCAGGGCCACCCATAATAAAAAATGGCTGGGCAGCCCGGGTGTGCCCATGAATTAAACTTGACATATCATATCACATATAGTGTTGTAAAGACCTTAGCCAGCGCCCGCCGCCGGCGACCCGAGCCGTGGGGTCAAATGCCATCGCATAACTCGTGGAGATTTCGAATTGACATCCCTCGGTAATTCGCTGGCCAGTCGGGACATCGCATCCCTTCTCCACCCCTACACCAATTTGCGTGTGCACCAGAAGAAGGGACCGCTGATCATCACCCGCGGTCGCGGCGTTCATGTCTACGACGATGACGGCACGGAGTACATCGAGGGTCTGGCCGGGTTGTGGTGCGCGTCGCTGGGCTTCAGTGAGTCCCGGCTGGTCGAGGCGGCACAGCGGCAGATGGCCACGCTCCCCTTCTACCACGGTTTCGCGCACAAGTCGCACGGGCCCGGCATCGAGCTCGCCGAACGGCTGCTCAAGCTGATGCCGGTGCCCATGTCGAAGGTCTTCTTCAATAGCTCGGGGTCGGAGGCTAACGACACCGCGATCAAGATCATTTGGTATTACAACAACGCCCTCGGGCGGCCAAAGAAGAAGAAGATTATCGCCCGCCTACGGGGCTACCATGGAGTCACTATCGCCACCGCTAGCCTGACCGGCCTGCCTAATAACCACCGCGACTTCGATCTTCCCATCGCCAAGATCATTCATGCCGGCTGTCCCCACCACTACCGCTTCGCCAAGCCGGGCGAGAGCGAGGAGGACTTCGCCACCAGGCTTGCCGCCGAGCTGGATGAGCTGATCGTGAAGGAAGGCGCGGACACGGTGGCGGCGTTCTTCGCCGAGCCGGTGATGGGCGCGGGCGGCGTGCTGGTGCCGCCCACCAGCTATTTCGACAAGATCCAGCAGGTGCTGCGCAAGCACGACGTCCTGCTGGTCGCCGATGAGGTGATCTGTGGCTTCGGCCGGCTGGGGACGATGTTCGGGATGGAAACCTACGGCATGAAGCCGGATATCGTCACCGTGGCCAAGCAAATATCTTCGGGATACCAGCCGATTTCGGCGACCATCATCAGCGCCCCGATTTTCGAAGCTCTGGTTGCTCAGAGCGACAAGATGGGTCTGTTCGCCCACGGGTTCACTTACTCGGGTCATCCGGTGGCGGCGGCGGTCGCGCTCGAGACGCTGAAGATCTATGAGGAGCGCGGCATTCTCGACCATGTGCGCGCCATCGCGCCGCATTTCCAAGAGCGGCTGCGCCGTCTTGGCGCTCATCCCCTGGTCGGCGAGGCGCGCGGCGTCGGGTTGGTGGGCGCGCTGGAATTGGTGCGCGACAAGACTAGCAAGGAGCCGTTCGATCCGGCCCTCGGAGTCGGTGGCTTGGCCTACGAGCTGGCCCAGGAGGAGGGGCTGATCGTTCGCGCCATCGGCGACGCCCTGGCGATCTGCCCCCCGCTCATCATCAGCGACGACGAGATCGACCAGCTATTCGACCGCTTGGGCACGGCACTCGATCGCACCGCGGCCGAGTTGCGTCAGCAGACGGCGCCAGCGGGCGCTCAAGACCGTCCGGCGGTCGCTGAAGCGGGGAGCATGACGCGATGACATTCATCAATTGTGACATGGGCGAAAGCTTCGGTATTTACCGACTGGGCGACGACTCTGCGATGATGCCCCTCATCACGGCGGCCAATGTCGCCTGCGGATTCCACGCGTCCGATTTCAACCATATGCGCCGAACGGTCCGCCTGGCTAAACACAACGGCGTCAAGGTCGGCGCCCACCCGTCGCTTCCCGACCTCCAGGGTTTCGGCCGCCGCGAGATGAAGATAGGGCGTGAGGAACTGGCAAACTGTTTGATCTACCAGATCGGAGCACTCAAGGCGTTCCTCGACGCCGAGGGCATGCAGCTCAACCACATCAAACCGCACGGCTCCCTCTATGGCATGGCAGCACGAAGCGAGGAAACGGCGCACGCAATCTGTGACGCTGCCGACGTCTTCAACGTGCCGATCCTCGGCATGGTCGGAACGCTCCACGAAACGATCTACGAGCAGCGGGGACACGTCTTTCTGTCTGAGTACTACACCGATCTGGATTATGGCGACGACGGCCAGCTGGTGATTACCCGCGAACACAAGGAGGTCGATCCAGCGGAGGCGGTGGCACGTTGCCTGCGCGCCATCCGCGAGAACCTGACCCGCTCGCTCGGCGGCAAGGACGTACGAGTGCGCGCCGACACCATCTGCGTCCACTCGGATACGCCGAACGCCGTCGCCATTGCGACGGCGGTGCGGGATGCGGTGGCACCATACTTGTCCGCGGCCTGAGCGACCGGTCCCGAGCTGGCGCCTTGTGCGAGACAGCCCGGCGACGTCCTCCTGCAGCCAGAAGCGAAAATGTCCATGAAACTCGAAGGCAAAGTAGCGATCGTCACCGGAGGGTCCCAGGGTATCGGCGAAGCGATTGCGTTGCGCTACGCGGCCGAGGGTGCTCGCGTCGCAGTCGTCTACCATCGCAACGACGCGAACGCCCGCGGCGTCGTCAGCCGAATCGAGGCGAACGGCGGCACGGCGAAGTGTTTCAAGGCGGACTGCGCCAAGGTTCCCGAGATTGAAAGGATGGTCGCCGAAGTCATTAGCCATTTCGGCGCGGCCCACGTCCTGGTGAACAACGCCGGCGTGTTCCGCACGGTCCCGGTGGCGGAGACGACCGAGGCGATCTGGGACGAACAGCTTGACCTGAATCTTCGCGGCGCCTTCTTCTGCGTCAAAACCCTGCTGCCCGAGTTCCTCAAGAATGGCGGCGGCAAGGTTATCAACATTACCTCGATCGCTGGCGTTGGTGCGTTCCCCAACTGCCCGGCCTACTGCGCGTCGAAGGGCGGACTGGAAAACCTGACGAGGGCACTTGCCGCTGAACTCGGGCGCTTTAACATCAACGTCAATTCACTGGCGCCCGGCAATGTCGCCACGCCGCTGAACGCCCATCTGCGCGGATCAGGAAACGAGGAATACATCAAGCTGATGCGAACGATGACGCCGACCGGTAGAGACTTCCTCAGCGTCGACGAAATGACCGGAGCCGCGGTGTTCCTGGCCTCAGACGACGCGTCGGCGATCCACGGCGCCACTCTGATGGTCGACGCTGGCTGGTCGGCGTGGTAGAGGGCCCCGCGCTGGAGTCGACCGAGGTAGCGCTCAACTTGCGGCGACCGGAACTCACTATAAACCTCCTGGAATTTCCGGGTCAGAGTCATTCAGGTACGCGTAAGGAAATTCAATTCAACTGTTCGAACGCATGATGGCACTAAGTGCAAGCGGATCACTACGACGCCGGGGGGATGGAGAGAGGGACGATGTCGACCAATCAGGAGCTTTCGGCGCGTCGGCAGGCCGCGGTGCCGCGAGGCGTGAGTTCGGCCACGGGAATCTTTGCTGCGAAGGCGGACAACGCCGAGCTTTGGGACGTCGAAGGCAAACGCTATATCGATTTCGCCGGCGGCATCGGTGTGCTCAATAGCGGCCATCGCCACCCCAAGGTGATGGCGGCGGTCCAGCAGCAACTTGAACGCTTTACCCATTCCTGCTTCCAAGTAGCGCCTTACGAACCGTATGTGGCGCTCGCCGAGAAGCTCAACCGACTCGCGCCTTGCCCGGCCCCGAACAAGACGATTTTCCTCACCACCGGGGCCGAGGCGATTGAGAATGCGGTCAAGATTGCGCGCGCCGCGACCAAGCGCTCCGCGGTGATCGCTTTTGCAGGCGGCTTCCACGGTCGCACCCTTTTGACTTTGGCCCTAACCGGGAAGGTTGATCCTTACAAGAGGGGCTTCGGACCGTTTCCGAGCGACATCTATCACGTGCCCTATCCCAACCGTCTCCACGGCATCGAGCCGAAACACTCGCTCCAAGCCCTCGAGTTCCTCTTTAAAGCGGATGTGGAGCCGGCCCGCGTCGCCGCAATATTGATCGAGCCGGTGCAAGGCGAGGGCGGCTTCTATATCGCCCCATTCGACTTCATGCGCGAACTGCGCCGCATCTGCGACGAGCACGGTATCCTGCTCATCGTCGACGAAATTCAGTGCGGCTTCGGTCGCACTGGCAAGATGTTTGCGGTTGAGCACAGCGGCATCCAAGCCGACCTTGTGACCGTCGCCAAAAGCTTGGCCGCCGGCCTTCCGCTTTCCGCGGTCGTCGGCCGCGCGGCAGTTATGGACGCGGTCGATCCTGGCGGGCTTGGCGGCACTTACGGAGGCAACCCTGTCGCCTGCGCCGCCGGACTCGCTGTGCTCAAGGTTTTCGAGGAGGAAAGGCTCCTCGAGCGCAGCGTCAAGATCGGCGAGCACATTATCCATCGCCTGAGCGAACTCGCGGCGCGCAATCGCTTTTCCTGTATTGGCGAGGTTCGTGGGCTCGGCGGCATGGTGGCAATTGAGCTGGTCGAGGACCGTGCGTCGAACAGACCGGCGGCGGCCCTCACGAAGCGCTGGGCGGAGATTTGCGCGAGAAACGGACTCATCCTGCTGACCTGCGGTGTGTACGGCAACGTAGCGCGTATCTTGGTACCGCTGACCGCGAGTGATGCCCTCATCGACGAGGGCTTCGCCATCCTGGAGCACTCGCTCGAGGAGGCCATCGAGGGCTGACACATGTGTAGCGCCACTTCCCCTAACAGCCACTTGAGTCAGGGGTCGTTTTCACAGTGAGTGCCCAGCGAAAGCCCTTGCTCCTTTGCTATAACAGTTCTGCCAAGGCGGTTGGGGGTGTGTTTGAGGGTACAGCATCGCTTCGCTAATTATCCTATTGAAATCTCATCATTTTCCAGCGTTAATGGCGGACACCCCTTCCGCCATGCCACTCAGCGGCAAGGCTGGACGCATCAAGGCATCACACGACGCCGCGCATTTCAGATCGGACGCCGTTCTCGGCGCTGCCGCCGAGCGCATATCCGGCCTCGAGCGCGTCCATGTTGAGATCGAGGAAGCCGCGTGGCGTCTCCGCCCGCACCGCCTGCGCGATTTGTTCGCGGGTGCAGATGCCGCTCTGCGCCACCAAAGCTCCGAGCGCGACGATGTTGGTGACGCGCTCGCTGCCCAGCTCCAACGCGGTCGCGCTGAGCGGCAGACGGTAACTGCGGTACTCCCCTTCCGGCAGCTCCGGACAGAGCCTCGTGTCGGCAATGACCAGCGCGCCGGGCTTGAGCAGCGGCCACGAGCGTTGCACGGCCAGCCGGTCGAGCAGCACCAGATGATCGATAGCCGTCAGCAGCGGAAAGTCGACCTCGCCGTCGGTGATCACCAAATCGGCATTACAGAAGCCGCCGCGCGAGGTGGGCTCGTAGGCTTGCGACTGGGCGACGCGCTTGCCGCTCGCCGCCATCGCGTCCGCCAGCATCTTGGCGCTCAGGATCAGTCCCTGGCCGCCGGTGCCGCCGATGCGGATTTCGATCCGCGATGCGCTCATCGCGGCACCCCCTTGCCGGCTGGAGCCG
>JBARKH010000312.1:0-6720 GCA_049801295.1 Allostellaceae bacterium | reverse complement strand
ATCCTTGACGCCCGCGGCGCCGGTCTCGGCGATCGCGGCGGCCGCGGCGCCAGCGATCTCGTCATCGCTCATCTGGCGCGGCAGGAAGCTCTCGATGATCGCGATCTCTTCTTCTTCCTGCGCCGCCAGCTCGGGGCGGTTGCCCTGGCGGTATAGCGCGATCGATTCGCGGCGCTGCTTTACCATGCCCTGCAGCATCCGCAGGATTTCCGGGTCTGCGATGCCGGAGGGGTTGCCGGCGCCGCGCGCGGCGACGTCGCGGTCCTTGAGGCCGGCGATGACGAGGCGCACCGTCGAGAGCGTGCGGGTGTCTTTCGCGCGCATCGCCGCTTTGAGCCGCTCGGTAAACGCTTCGCGCAGCATCCCATCCCCCCGGATCGCCGCTAGTTCCCGAGCCTACGCCCTTTAGCGGGCCGCGGCAATTTCGCCGAGTATTTTTCTAAGTATTTGGAAAACCGAGAAGTTCCTTTCCAGATGGGTTGACAAAAACGCGGCAGCGCGTATCTTCGGTCAACGCCTCTGGGACATTGCTTCGATGGAAGAACCGACCG
Source organism: Allostellaceae bacterium (assembly GCA_049801295.1). GTDB lineage: Bacteria > Pseudomonadota > Alphaproteobacteria > ATCC43930 > CGMCC-115725 > DATARH01. Next base: position 6,169 of record JBARKH010000312.1, on the reverse strand, counting down.
CGGCCTGGCCCGCGCCGCGCCCGCCCGACTGCAACGCGGCGCTGGTTTTGGCGGATGGCACGGTATTCTGGGGGCAGGGCATCGGAGCGGCGGGATCGGCGGTTGGGGAAGTCTGCTTCAATACGTCCATCACCGGGTATCAGGAAATCCTCACCGACCCCAGCTATGCCGGGCAGATCATCAATTTCACGTTTCCGCATATCGGCAATGTCGGGGCGAACGCCGAGGATATCGAGACCGCGACACCGGCCGCCCGCGGCCTCGTCATGCGAACTGCGCCGACCGCGCCGGCGAATTATCGCGCTGAGCAATCCCTCGATTCCTGGCTTAAATCGCACGGGATCGTCGGGCTCTGCGGCGTCGACACCAGGCGGCTGACCCGCCTCATCCGCGACCGGGGCGCGCCGAGCGGGGTCATCGCCTACGAGCCGGAGGGCTGCCTCGACATCGCCCGGATGCGCGCGGAGGCGGCGGCCTGGCCGGGGCTCGAAGGGATGGACCTCGCGCGCGAAGTCACCTGCCTCCAGAGCTATGAGTGGACCGAGACGGTGTGGCGGCGCGAGGGCGGCTATGGCCGCCAGGACGCGCCGCGCTTTCACGTCGTCGCCGTCGATTACGGCGCCAAGCGCAACATCCTGCGGATGCTTGCCGAGCACGGCTGCCGCGTCACGATCGTGCCGGCGACCGCGTCGAGCGAGGACATCCTGCGCCACCAGCCCGACGGCATCTTTCTGTCGAACGGGCCGGGCGATCCGGCGGCGACCGGCGAATACGCGGTGCCGGTGCTGCGCGACCTGATCAGGAGCGGCAAGCCGATCTTCGGGATCTGCCTCGGGCATCAGATGCTGGCGCTGGCCTTGGGCGGGCGGACGGCCAAGATGGCGCGCGGCCACCGCGGAGCCAACCATCCGGTCCGCGATGAAGCCACCGGCAAAGTCGACATCACCAGCCAGAACCACGGGTTTGTCGTCGATTCGCGAAGTCTGCCGGCGGGGATCGAGGCGACCCACCTCTCGCTGTTCGACAGGAGTAATGAGGGGTTGCGGGTCGCGGGGCTCCCGGTCTTTTCGGTGCAGCACCACCCGGAGGCCAGCCCCGGCCCGCAGGACAGCCAATATCTGTTCGAGCGGTTTGTCGCGATGATGGGAGCAGGGACGAAATGACGTCGCCCTCAGGCCCGCCTTCTTTTGTCATCCCGGCGAAGGCCGGGATCCATTTACCAGCCCGCAAGTTTCTACCCGACGCGCACGAGTGCCGCAGCACCCGCTCAAGATCGAACTTGGCCGCGCCATGGATCCCGGCTTTCGCCGGGATGACAATATTGGTTGGGCGCGATCAGGCCGATGCCTAGGCGCACCGACATCCGCAGTATTTTGATCAACGGCGCCGGGCCGCTCCCCCTGGTGTTCCCGGCGGAGGCCGGGACCCATTTGCCGACCGCACCAGCGCCCGCACCATGGATCCCGGCCTGCGCCGGGATCCCGGAAATTCTCGACCACCCGCGGTTCGATGCCTAAGCGCACCGACATCCACAGCATACTCATCATCGGCGCCGGGCCGATCGTGATCGGGCAGGCGTGCGAATTCGATTATTCGGGAGCGCAGGCGTGCAAGGCGCTGAAGGCCGAGGGCTACCGGATCGTGCTCGTTAATTCGAACCCGGCGACGATCATGACTGATCCCGACTTGGCCGACGCCACCTATATCGAGCCGATCACGCCGGACATTGTCGAGCAGATCATCGCCCGCGAGCGGCCCGATGCGCTGTTGCCGACGATGGGCGGCCAGACCGCGCTCAACACCGCGATGGCGCTGGCGCGCTCGGGCGTCCTCGAGCGCTACGGGGTGGAATTGATCGGCGCCAGCGAGACGGCAATCGCCAAGGCGGAAGACCGCCAGCTGTTCCGGCAGGCGATGGACCGGATCGGCCTCGTGTCGCCGGAAAGCCGGCTCGTCGGGTCGCTCGAGGCTGCATTGGAGGCGCTCGCGGCCGTCGGGCTCCCGGCGATCGTGCGGCCATCCTTCACGCTCGGCGGCACCGGCGGCGGCATCGCCTACAACACCGAGGAATTCGAGGAGATTGTGCGCGGCGGCCTGCGCGCCTCGCCCACCCACGAGGTCCTGATCGAGGAATCGGTGCTCGGCTGGAAGGAATACGAGCTCGAAATCGTGCGCGATCGCAACGACAACTGCATCGTCATCTGCTCGATAGAGAATGTCGATCCGATGGGGGTGCACACCGGCGATTCGGTGACCGTGGCGCCCGCGCTGACCTTGACCGACAAGGAATACCAGCTGATGCGCAACGCCGCGATCGCGGTTCTGCGCGAGATCGGCGTCGATACCGGCGGATCGAACGTGCAGTTCGCGGTCAACCCCGAGGATGGCCAGCTCGTCATCATCGAGATGAACCCGCGGGTGTCGCGCTCCTCGGCGCTCGCGTCGAAGGCGACCGGGTTTCCGATCGCCAAGGTCGCCGCCAAGCTTGCGGTCGGCTACACGCTCGACGAGCTCGACAACGAGATCACCGGCGTGACCCCGGCCTCGTTCGAGCCGAGCATCGACTACATCGTCACCAAGATGCCGCGCTTCACCTTCGAGAAATTTCCCGGAGCCGAACCGCTGTTGACGACCTCGATGAAATCGGTGGGGGAAGCGATGGCGATCGGCCGCAGCTTTGCCGAATCGGTGCAGAAGGCATTGCGATCGATGGATACCGGCCTCGACGGCTTCGACGAAGTGGCGATCGCCGGCGCCGAGGGAACCAACCCCGAAATCGTCAAGGCGGCGGTCAAGGCTGCGCTCGCCAAGCCCTCGCCCGACCGGCTCCTCTTGATCGCGCAGGCCTACCGGCACGGGCTGACCACCGCCGAGATCCACGCCGCCTGCCGCTACGACAGCTGGTTCTTGGAGCGCATTCGCGAGATCGTCGAAGTCGAGGAGCGGGTGCGCGCGGGCGGGCTGCCGGACGATCCGACCGGCCTCCTACGGCTGAAGCAGAGGGGATTTTCGGATGCCCGTCTCGCGCGGCTGGCGGGTACGAGCGAGGCGGAGGCCGCTGCGCTGCGCCACCGCCTGGGCGTGCACCCGGTTTATAAGCGCATCGACACCTGCGCCGCCGAGTTTCCCTCGCTGACTCCGTACATGTATTCCTGCTACGAGGGCGATGGGCTCTCCCCGTCCGAATGCGAGGCGGATCCGTCGAACCGCGACAAGGTGATCATCCTCGGCGGCGGGCCCAACCGGATCGGCCAGGGGATCGAGTTCGACTATTGCTGCGTCCATGCCGCATACAGCCTCTCGGAGGCCGGCATCGAGACGATCATGGTCAACTGCAACCCGGAGACCGTCTCCACCGATTACGACACCTCCGACCGGCTCTATTTCGAGCCGCTGACCGCCGAGGACGTCATCGAGATCGTCCGGGTCGAAAGCTCGCGCGGGCGTCTTCTGGGCGTCATCGTCCAGCTCGGCGGGCAGACCCCGCTCAACCTCGCCAAGGCGCTTGAACGCGCGGGGATCGCGATCCTCGGGACTTCACCCGATGCGATCGACCTCGCTGAAGACCGCCAGCGGTTCCAGCAACTGTTGCGCACCCTCGGGCTGCGCCAACCGGACAACGGCACCGCCTATTCGCCCGCCGAGGCCGAGGCGATCGCCCAGGAGATCGGCTATCCGGTGGTGATCCGGCCATCCTATGTGCTGGGCGGAAGGGCAATGGAGATCGTCCACGATGCGGCCGGGCTCAGCCGCTACATCCGCCGCGCGGTCAACGTCTCGGGCACCAGCCCCGTCCTCATCGACCGCTATCTGCAGAACGCGATCGAGGTCGACGTCGATGCCGTCGCCGACGGCATCGAGGTTTATGTTGCGGGAATCATGGAGCATATCGAGGAAGCCGGGATCCATTCCGGCGACAGCGCCTGCTCATTGCCGCCCTACAGCCTCGGCCTCGAGACGATTGCCGAGATCGAGCGGCAGACCGTCGCCCTCGCGCGCGCGCTCAATGTGGTCGGGCTGATGAATGTGCAGTTCGCCGTCAAGGAGGGCGAAGTCTACGTCCTCGAAGTCAACCCGCGCGCCTCGCGCACGGTGCCTTTCGTCGCCAAGGCAACTGGCGTCCCGATCGCCAAGATCGCGGCGCGGGTGATGGCCGGAGAGCGCTTGGCCGCGCTGCTCCCGATTGGCGACCGCCGGCCGCGGCCCGGCTTAGGCCACGTCGCGGTCAAGGAGGCGGTGTTTCCGTTCGCGCGCTTCCCCGGCGTCGATCTCATCCTCGGGCCGGAGATGAAATCGACCGGCGAGGTCATGGGCTTGGACACCGATTTCGGGCGGGCCTTCGCCAAGTCGCAGCTCGGCAGCGGCACCGAGCTGCCGCTTAGGGGCGCCGTCTTCGTCTCGGTGCGCGATGGCGACAAGGAGGCGCTGGTCGAGCCGTGCCGTCAGCTCGCCGAATGGGGGTTTGAGCTGGTCGCCACCAGCGGCACGGCGAAGAAGCTGCGCGACGAGGGGCTGCCGGTCAGCCTCGTTAACAAGGTGCAGGAAGGCCGGCCCGACATCGTCGACGACATGCGCAGCGGCCGCATTCAGCTGGTGTTCAACACCACCGAGGGGGCGCAAGCGATCGCCGACAGCTTCAGCCTGCGGCGCACCGCGCTGACCCATAACATTCCCTATTATACCACCGTGGCCGGCGCCCGCGCCGCCGTGCAGGCAATCGGCGCGCTGCGCGAGGGTTGCCTTGAAGTCGCCCCGCTGCAATCTTATTTTTGAACGCCTGTCCGGCTCACAAGGCACGAATCCGGTCTGATGAACAAGATCCCGATGACCGTGGACGGTTACGCTAGGCTGCAGGAAGAGCTGAAGCGTCTCAAATCGGTCGATCGCCACGCGGTTATCCGCGCGATCGCCGAGGCGCGCACCCATGGCGATATCGCGGAGAATGCCGAATACCATGCCGCGCGCGAACGGCAGAGCTTTATCGAAGGCCGCCTTGGCGAACTCGAGGACAAGATCGCCCGGGCCGAGGTCATCGATGTCTCGAAGCTCTCGGGATCGGCGGTCAAATTCGGTGCGACCGTCACGCTGGCCGACGAGGAAACCGACGAGCAGCAGACCTTCCGGATCGTCGGCGAGGACGAAGCCGACATCAAGAACGGCCGGCTCTCGGTAACCTCACCCTTGGCGCGCGCTCTCATCGGCAAAGCGAAGGGCGATAGCGTCGAAGTCTCGACCCCGCGCGGCAACAAAGCCTACGAGATCGTCACCGTCGCCTTCGGGTAGGTGGCACCTTCTCCGTCCCGCTCTTCGGCGAGGGGCACGCCGGGGGCGAATTTAGAGACGCGCAGCATCAGCGCCGATTTGACGTGGGCGACATTGGGGGCCGCAGTCAGCTTGGCGCTGAGAAAGCGCTGGTAAGTGTCCCAGTCGGGCGCGACGATCTTGAGGAGGAAATCGGTCTCCCCGGCGAGCATGTGCGCCTCGCGCACTTCGGGCCAGGAAAGGACGAGGTCCTCGAAGGCCTTGAGATCCTTCTCGGCCTGGCTCGAGAGGCCGATCTGGGCGAAGACCGTGACCGCGAAGCCGAGCGCCTCCGGGGCGAGATCGGCATGATAGCCGCGGATGAGGCCGGCCGCTTCCAAGGCGCGCATGCGGCGCAGGCAGGGCGGCGGCGAGATGCCGACGCGCCGTGCCAGCGCGATATTGGTCATCCGCCCGTTGGCCTGTAAGAGCTGCAGGATCCGCCGGTCGATATGGTCGAGTCTTGGCCCGCGCATGCGCAGTCCCGTCGTGTTCAGCGACGCAAGAATAGGAATTTTGCCGCCTCCGCGCAATTTTGTTGCGCAAGTGCGTGGCCGGCTTGCCGCTGCGCCGCGCTTTCCGTAAACCGGGTAGATGGTCGCGCTGTCCCCAGCCTTGCCTTCTGGTATCGGCAACGAGCGAGCCGCCCGGCAGAGCGAGGGGCGGCCGAGCGTCTGGGTGCTGCACGACGGCAAGCCCGGCATGGCGAGCCAGGCGCTGGGGCTCGCGGAAGCGACCGGATTTCCGTTCACCGAAAAGATATTGTCGATCCGTCGCCCGTGGGCGTGGCTGCCGCCGCGTCTTTGGCTGGCGCCGCTGGCGGCTGCGACCGAGGCGGGCCTCACGCTGGAGCCGCCCTGGCCCGATC
>JBARKH010000311.1:0-3643 GCA_049801295.1 Allostellaceae bacterium | reverse complement strand
GCGCTGCCGCGCGCTCCCCATGAGCGCTTCCCCGCCCGGCTGCGCGCGGTCGAGCGCCTCAATCGCGGCGGCTCGGAGAAGGATACGAGGCTCGTCGTCCTCGAAACCGACAGCGCCGCCGAGAGCTTCGAGCCCGGCGACAGCCTCGGCGTCGTCGCGCGCAATTCCCCCGAGCTGGTGGCGGCGATCATCGCCCGCCTCGGGGTCACGCCCGCAACCCCTGTCCTCTCCCCCGACGGGATCGAGCGGCCGCTCGGCGAGGCGCTGTCGCAGGCCTGCGAGATCCGCCGCCCATGCGACCGGGCGATCGAGGTCCTCTCGTCGCGCGCCCACGACATCGACGAATCGCGCATCCTCCAGGCGATGGCCGAAGGCTACCCCGGCGCCGGGCCGGACGATGCGGACCTCTTGGATCTTCTCGAAAGCTTCCCCTCGGCCCGCCCGCCCTTGTCCGAGCTGATCTCATCACTCGATCCCTTACAGCCGCGCCTCTATTCGATCGCCTCCTCGCCCAAATACGCCGAGGGCGAAGTTCACCTCACCGTCGCCGCGGTGCGCTACGACAAGCGGGCGCGCCACCGCACCGGGGTTGCCTCGACCTTCCTCTGCGACCGGGTCGCGCCGAGCGACGAGGTCACCGTCTATGTCCACCCCGGAGACGGTTTTCGCCTGGCTGCGCCCGACCGCCCCATCATCATGATCGGGCCGGGGACCGGGATCGCGCCGTTCCGCGGCTTTCTCCAGGAGCGCCAGGCGACAGGCGCACCCGGGCGCAACTGGCTCGTCTTCGGCAACCCGCACCGGGACAAGGATTTCCTCTTCGAGGACGAGCTGACCCTTTGGCACAAGGATGGCCTCCTCACCCGGCTCGACACCGCCTTCTCGCGCGATCAGGAGCACAAGGTCTACGTCCAGCACCGCCTCCTCGAACACGCCGCGGAACTCTGGGCGTGGCTCGAAGAGGGCGCGCACCTCTATGTCTGCGGCGACGCCCTCAGGATGGCGCGCGATGTCGAAAAGGGCCTCCTCTACATCCTCGCCAAGGAAGGCCGCATGGAGCCGGCCGCCGCCAAGGCCTATCTCGCCCGTCTCGGCGCCGAGGGCCGCTACCAGAAGGACGTCTATTGAACCCTTGAGCGGCTCCCGCCGCGCACCCCCGTCATCCCCTACCGGAGAACCCTCATGTTCATCGAGACCGTCGACCAGTTCGCCAAGACGGCCGTCTTGAAGGCGGAATTCCTGCGCCGCTCGCCCCTAGGCTTCACGATCAGCGCGATGATGGCCGGGGCCTATGTCGGGCTCGGCATCATCCTCATTTTCTGCATCGGCAACGCCGTCGATGTCGACATCCGGCCGGTCGTCATGGGCGCCTCGTTCGGGATCGCGCTGACCCTCGTTATCTTCGCGGGCTCCGATCTCTTTACCGGGCACACGATGTTCATGACCCATGGCTGGCTGCAGGGCCGCAGCAGCCTCAAGGAACTGGGCGCCTGCTGGGGCGCATCCTGGGGCGGCAACCTCCTCGGCTGCATGATCCTCGGCGCGATCTTTGTCGCCGGCGGCGGCGGCTTGGCGCTCGCCGGCAAAAACCCCCTGATCGTCACCGTCGCGGCGGCCAAGATGAATGCCCCGGCGTTCGAATTGTTCGCCCGCGCGATCCTCTGCAACTGGCTCGTGTGCCTGGCGATCTGGACTTCGGCCCGGATGACCAACGACACCGCCAAGTGCATCGTCATCTTCTGGTGCCTCTACGCCTTCATCGCCAGCGGCTTCGAGCACTCGATCGCCAACATGACGCTGTTCTCGATCGCGCTCCTCGCGCCCCATCCGGCGACCGTGACGCTCGGCGGCATGGGATGGAACCTCTTATGGGTGACGCTGGGCAATATCGTCAGCGGCGCCGGGATCATGGGGCTGGGCTACTGGGCCGCCTCGCGCACCCCGGAAGCGGCGGCCGCATCCGCGCCGCGCCTGGCCGCCGCGGAGTAGCCCCACCCGGCCACTGATTCTTCGGTCTGCAATGAATCGGCCAGCGCTCGACCTCCTGCCGGGGCGTGCGCCCGCGCCGCCGACACCGGTTCCTTGCCAGCCCCGGTTCCGTGCTATAAGGCGGGGACCCGGCGCGGAGTGGACCCTTGCCGACCGTCTTTATCTTGAACGGCCCCAATCTCAACCTGCTCGGCGTGCGCGAGCCGGCAACCTACGGCTATGACACGCTGGCCGATGTCGAGGAGCGCTGTCTCGCCCGCGCCGCCGCGCTCGACCTCGCGATCGAGTTCCGCCAAACGAACCACGAGGGCATGCTCGTCGACTGGATCCACGAGGCGCGCGAGGCGGCCGACGGCATCATCATCAATGCCGGCGCCTACACCCACACCTCGGTGGCGATCCTCGACGCGCTCAACGCCGCCGACTTGCCGGTGATCGAAGTCCATCTGTCGAACATTTTCCAGCGCGAGCGCTTTCGCCATCACTCCTATGTGAGCCTCGCCGCCCGCGGCGTGATCTGCGGCCTGGGGCCCCACGGCTACGAGCTGGCGCTCGAGGCGCTGGCGAGCGTCATCGAAATCGAATCGAGCGAGGCGCCCCGGTGAGTCTAGGCGGGAAGCTAGCGGAGAAGCTCGGTTGGCGCCGCCCGCCGCTCGCGCCCGACGCCGCGGCGATCCGCACGCTCGCGGGCCTCCTCTCCGAGACCGGACTCTCCGAGATCGAATATGCGGTCGGAGATCACCGCATCCGGGTGGCGCGCGAACCGGCGGGTGGCGTGGTGTCGGTGACGAACGGCCACGCCCCCGCACCGCTGGCGGATCCCAAGCCGAACGCCCCGGCCGTGAGCGAAATTGCCGCAACCGCGCTCACCGCGGCGGCGAGCCCCGCGGACCTTCCCGGCGCCGTCACCTCGCCGATCGTCGGCATCGCCTATATCGCGCCCGAGCCCGGCGCCCCGCCGTTTGTGCGGGTGGGCGACAGCGTCAGCGAGGGCCAGACGCTCTTGATCATCGAGGCGATGAAGGTGATGAACCAGATTCGCGCGCCGCGGGCCGGGCGGGTCACGCAGATCTTTGCCGAGGATGGCGAGCCGGTTGAATACGGCGCCGCGCTGATGCTGATCGAGTGATCGGCGGATTGTCTCGATGTTCGAGAAGGTGCTGATCGCCAATCGCGGCGAGATCGCCCTCAGGATCAATCGCGCCTGCCACGAATTGGGGATCAAGACCGTCGCGGTGCATTCGACGGCCGACAGCCATGCGATGAACGTGCGCCTCGCCGACGAGACCGTGTGCATCGGCCCGCCGCCGGCGCGGGCAAGCTACCTCAACATCCCGGCGATCCTCTCGGCGGCGACGATCACCGGGGCCGACGCCATCCATCCCGGGCTCGGCTTTCTCGCAGAGAACGCGGACTTCGCCGCCGCGGTCGAAGAGCACGGCTTCACCTTCATCGGGCCTGCGCCCGAGCATATCCGCCTGATGGGCGACAAGATCCGCGCCAAGGCGGAAGCGTTGCGGCTGGGGATTCCGGTGGTGCCGGGGTCGCCCGATGCGGTGCGCAATATCTCCGATGCCGGGGCGGCGGCCGGCGCGATCGGCTACCCGGTGCTGATGAAGGCGGCGGCGGGGGGCGGCGGGCGCGGCATCCGGCT
>JBARKH010000310.1:0-9419 GCA_049801295.1 Allostellaceae bacterium | reverse complement strand
GTCGTAATCCAGCTGCCCGGCCGGGGTCGCGGTCCGATAGGCGATCGCGGCGGGCGGGCGGGCTAACGCGAGCCCGGCGGCGAACAAGCGATCGCGCTGTTCTGCTTCGTCGAGTAGGGCGGTATCGCGGGCAAACACATCGCAGCGAAACCGCTGATCGATAGCGAAATCGCGCACCAGTTCCCTGAGATCGGGGTCGGCGATCTCGCCGAGGAGGGCGTGGGCGCGCCGGCCAAGGACCCATGAATTGAAGTTTTCGAGGAGGATCGCCGAGCCGATGGGCGCGAGCCCGACCTCGGCCATGTCGCGACGCAGCGCGGTCACATAAAGCGGCTGCCAGCCGGCGTGCAGGAATTCGTGCACGAGATAGCCCGGGCGGTAATCGTCCGGGCGCTCGCGCAACTCGCGGACGATGTAGCTCGAAGCCAGGGCTGCGGCGCCGCTTCGGGCGAGGCGGTCGATCACTCGGGATGCGGCGGCAAAGCGGGCGGCGCTGTCGCCGCGCGCGTTCGCGGCAAGCGCGCGTACCAGGTGCTGAAACGGCAGATCGCCGGTCCAGCCAGGCAGCGCGTTGTAGCTGATATAGACGAGCCCGCCTGGGGCGAGCTGGCGGTCGATGAAGCGCCGCAAATCTGCCCGGATCTCGGCACCGACCCAGCTATAGACCCCATGCGCGACGATGTACGCGAACCGCGGCAGATCGCCGGCGAGCGCGGCGGCAAAATCGGCGGTGTGGAACTGCGCGTTGGCCGCCCCAACCTCTGCCGCCAGCCGTGTGGCGTGATCGATATGCACCGGCATCGCATCGATGCCGTGGAAGGCGCCGTCGGGATGTGTGGCGGCGAGGATCGCCGCGGTGACGCCCTGTCCGCAGCCGAGATCGCACCACGCGAAGCCGCCGCTCCGCTCCGGCGGTCTCATGCCGCCGATGAGCGCGACAAAATCGAGCCAGGCTGGCGCCAGCATCGGCTTGAACCCGGCCACATAGGGGATGTCGGTGACGTAGCCGGCCAGCGCCGGCGGCGCGAGCATCCGGCGATCAGAATCGACAAGGGGGCCAGCCGGCCCCCTTGCGACGCGCAGTTACGGCGATTTTAGGTCATTGCCCCTTGACGTACGGGGTCGCCGAAGATTTCGGCGGCATCCCCGGCGGCGGGCCGCCTTGGATGCGGGCCAGTTCCTCGCGGTTGAGCTGGTCCGTCGCGGCATCGCCGGCACCGCGCTTGGCCATCACGTGGTGGCGCATCATGCGCTTATGCCGTTGTTTACCCGCCATCGGCGCCATCGGTGCCATCGGTGCACCAGCTGCCGGCGCGGCGGCTGGTGGTGCGGCTGGAGCTGCTGCTGGGGCTTGCGCCCACGCCGGGACCGCGATCGCAAGGGCCGCAGCGATCGCGACGCCATTCAAGAGATGCTTCATGCCTCTGTCCTCTGTGGCTGTTCTGGATTGAACAAAACGCTGCAACGGCCTGCTCTACCCGAGGGCGACCCTTACGGGCCTCGGGCCGAAAACAACCCGTGTGTTGTTTCGTTCCCGCGAACACGCAACTCTCGGTGTTGCGTATCCGACCTCGCCGGCAGCGGATAATATGACCGGAGCCGCCCGCTTTCAAGCACTTGGGACGTTTCCCGTGCGATTGACAAACGTTTTCCGCGAAAAAGGGACATCGTGCCGTCGCTGGCTGCCGGCGCTCGCTGTCGCGGTGCCGCTTTGTGCACCGGCGACAGCCGCGGCGCGCGATTCGTTGACAATCGGAATCACCCAGTTCCCATCGACGCTCAATCCAAACATCGATGCGATGGCCGCGAAGAGCTATGTGCTCGGGATGGCGCTGCGGCCGTTCACGGTTTATGACGCCGATTGGCGCCTCGTTTGCCTCTTATGCGGCACGCTGCCGTCGATCGACAATGGTCTGGCGGTCCCGGTCGATCTCGCCGACGGCAAGAAGGGGATCGATATCACCTACACGATCCGCCCCGAGGCAACGTGGGGCGATGGCGTGCCGGTGACGACCGAAGACGTGCTGTTCACTTATAAGGTCGGCCGCCACAAGGAGAGTGCGGTCGGCAACGCCGAACTCTATCGCCGCATTACGAGCATCGACGTGAAGGACGACAAGACCTTCACGCTCCATGTCGACAAGCTGACCTTCGACTATGCCGCGATCAACGATTTCGTGCTGTTGCCGGCGCATATCGAGGGTGCAGCGTTTGCCGACCCAGCGCAATACCGGGTGCGGACGCGCTACAACACCGATTCCACCAATCCCGGGCTCTATAACGGGCCGTACCGGGTCAGCGAGGTGGTCGCCGGTTCGCATATCCTCATGGAGCCCAACCCCCATTGGGCGGGGTCGCCGGGGCATTTCCGGCGGATCACCGTGCGCGCGATCGAGAACACCGCCGCGCTCGAGGCCAATCTGCTGTCCGGCACGATCGACATGGTGGCCGGCGAACTCGGCCTGTCGCTCGATGAAGCCCTCGCCTTCGAGAAGCGGCATGGCGAGGCCTTTCAGATGATCTATAAGCCGGGGCTCGTTTTCGAGCATATCGACCTCAATCTCGACCGGCCGGTCCTCGCCGATCGGCGCGTCCGCGAGGCCCTGATCCTCGGGCTCGACCGCGAGGCGATTACGAAGTCGCTGTTCGCCGGCCGCCAGAAGGTCGCCGACAGCTTTGTCAACCCGCTCGATGCCGGGTATAGCGCGGAGGCGCCGCGCTACCATTACGATCCGGCCCGCGCCGCGACCCTTCTCGATGCGGCAGGTTGGCAGGCGCAGCCGGGCGCGATCCGCCGCGACGCCGCCGGCCAAACCCTCTCGCTCGCATTGATGACGACGGCCGGCAACCGGACCCGCGAGCTGGTCGAGCAGGTCCTGCAGAGCCAATGGCGCAAGATCGGCGTCGATATCCGCATCAAGAACGAACCGGCCCGGGTCCTCTTCGGCGAAACCGTGCCGCATCGCCGGTTTGACCTGGCGATGTATGCATGGATCAGCGCGCCGGAGGACGTGCCGCGCTCGATGCTCCATTCGAGCGAGGTCCCGGATGCGTCAAACGGTTTTGCCGGACAGAATGCCGCCGGCTTCAAGAATGCAGAGATGGATCGGCTGATCGATGCTCTCGAAATCGAGCTCGATCCTGAGAAGCGCAAGACGGTGTGGGACGCGATCCAGCGGCTTTACGCGACCGAGCTGCCCTCGCTGCCGCTCTATTTCCGCTCAGACGTGTTCATCCTGCCGAAATGGCTGAGCGGCGTCCGCCCCACCGGCAACCAGTACCCGTCGACCTTGTGGATCACCGATTGGACGGCGCAGCCGTGACCCGATGATCCGCTTCACCGCCATCCGGCTCATAGAGATCGCGGCGATCGTTGTGCTGATGTCGTTCGTCATCTATGCCCTGATCGGGCTGATGCCGGGCGATCCGATCGACCTGATGCGCCAGGCCGACCCGCCCGCGCATGAGTGCTGCCGACGTGGGGCGGCTCAAATCGGTCTACGGCCTCGACCAGCCGCTTCTCACGCGATACCTCGATTGGGCCCGACAGGCGCTCGCCGGCGATCTCGGCTATTCGCGGCTGTTCGCAGCTCCGGTGTGGTCGGCGCTTCTGCCGCGGCTCGGCAACTCGATGGTGCTGATGGGGTCGAGCTTTGTCCTGGCGCTGGGGCTCGCGCTGGGGCTTGGCACGGCGGCTGCCCGGCGGCCCGAGTCCCGCCTCGACGCCGCGATCAACCTCTTGTGCTTTGCCGGCATCTCGATGCCGACCTTTTGGCTCGCCCTGATGCTGATCCTCGTCTTTGCCGCCGGGCTCGGCTGGCTCCCGGCGAGCGGCATCGCCACGGCCGGCGCGAGCGGCCTCGGCGACCGGCTGGCGCATCTGGTGCTGCCGGTGGCGACACTTACCGTGGCGAGCGTCGGAGGCTATACCCGCTATGTCCGCGCCGCGATGAAGGAGGCGCTGGCGCAGGACCATATCCGCACTGCCCGCGCCAAGGGGGCGAGCGAGGCGCGCGTCATCCTCCATCATGCGATGCGCAGCGCCCTCATTCCGGCGACGACGATCCTGGCGTTGTCATTCGGTGGGCTGGTCTCGGGCGCGCTCGTCACCGAAACGATGTTTGCCTATCCCGGCATGGGCAAGCTGATCTTCGATGCGGTGATGGGCAACGACTACAATCTGGCGTTGGCGGCGCTCCTCCTCGCCACGATCACGACGATGCTGGCCAATCTTGCCGCCGATTTGGCCTATGGCTGGCTCGATCCCCGGGTCTCCTATCGGTGAGGGGGCCGCTCCTGCTGTTGGCGGCGATCGCGGTCTTGTCCTTAGCCGGGCCGCCCGTTGGCGCGGCGCTCGGCATCGATTTGAATGCAGTCGATCTCGTGGACCGCCTCGACGGCCCGTCGCTGCTGCACCCGCTCGGGACCGACGAACTAGGCCGTGATGTCCTGATGCGCCTCCTTGCTGGCGGCCGGGTCTCGCTGACGATCGGGATCGCGGCGGCGCTGGCCGCAGGCGCGCTCGGCACCCTCGTTGGGCTGGTTGCGGGCTATCGTGGCGGCTGGACCGACCGGGTTCTGATGCGGCTGACCGACGCGATCATCGCGCTACCGCTCTTGCCGCTGTTGATCGTTTTGGCGGCGCTCGACCTGGGGAAACTCGGCGTGCCGGCTGCCCTCGCGCGATCGGATGACATCAGCCTCATCCGCATCGTCGTGCTGGCGGTGCTGGTCGGTTGGACCACGGCGGCGCGGCTGGTGCGCGGCGCCACCCTCGTTACCCGCAACCGCGATTTCGTCCGCGCGGCGCGGAGCCTCGGGGCGGGCGTCCCGCATATTCTGTGGACGCACATCCTGCCCAATGTGCTGGCGCCGCTGATCGTCGCGACCACCCTGAGCATCGGCGACGTCATCCTCCTCGAATCGGTGCTGAGCTTTCTCGGCCTCGGCATTCAGCCGCCGCTTGCCAGTTGGGGAACCATGCTGAGCAACGCGCAGGAGTTGATCAGTTCGGCGCCGCTACTGGCGCTCTATCCCGGGGCGATGATTTTCCTCACCGTGATCGCAGCCAACCTCTTCGGCGATGCGCTGCAGCAGCGCTTCGACCGGCGCGCGGCGGTGCGCGATTAGGGGGTCCGGTAAGGGGCCGGCCGCTCAGACGATGCCGCGGTCGCGCAGCCCGGCGATCTCGCTGTCGCCGTAGCCGAGCTCGCGCAGGATCGCCTCGGTGTGCTCGCCGAGATCGGGGCTGGCGGTCTCGAGACGGCTCGGTGTGCGGCTTAGCGACACCGCCTGACCGACCAGTTCGACCCGCCCTAGCGTTGGGTGCTCGACGGCCTGCGCGATCCCGAGATGCTTGACCTGCGGGTCGGCGAAGACTTCATTGATCGCGTAGATCGGACCGGCCGGCACGCCGGCCTCATTGAAGCGCTCGATCCACTCGGCGCTGTCGCGCGTTTGCGTGACCCTCCCGATCGCCGCGTTGAGCGCCAGGCGATGTTGCGAGCGTAGCCTGCCGGTCCGGTAATCGGCATGGTCCGCGAGGTCCTGCCTGTCGAGCGCTCGGCACAGCCGGCGAAAGATCTCGTCGCCCGCGGAAGCGATGTTGATATGGCCGTCCTTCGTTTTGAAGACGCCCGTCGGGATGCTGGTTGGGTGGTCGTTGCCGGCCTGCTCGGGGATTTCGCCGGCGATCAGCCAGCGCGCCGCCTGGAAGTCGAGCATCGCGATCTGCGCGGCAAGGAGCGAACTCTCTACATACTGACCCTCGCCCGACACCTCGCGCTCCAAGAGCGCGATGAGGATGCCGAGTGCGCAGAAGATACCGGCCGACAGATCGGCGATCGGGATGCCGACCCTGACCGGCCCCTGGCCGGGGAGCCCGGTGATCGACATGAGGCCCCCCATGCCCTGGGCGATCTGGTCGAAACCGGGGCGGTCGCGGTAGGGCCCCGATTGGCCGAAGCCCGAGATGCTCGCATAAACGAGGCGCGGGTTGAGCTTCCGCAGCGCGGGATAATCGATGCCGAGCCGGGTTTTGACATCGGGGCGGTAATTTTCCACGAGGACATCGGCGCGCGCCACCAGCTTGCGGAAGATCTCGATCCCGTCCGCTGATTTGAGGTCGAGCGTCAGAGAGCGCTTGTTGCGATGCAGGTTCTGGAAATCCGGGCCGTGACGCGGTCCGCCCATGGCTTCGCCCGCGCCGGGCTCGGGCGGTGTCTCGATCTTGATCACCGTGGCCCCCCAATCGGCAAGCTGGCGTACCGCAGTGGGGCCGGCGCGAACTCGGGTCAGGTCGAGGACCGTGAAGCGGGAGAGCGGCATCGCGGAAGAACCGGGCATGGTGACCTGTCGTGCTGGAAGGACCGCCGATCCTAGAACCGCCCCGATGCGAACGGAAGCAGCCGCAGAGCGCGCCGGCAAATAAAAAACCGCCGCGCTGAGCGCGGCGGTAGGAGAGCGCCGGGGCCTTTGGGTGGCCCCGGCTTTTGTTTATGCGCTAGACCGCTTACGGGAAGACGATCTCGACGCGGCGGTTCTGTGGCTCGCGCACGCCATCGGCGGTCGGCACGCGGTTGTCGTTCTCGCCGCGACCGCTGACCGCCATCTGGCTGCGGGGTACGCCGAGCCTGACCATCGCGTTGGCGACGTTGTTGGCGCGTCGCTCGGAGAGCCGCTGGTTGTATCCGGGTGACCCCGACCGGTCGGCATATCCGGTAACCTGGATCGTGATCGGTCCACCGGCGCGGAACGCCGCGGCCGCCTGCTGGATGATGGCCATCCCTTCAGGCGTGATCGTGTCGCGGTCCCAATCGAAGAACACCAGGAACACCTTGCGTGCGACCATCGGCGGTGCGGGTGGCATCGGCGGTGCCGCGACCGGCGGCGGGGCGCCGAAGCGCAGGCTCAAGCTCGCCATCAGGCTGTGCGTGCCGTACCCGGAGCCGTAGGAACCAAATGCAAACGTTTTGCTGTTAGCTGAGAAGGTGGGATCGCTCGTCCCCAGATAGCGATAGTCGAGGTCGAAGGCCAAGGATGGGTTGATGTTGTAACGCACCCCGGCGATCGCCTGGTAGCCGAACTCGATGGTGGAGTTCGACGAGATCTTGTTGCCGCCCGGACCCGGACCGTAGAGCGAGAACGGCTTGGCGCTGATGCTGTCGTGCAGTACGACGGCGCCTACACCGGCACCGAGATGCGGGGTGAGCGCCCAACCAACATTGAAGTCATAGATCGCGTTGGTCATGAACGCATACGCGTCGCGAGCGCCGCTGACCGCCGTGCTTGTCCCGCCGGCACCGGTGAACGGCGACGCCGAGAATGAGACGGTGTTCAGCGGGTTCTCCATAAAGCGGAATTCTTCTTCAAACCGCCACGGGCCCCACTCATAGCCAGCACGGGCGCCGACATTGAAACCGTCGTTGAAGGTCTGCGTCAGCGCTGCGTGACCGGCCGGAGGAACGGGACCGTTCGATGTGAACGTCCCGCTCTGGTCTTCGAGCATGGTCCAGCCACCCTCGCCGCCGAAATACCAGGCGCCTGGCCCCCCGCCAAACAGCTGCGCCTGCGCACTCGCCCAGCTAAACGCCACGGCGACCGCGACACCGGCACCTAGTAGATAGCGATTTCTCATCCCATACCTCCGCCCGCGAGTACAATTATGACGAAGCCTGCGCTACCGCCATTGCACCCATGTTTACCATCCACTTTTCCGATGGCAATGGGTTTTTAGCTCGCCAACGCCGTCAATCGGGTCCACGGCGCAGAACGCGGCGGATAGCGACATTCATGCAACGCTTTGCCCGGAAACCCGCGAATTCGCGTTGATACCGCCGAGACATTTGCGCAACACCCGGTAATTCCTGGGGTCATCGCGATATCCGCGCGGAAAATTGCCACGGCCGGAACAGCGGATGCATACGCGCGCCGCCGTTCGCCTCCCGCGCGATTCTAGCGGCCAGCTGCTGCAGGCGCAAACTCAAACTGGCGATGCGGCGGCGCAGAACGTGGGCGTGCGGCGGTGCATCCTCGATCGGTCAGCCTGCCGCATCGTCGAGCGACAAGAGGGTGGCATCGCCCCCGGAAGCAGTGGTGTCTACCGATACCGTCCGCTCGGTGGCAAAGCGATGGAGATAGCGCGGCCCGCCGGCCTTTGGCCCGGTGCCGCTCAAGCGTTCGCCGCCAAAGGGTTGCGCTCCCACGACGGCGCCGATCATGTTGCGGTTGACGTAGCAGTTGCCGACGCCGAGCCGCGCGAGGACGTGGCGCGCGGTATCATCGATTCGGCTGTGGATGCCCAAGGTCAGCGCGTAGCCGGTCGCGGCGATCTCGTCGAGCACCGCATCGAGCCGGTCGGCCGGCCACCGGACCACATGCACGATCGGGCCGAACACCTCACGTTCGAGCCGGCTCGCGCGATCGATCTCGAAGGCGCGCGGTGCGAAAAAGCTGCCATCCCCGGTCCCCGGCGGCAGCCGGCATCGATAGATGAGGCGGCCTTCGCGAGCCATCCGCGCGGCGTGACGCTCCAAGGCCCCTCTCGCCGAATCGTCGATGACCGGGCCGATATCGGTCGCGAGCAACGCCGGGTCGCCGATCTGGAGCTCGGCCATTGCGCCCGCCAGCATCGGCAGGATCCGCTCCGCGATGTCTTCCTGGAGATAGAGGAGGCGCAGGGCGGAGCAACGCTGGCCGGCGCTGTCGAAGGCCGAAATCATGACATCGGCGATGACCTGTTCGGCGAGCGCCGACGAATCGACGATCATCGCGTTCTGCCCGCCGGTTTCCGCGATCAAGGGGACGATCGGCCCAGGGCGGCGAGCGAGCGCGAGGTTGATGGCGCGGGCCGTCTCGGTCGAGCCGGTGAAGGCGATACCGGCGATTCGCGAATCGGCGACGAGAGCGCCGCCGATGCTCTCGCCCGGGCCTGGCAGCAGGTGCAGCACGTCGCCTGGGATCCCCGCGGCAAGTAAGAGGCGCACTGCGGCGGCGGCAATGAGCGGGGTCTGCTCGGCCGGCTTGGCGATGACCGCGTTGCCGGCGGCGAGCGCGGCGGCGATCTGCCCGGTGAAGATCGCTAGCGGGAAATTCCACGGCGAGATGCAGGCGAAAACGCCGCGGCCGTGCAATGCGATCTCGTTGCGCTCGCCCGTCGGGCCGGGAAGAAGCTCAGGCGCCGCGAAATCGGCGCGAGCGCGCGCCGCGTAATAGCGCAGGAAATCAGAGGCTTCGCGCACCTCCGACAGCGCTGCCGGGATGGTGCGGCCGCCCTCTCGGACGATCAGCGCCATCAGACTTGCGCGGTCGCGTTCGTAGAGATCGGCGGCGCGCTCCAGGAGGGCGGCGCGCGATTCGGCCGGAGTCTGGTTCCAGGCCGGCGCGGCGCGCTGGGCCCGGGCAAGCGCCTCTTCGACCAC
>JBARKH010000309.1:0-5333 GCA_049801295.1 Allostellaceae bacterium | reverse complement strand
GCGCGTGGCTGGCACCGCTGGCGCGGCGCGCCGCTTCAGCCGCCGCCGCGGCGCTGTCGCGGGTGATTTCGGGGGGGATCGTAAGCCGCAGCGCGTCCCACAATTCGCCGATCTCGCGGGCGACGGTGCCGCGGCGGAAGAGGCTCTCGGCGCCGGGCAAGGGCGCGATCCGCGCCGCCATCTGGCCGCTGGTGAAGGTTTCGACCAGGGCGAGCGAGCCGCCGCGCTCATTGAGCGCCTTCAGAATCACGCCTTCGAGCGTGTCGTCGTCCTCGGCCATGATGAAGTTGCCGAGCCGCTTTCTCACCTCGGCGACAACCGGGGCGAGCTTCTTCTCGATATCCGCGGGGTCGGCGCCGCGCACGGTCACCTTCGTCTCGATCTGCGGGTAATGGGCGCGAAAGCCGAGCTTGGCGCTGCCGTCGGGGACCAGCGCCTCGACCCCCTCGAGCAGCGCGTCGACATGAGATTCGCCCAGCCCATAGGAATGAAAGCGCTTCAACTGGATCGCCGTCGGGGCGCCGCCGCGCGCGAGGAGGCGCGGGATGATCTGTTCTTCGAGCATGCGGCGCAGCTCGCGCGGCACGCCGGGGGTGAAGAAGAAGCGCGCCTTGCCGATATCCATTGCAAAGCCGCAGGCGGTGCCGATCGGGTTGTCGAGGATCTCGGCGGTCGTGGGCAGCATCGCCTGTTTCTTGTTGTTGGGCGACATGACGCGGCTGCGCTTGGTGAAGAACGCCTCCATCGTCGTCAGCCACTCCTCGTTGAGTGCGAGCTCAACCCCCGCGGCGCGCGCCGCGATCTCTTGCGACAGATCATCAACCGTCGGCCCGAGCCCGCCATTGACAATGACCGCATCGGCCCGCTCACCGGCGTGCAGGAACGCCGCCAAAAGCGTGTCGCGGTCATCTCCGACCGTCGTCCCCCAGCGCGCAGACAGCCCGACATCTTCCAGCTTCTGGGTGATGTAGCTGAAATTGGTGTTGACGATCTTGCCGGTGAGAACTTCGTCGCCGGTGCAGATGATCTCGATCAGCATCGTCGCTCTCACGCCATGAAGTTGAGCTTGAGGCCGGGCTCCGGCCACTCCATCGCGGCGAGCTGGCCCGAAGCGGAGAGCGTGATGTAGGCGGTGCGCAGTTGCGGTCCACCAAAGCAGATATTGGTCGGATAGACGTCCGGCACCTTGACCTGCCGCACCACCTGGCCGCCGGGCGAGATGACCGTGATGTAGCCGGTGACCAGGGTCGCCACGCAGATGTTGCCGCCCGCCTCGACCGCCAGGCTGTCGAAGCGCTGGAACCCGGGCAATCCGCAGACGCAACGGCCACCATAGGGCGCCGGAAACGGCTCGTGCTTCAGCTTGCCGGGCGCCTCGATCTCCCAGGCGTAAACTCGCGAGGTCTCGGTATCGGCGACATAGACGGTCTTTTCGTCGGGGGAGAGGCCCACCCCGTTCGGCGTGATGATCGGGTAGACGAGCTCGGTGACGCGCGAACCGTCCGGCAGCGCGTAATAAAGCCCGCCATTGCCGCGGTTATGCGCAAAGCGTTTGCCCAGATCGGTAAAGTAGAAGCTGCCCTGTTTGTCGAACACGATATCGTTGGGCGCCGACAATTTGTGACCATTACACTCGCTGTAGAGGGTGCGCGTGGCGCCGGTCTTCAAATCGATGCGCTGGATGGTGCCGCCGTTATAGTCCGGCGCGGGGCCCGTAGACAGAAAGCTCGGGGTCGTCTCGTAGACGGCGCCGCCGTTGTTGCACACGTAAAGCGCGCCATCGGGGCCGGTCGCAACGCCGTTCGGCCCGCCGCCGGCCTTGCCGATCTCGCTCTTCGACCCGTCGGGCATAACCCGCGTCACCGCGCCGCCGGCGATCTCGCCGAGAATGACCGAACCGTCAGCCATTGCCACCGGGCCTTCCGGGAAACGCAAACCGCTCGCCACGATCCGAATGTCGGCCATGCCGCTCTCCTCTTCTCGCTATCCGATAGTTCTGTCGCGAGAGGTGGCACGCAGTCAATGCGCGCGCCCGAAAAATCCACCGCGCCATTGAAACCGATATCGATTCGCGCTACGTAACGGCTTGATCGTGTTTCGACGGCGGTTTGCCCTATTCCGGCCTGCTACCAAGCTCCCCGAGTGTGCTTCCCAAAATTGGAATATGGTCCGGCCGGCTACGCAGCCGGCTGCGAGATCTCTTTAAAGGAAGCGAAGAATGGCTACGGGTACGGTAAAGTGGTTTAACGCACAAAAGGGCTATGGTTTCATCCAGCCTGACGACGGCTCCAAGGATGTTTTTGTTCATATCTCTGCCGTCGAACGGTCGGGGATGGGCAATCTGCGGGAAGGCCAGAAGCTCAACTACGAGCTTGAGCGCGGCCAGCAGGGCAAGACCTCAGCGGTAAACCTCCGCGCGGAATAATTCCGACCTCGCCGTGCGCCGCCCGCTGCCCCAGACGTTTTGGGGCACGCGGGCGGCGCCGGTTTTGCCGGAGGAGAACATGGCCGAACACAAATTCACGGTCGGCCAAGCCGTCCACTTTTCGCCCGATCGGCGGGATGACGGCTCGGCGCGCGGTCGCTACACGGTCGTGCGGCTGCTGCCCGAAGAGGGCAACACCCCCCAATACCGCATCAAAAGCAAGACGGACGGGCACGAACGCGTCGTCCGCGAAACCCAGCTGGAGCGGCGCACCGCCTAGCTGCTTACGCTAGCTTCTGCCATCACGAATTGACTTTGCCGATAAGCTCGGCCCAACGGTCGAGGACGGGCAGGGTCTTGTCGGCATTTTCCGGCGGCAGCCCGGCGACGACCCGTGCGACCCCAAGGTCGCGATACTCCATCAGCTGGTCATGGTTCTCGGCGGCGCCGAACATCGTGATCGGCGCCTCGGCGAGGCTGCGCCCGGCCTCAGCCAGCATCTGTTTATAGACCGGAAAATATTCGGCGAAACTGCCGTAGTTGGCGCGCCCAGCGATCGGGATCCAGCCGTTGCCATAGCGCACCGCGCGTCGCGCCGCATGTGGGAAGGCACCGCCGACAATGATCGGCAGCGGCTGCTGCTTTGGTTTGGGCCAGGTCATCATCGGCGGGAAGTCGACAATTTCGCCGTGATATTCGGGCTTCGTATCGGTCCAGATCGCGCGCATTGCCTCGACCTGTTCGCGCATCCGCTTGAACCTCGTGGCATAGACGGTGCCGTGATCCTCCATCTCGTCCTGGTTCCAGCCGCCGCCGATACCAAACAGAAAGCGCCCGCCCGACACCTGGTCGAGCGAGGCGGCAAGCTTCGCGGTCTGGATCGTATCGCGCTGGATGATGAGGCAGACGCCGGTGCCGAGCTTCAACTTCTTGGTCGCTGCCGCCGCCGCGGTCAGGATCACGAACGGATCCATCGCGTCGTAATACATCTTCGGCAGTTCGGTGCCGCCCGGAAACGGCGTCTTGCGGGTCAGCGGAATGTGCGAGTGCTCGGGCGCCCACAGCGATTCGAACCCGCGCGCCTCGCATGCCTGCGCCAGATCGACGATCGGCATCGAATAATCGGTATGAAACATGAAGACGCCGAAATCCATCGTTGCTCTCCCGCTCTCTGCAATTTCGCTCCGGCAGCATTGCACCAGCAACGCGCCGCCTATCATACAACCGCCTCGTGGCACTCTGTCGAGGCGGGCTCAGATCTGCGCACGCACAAAGGCGCCGAGCGCCTCGACGAGGCGGGCGAGGTCGGCGCGAAGGGCCTCGAAGCCGGGCAGTTTCTCCAGGGTCTTCTGGTCCATATAAAGGGCGCGGTCGACCTCAAGCTGCAGGCTGTGCCGGTTTTCGGCGGGGCGCCCGTGGCGGCGCACGATTTCGACGCCCTTGTAGCCCTCGTTGATGCGCGCGTCGTAGCCGAGGCCGCGCAGAAAGCCGGCGACGAAATCGGTGAACTGCGCAGCGCAGGTAGTGCCGTCGCGGTCGCCCAGGACGAAATCGCCGTGCCGGTCCTCGCGTAGGGTGCCGCGCGACGGCATCGAATGGCAGTTGATATGCCACACCGCGCCAAATTCGCGATGCAGGCGCGCGCAGGTTTCCTCGAGCACGCGATGATACGGCGTGTGATAGCGCTCGATCCGGGCGAGAATGTCGTCGGGCAGGAGCTTCCTGTCGTAGATCGGGACGCCCGGTTGGGCATGGCGGCGCACCAGGCCGACCCGGGTCGCCGGGCGCGGCACCAGAAAGGACGGCATTGCGCCCGCCACCATTCCCGGATCGAGATCGTCCGCCGCCCGGTTGACATCGACATAGCTGCGCGGGAAGAGCGCCGCGATCAGCGTCGCGCCATGGCCCGGCGCCGCCTCGAAGAGTTCGTCGACATAGCTGTCCTCAGCGCGGCGCAGCACCGGTAGCGGGCAGCAATAGAGGAAATCTTCGGGGTAGAGCGCGCCGCTATGCGGCGAATCCAAGACGAGCGGCAAGCTGTCGCCATGCGGGTCCCGGCGCCACAGCACACCCGGAATCTCGAAACATGTTGCGCCGCTGCGCATCCTGCCCACGCTCGCTATTCAGCGGCGGCCGACCGCTTCAGCGCCGGGGAGCTCGCTGCGTGATTTTTTTCATCGCATAGGGAGAGCGCGGATGGAAGAGGTAATCAAAAGCCTGCTCAGCGTCGATCGATTGGCCCGGCGGTCACCGCAAGACCCCCACGCTACTGCTGCGCCACCTTGACGAGGTGCGCCAAGCCGAGGAATTTCGCCGGATCCTGCGGCTCGCCGTTGACCAGCACCTCGTAATGCACGTGCGGGCCGGTGGCGCGACCGGTGCTGCCGAGGAACCCGATCTGGGTGTGCGCCGAGACGCGCTGCCCGACCGAGACCGTCTGGCGATGGAGATGGGCGTAACGGGTCGCGATGCCGTTGCCGTGATCGATCTCGACGACCTTGCCGTAATCGTCGCGATAGCCGGAATAGGTTACCACGCCCGCCGCCGTGGCATAGACCGGCGTCATGTAGGGTGCCAGGAGATCGATTCCGGTATGAAACGCCGAGTGGCCGTTCATCGGGTCGCCGCGCACGCCGAACGGGCTGCCGATCTGATAGCTCGCGAGCGGCGCCGAGACCGGCAGCACGTTGACGAGGCGGCTCAGAGCGGCGAACTTATCCGCGCTCAGCGTAGTGTCGGCGTACTTGCCGTGCGGCGCCGGGATGAACGGGCCGCCTTCGCCGGTACGTACCCCGTATTGGGCGAACAGATGCCCGACATCGACCCCGGTTGACGCGAGCACGCGCTCGAACTGCGCCAGCCCGCCGCTTATCGCTACTGCGGCAGCCGCCACCGGCTGCAGCGGCAC
>JBARKH010000308.1:0-3364 GCA_049801295.1 Allostellaceae bacterium | reverse complement strand
GATTCTGCCTCGCCCTCGGGCACCACGCCGTGACGGTATTGGGCGATGTTGCGGGTCTGCTCGGAGAGGGTCTTGGCAAAGATGTGGCCGCCCGTGCCATCCGCCACGAAATAGAGGTCCTCGGTGCGCTCCGGGCGCACCGCTGCGCGCAACGACGACTTCCCCGGGTTGGCGATCGGCCCCGGCGGTAACCCCTTGACGAGATAGGTGTTGTAGGGCGAATCGGCCGCGAGGTCGGCGCGGTTGAGCGGGCGCTCGAGTTTGTCGCCGCCCTCGCCGCGCAGCGCGAACAAGACGGTCGGGTCGGCTTGCAGGCGCATGCCGAGCCGCAAGCGATTGATGAAGACGCCGGCGACATGCGGGCGCTCCTCCTCGCGCGCGGTCTCCTTCTCGACGATCGAGGCGAGGATCGCCGCTTCGTGCGGGTTGGCCAGCGGCAGGTCCGGGCGGCGCTCGCTCCACAGCTGGGCGAGGAGGTGCGCCATGCCGTGCCGCATCCGCGCGATCAGCTCGGGGCGGCTGTCGCCATAGCTGTAGACATAGGTGTCGGGCAGGAGTTCGCCTTCGGGCGGCGCCGGCCCGGGATCGCCGTCGAGCGCCGGCGTGGCGCTAACGAGCGCGACGATCTCGCTGCTGGTGAGCCCCTCGGGGATCGTCAGTCGGTGCTTCACGGTCTTGCCGGCGGCGAGGATATCGAGCGTTTGCATCGCGCTCGCCGCCGCCGGGAATTCGTATTCGCCGGCCTTCAACGCCGTGCCGCGCCCCGACAGCCTGGCGAAGAGCTCGAAAGCAAGCTTACGTCGGATCACCCCTTGCGCCGCCAAGAGCTCGGCAATCCCGGCGATCCCGGTATGGGTGGGCACGACGAGTGTGCGCGTCGCGGCCAGGGGCCCGGGGAGTTGCGCATCGCGGTAGAGCCAATACCCGGAGCCGCCGAGCGCCGCGAGGATGATGGCGGCGGTGACAACGCTCCAGGCCAGCAGGCGGAAAAACCTCATCGTCGCACGTTCCGGCCGCTCGCCCCTATATCAGCGATCTGTCGGGCCGATCACCGCCCAAACCCGGGTTGCCGAAGATCAGCGATGCGTTGGTGCCGCCGAAACCGAACGAATTGGACAGCACGTACTTGACCCTGCGCTCGCGCGCCTTATTCGCTACGAGGTCGATGTCGCAGGCGGGCGAGGGGTTATCGAGGTTGAGGGTCGGCGGGACGACACCGTCGCGCAGCGCCAGAATCGAGAATATCGCCTCGACGCTGCCGGCGGCGCCGAGCAGGTGGCCGATCGCCGATTTGGTCGATGACATCGAGAGCCGATAGGCGTGATCGCCAAACAGGCGCTTGACGGCGCCGAGTTCGATCTCGTCGCCGAGCGGGGTCGAGGTGCCGTGCGCGTTGATGTAATCGATGCTGTCGGGTGCGAGATGCGCGCTTTTGAGCGCGTTGCGCATCGAGCGGAAGGCGCCGTTGCCATCCTCGGCGGGCGCAGTCAGGTGATAAGCGTCGCCCGACATCCCGTAGCCCAGCACCTCGGCGTAGATTCTGGCGTTGCGCGCCTCGGCGTGCTCCAATTCCTCGAGCACCAGAATGCCGGCGCCCTCGCCCATCACGAACCCGTCACGGTCCTGATCCCAGGGGCGCGAAGCGCGCGGCGGGTCGTCATTGAAGCTGGTCGAGAGCGCCCGCGCCGCCGCGAAACCGGCAAGCCCCAGGCGGCAGATCGCGGCCTCAGTGCCGCCGCAGACCATGACATCGGCATCGTCAAGCATAATGAGGCGTGCCGCGTCGCCGATCGCATGGGCGCCGGTCGAGCACGCGGTCACCACCGCATGGTTGGGCCCCTTGAAGCCGTAGCGGATCGAGACGTTGCCGGAGGCCAGATTGATCAGGCTGGAGGGGATGAAGAATGGCGAGATCCGGCGGGGGCCGCGCTCCTGCAGCAAGACCGCGGCCTCGGCAATGCTGGGCAGGCCACCGATGCCCGAGCCGATCATCACCCCGGTGCGTTCATGTTCCTCCTCGCCTTCCGGCTGCCACCCGGCATCCTCGACCGCCTGAACCGCCGCCGCCATCGCAAAGATGATGAACTCGTCCATCCGCCGATGGTCCTTGGGCGGGACCCAATCGTCGGCGTTGAACAGACCCGACGCGCGATCGCCGCGCGGCACTTGCGCCGCGATGCGCGCCGGCATGTCGGAGACATCGAAGGATTGGATCGCGCCGATCCCCGATTCGCCGGCGAGCAGGCGATGCCATACCCGCTCGAGCCCGATCCCGAGAGGCGTGACGAGCCCCATCCCGGTGACGACGACGCGCCTCATACTGGGCGAGCTCCCGCGGTAAAGCGCCGATGAGCGCGCGGCGGGCCGAGACCCGGCGGGCTCGGTGCCGTGGCGCGCAGAGCCACCTCAGCTATGCGCGTCGATGAAGCTGACCGCATCCTTGACGGTGACGATCTTCTCGGCCGCATCATCCGGGATTTCGCACCCGAATTCCTCCTCGAAGGCCATCACCAGCTCGACCGTATCAAGGCTGTCGGCCCCCAGATCGTCGATAAAACTGGCATTTTCGGTCACCTTGGCCTCGTCGACGCCGAGATGCTCGACGACGATCTTCTTGACCCGCTCGGCGACGTCGCTCATTCGATCTTTCCTCGATTACGTGGGGCTAATTGGCTCGATTCAGCGCGGTCCAGACGCCCGATTGCGGGCTTCCCGGTGATCTGCCCGCGATCATGGACCCGTCGAAGGCGCGGCTCACATAACACGAATCCGGCCGGCGTAAAAGTTCCCGCCGAGGTCGAGGCGCGGGCAGGCCACCCTGTCACACCATCGCCATGCCGCCGTTGACATGGAGTGTCTGGCCGGTGATGTACCCTGCTTCAGCGCTCGCCAGATAGACCGCGGCGGCGGCGATGTCCTCGGCGGCGCCAAACCGGCCCATCGGAATCGTCGCGGCGATCCGGGCGCGCTGCTCGTCGCTCAATTTGTCGGTCATCGCCGTCACGATCAGCCCCGGGGCGATGCAGTTGACGGTGATGCCGCGGGTCGCGGTCTCGGCCGCCAATGATTTCGCCAGGCCGATCAGCCCGGCTTTGGCCGCCGCATAATTGGCCTGGCCGGGATTGCCGGTCACGCCGACGACCGAGGTGATCGCGATCACCCGGCCGTGGCGCCGGCGGATCATCCCGCGCAGCGCGGCGCGCGTCAGGCGGAAGGCGGCGGTCAAATTGAGCTCGATGACCGCCCCCCAGTCCTCGTCGCGCATGCGCAGCGCCAGGGCGTCTCGGGTGATCCCGGCATTGTTGACCAGTATGTCGATCTGGCCCAGCGCCGCCTCGGCCTCGCCCACCAGGCGGTCTGACGC
>JBARKH010000307.1:0-15802 GCA_049801295.1 Allostellaceae bacterium | reverse complement strand
GGCTTAGGCGCGTGCTCGGCGCGGATGACCGTGGATTCGCAAAGCCGGCGGGCGGCACTTCGGAATAGCGCCGCTCGTTTGTCGCGGCATGGGCGCACCGCCGATCGGCAGGAGGACCGGGTGGCTGAGCTGCGGGTTGCCCGGTTGAGCGAGCGTCTGGAAGCGCTACGCCGCCAGATGCGGCAGCTTCAGGCGATGGAGCAAGCGGTCGCCGACGCGCCAGACCATCAGGTCTCGCTGACCGACCCGGACGCTCGGGCCATGGCCACCAACGGCAAAGGCACCGGCATGGTCGGCTACAACGTGCAGACGGTGGTTGACGCCAAACACCATCTGATCATCGCGCACGAGGTCACCAACGTCGGCCATGACAAGCACCAGCTGGCCAACATGGCGCGGCAAGCCAAGGAGGTGACCGATCCGAGTGACCTGACCGTCCTGGCCGATCGCGGCTACTTCTCCGGCGAGGAGGTCGCGGCGTGCGAGGCCGCCGGCGCCATCCCGATCATTCCCAAGCCCCAGACCTCAGGTGCCAAGGCAGCCGGGCGCTTCGGTAAGCAGGACTTCGTCTACGACCCCGAACAGGACCATTACACCTGTCCGGCGGGGGCAAAACTTACCAAGGCCAATCGCCGGGCGGATCACAGCGAAGACTTCGACTTCTACCGGCCTAAGCGCCTGCTTCACCTGTCAGCTCAGACCCCAGTGCACGCCGACCGAACTGCGGCGCATCAGGCGCTGGGAAAATGAGGACGCGCTCGACAGGATGCAGGCCCGGCTCGATCGCACCCCCTAGGCCATGGGGGTGCGACGACAGACCGTCGAATACCCGTTCGGGACCCTCAAGGCTTGGATGGGCGCGACCCACTTCCTGACCCGGACCCTCGACAAGGTCCGAACCGAGATGAGCCTTCACGTCCCGGCCTACAACCTCAAGCGAATGATCAGGATCTTCGGGGTGCGGCCGCTGATGGCGGCGATCAGAACCTGATCGCCTCGCGCAAACCGCGCGCACCAGCCGACCTACAGTGTCTCGACCGTGATAACCGAATAACAAAGCGCGCCGCCCACCTCCTACGACGCCTTTTTTTCCACGGCCTCGGACAAGAGCGAACGCACTGACGGGACCTTCAGCCGCTCCGACTTCATCTTTGATGCCGGCTCGAACACCTACACCTGCCCGGGCGCCGATTCTGTAGCAGGTGGTCCTTTGGCCGACTGCGATTTCAACCGAGCCGCTCCGCACCCAGCTGACCCCATCAAGTGCCTAAGAGCACGCAGAGAACGCAGACACCCGACAGCGTCGATACCGCTCACCGCCGAGCCGCCGTCCCTTGACCCATTAGAGAACGGAATCGGCACATCTGCGTCGCTGCTGGACGCGCCGGCGAAGGTTGCCTCACCCAGGAATAGCGGACACTCGGCCTTGGCAGCGGAGCCTTCCCTTCATGCCCCTTAAGGGCCATTCCGCCGAGGACCGAGCAACGGCGAGGTCGGTGGAGAGAGCTCATTGCTGCCGCGCGCCACTCTCGAGCAGATGAGCAAATGCGAAGCGCGCGGCGGTCGCTGGGTTCACCTCCACGTCAGCGTGGGCTTGTTCGTACCAGTCGCCACGAGTTTTCCGGATCCGGGCGGCAATTCGCCGCCCGCCAGGAACACCGCAAACCCGATTAGGGCCGGCGTAAGGCGCCCGCCGCCAAATCACCCGGCCGCAAAAGCGCGCCACCCCGGTCAGCAACGCCGTGACGAGAAGGGGTAGACGATTGCTGCGCCGGTTGGCGCGTCCCAGGACCCACCTCAATGCCCACTTGTCGCGGCTGGCCCTGGAGCGCCCAAGCGAGCGACGGCGAGCCATGAGGCATCTCCTGCCGCCTCCTCAGGCGGAATTCATCACAGCCAGGCACGCCGCCATCCGATCAGGCGATGGGACACGCGGCTCGGGGACCATTGTGTGACAAGCCGCAACGCGCTGCGGACAGCGCGGAGCGAAGCTGCAACCCTGCGACAGGTGGCGCATGTCGGGCGGGCTGCCGCGGATCGCGTCGATGTCGCGGTCGCGCGGCTGGCCGTGCACCGTCGAGGCCAGGAGCCCGGCGGTGTACGGGTGCAGCGGCTTACTCAAGACCTGGGCGACCGGCCCGATCTCGACGATGCGGCCGGCATACATGACCGCGATCGTGTCGGCGATCTCGGAAGCGACGCCGAGATCGTGGGTGACGAAGATCATTCCCATACCGAGCTCGCGCTGCAGCCGGCGCAACAGGATCAGCACCTGCACCTGGACGGTGGCATCGAGCGCGGTGGTCGGCTCGTCGGCGAGCAAGAGCCGCGGATCACACGACAGGGCCATCGCGATCATCGCGCGCTGGCGCAGCCCGCCCGAAAGCTCGTGGGGATAGGAATCGAGCCGCCGCGCGGCCGACGGCACCCGCACCAGGTCGAGCAATTCGAGCGCCCGTGCCCGCGCGGCGCGGTGATCGCAGCCGGTATGGCGGCGCACTGTTTCACCGATCTGCTGGCCGATCGTGTAGACCGGATCGAGCGCGGTCATCGGCTCCTGAAACACCATCGCGGCGAGCCCGCCGCGTAGATCGCGCAGCTCCCGGGCCGGCATCGCCAATACGTCCCTTCCGTCCACCAGGACCTGGCCCTCGATGCGCGCCGCGCGCGGCAACAGGCGTAAGAGGGTCCGCAGCGTCACGGTCTTGCCCGAGCCGGATTCGCCGAGGATGCACAGCACCTCGCTCCGCTTCGCGGTGAAGCTGACCCCGTTCACCGCGTGGACTGTTGCCTCGCGGGTGACGAAGCGGACATGGAGGTCGTTTACCTCGACCAGCGTGTGCGCATAAGCCGCTCTGGTGTCAGGCATTGCCGGCCTTGCTATGACCCGACTGCGGGTCATGCATGTGGCAGCTGACAATGTGCGATTGGGGCCCCTGCCAGCGGTCGAGCGTCGGATCGGCCGTTGTGCACACCACCTCCGCGAACGAGCAACGGGTGTGGAACCGGCACCCGGCGGGGGGATCGATCGGGTTTGGCGGGTCGCCGGCGATCGGCGGTTCTTCGATGCGGCGCGCCGGGTCCATCGACGGGCGCGAGGCCAGAAGCGCCCGGGTATAGGGGTGCCGCGGATTTCCGAAAATCTCCTCAACCGGCCCGAGCTCGACGACCCGGCCGAGATACATGACGAGGACGCGGTCGCTGATGTACTGCACCACGTTCAGATCGTGGCTGATGAAGACATAGGTCAGGTTGAGTTGGCGTTTGAGCGCCCGCAACAGGTTAAGGACCTGCGCCTCGACCGATTTGTCGAGCGCCGAGACCGGCTCGTCGAGGATCACCATGCGCGGGCCGGTGGCGAGCGCCCGGGCGATGTTGACGCGCTGTTTCTGCCCACCCGACAGCTCGTGCGGATAGCGCGGGCCGAACAGATCGGGGTCGAGGCCGACCCGGCTCAGGATGTCGCGCGCGATGTCGCGCGCTTCGGGCTTTTTTCGGCCCTGGATGAACGGTCCGAACGCGACCGAGTCGCGGATCGGCATGCGCGGGTTGAGCGAGGAATAGGAGTCCTGAAACACCATCTGCACCTGGCGGCGCAGCGCATTGACCGTGAGCCCGTCCGGCGCGTTGACCGCATCGCCGTCAAAGACCAGTTCGCCGGCGTCGGGGACAACCAGGTGCAAGAGCAGCCGGGCGAGGGTGGTCTTGCCGCAGCCCGACTCGCCGACAACGCCGAGGGTCTCGCCCTTGCTCAAGGTGAACGACACCCCGTCGACGGCCTGCACCGACTTGCCGCGCGCGCCCTTGACCGGGAAATGCTTGCGCAGATCGCGCGCGATTAACATCGGCTGCAAGGGACCGCCGCGGTCGCGCGGATCGACAACCGGGGATTGCGCGATCACCTCCGCCATCCTTACATCCGTACATCCATCGCCGCGCGCAGCCCGTCGCTGACCAGGTTGAAGCAGATCGAGGTTATGAAGATCGCAACACCGGGCACCGCGCAGACCAATGGCACGACATAGATCGACTGGCGCAGCGTGCTGAGCATGAGGCCCCAATCCGGCGTCGGCGGGCGCACGCCGAGCCCAAGGAACGACAGTCCCGACGCGAGCAAGATGCTGACGCTGACCAAGGACGAGGCATAGATGAACACCGGTCCCAAGACGTTGCCGAGCACGTGATAGCGGATGATCGCAGCAGTGCTCGCCCCGCTCGCCCGCGCCGCCTCGATGTAATCGAGCGCTCGCACCTGGGTCGTCGCGGTCTCCGCCACCCGGCACATCGGCGGTGTGAAAACGAGGGTCAGCGCCAACATGCCGTTGCCGATACCGCCTCCCATCGCACCGGCGATCGCCACCGCCAGCAACACCGAGGGGAAGGCGTAGAAGACATCCATCGTTCGCATGATCGCGGTGTTGACGCGGCCGCCGGCGAACCCGCCGATGACTCCGAGCATCCCGCCGATAATCGTGGCGATCAGCACGGGGACGACGCCCATCGATAGCGAGACCCGTCCGCCATAGAGCAGCCGAGAGAGCATGTCGCGGCCAAGTTCATCGGTACCGAGAAGATGCCCGCGCCAGCCCATCGGCTTCAGTCGCCCGACAATGCTCTCCTTGTAGGGATCAAACGGCGCGATCAGCGGTGCCAGGAGCGCTGCCAGCACGATCACGAGGACAATCGCGGCGAAGACCAGCGTCACCGGGTCGTGACGCAGCCGGTAGAACACCGATTGCCAATAGCCGCGTACCTGGGTCGCCGGCGACGCCTGCTCGGCCAGCGCTGCGGCCGCGCGATCGAGGGTGACGATATCGGTCATCCCGACGCCCGGTTCAGCTGCGCCGGATACGCGGATCGACCAGCGACTGCAGCAGGTCGACAACGAGGTTGGTGGCGACAAACACCAAGGAAAGGGTGAGGATCGTGCCCTGCAGCACCGGGACATCGCGATTGATGATCGCCTTACTCAACAGAAAGCCGCTGCCCGGCCAGGTGAATACGGTCTCAACCAGGATCGAACCGCCGATCAGAAAGCCGAATTGCAGGCCCATGACGGCCATCACCTGCGGCAGCGAATTTTTCAGCACATGCCGGGTCACCGCCCATTCCGAGAGGCCCTTGGCGCGCAGGGTCTGGACAAAATCCTGATTGCGGACCTCGGCGACCGCGGCACGGGTGGTGCGGGCGATGATCCCGATCGGGATCATCACCAGCGTGATCACCGGCAGGACCAGAAATCTCGCGCTGCTCCACTCGAAGATGTGGAAGCCGGTCGAGCCGTTGGGGCCCATCCCGGTGGCCGGCAGAAGCATGAACTGCACGGCAAAGACGATGACCAGCACGATGCCAAGCCAGTAATTCGGCAGGCTGACGCCCATGACCGCCGCGCCGGTCACAAGGCGGTCGAGCCAGCGTCCCGGGAAACATCCGGCGACGACGCCCATCACATACCCGGTGGAAAACGCGATCGGCGCCGCAAACAGAGCCAATAGCGAGGTGTTCGCCAGCGCGTCGGTCACCTCGAGAAATACCGGGCGGCGGGTCGCGATCGACATGCCGAAATCGCCGGTCAGGACACGCCCCAGCCATATCACGAACTGCATCGGCAGCGGCTTGTCGAAGCCGTAGGCGTGCTTGACGATGGCGATCGTCTCGGCGGTCGCATCGGGCGGCATCACCGTCTGCAGCGGGTCGCCGGGGGCGATATAGACGAGCGAGAAACACACCACGCTGACCCCGAACGCGATCGGGATCGCGTAGAGGATGCGGCGCAGGATGTAGAAGCTCATGGCGCGACAGTGATCGGCGTCAGATCCTGGAACCAGCTTTGCGCCTGGACGAAGCCGTGCACCTTGGGCGACAGGGCGCGGGGATTGACGTCGTGCGCGACGAAAATCATCACCGCCTCCTCGCTCATCAATTCGTGCAGCTTGGTCAGCAGCGCGAGGCGCTTCGGCGTGTCGAATTCCTTGAGGATGTCATCGACCAGTTTGTCGACCGCCGGATTGCCGTAATGGCCCCAATTGGCGCCCTTCGGTGCCCAGGCTCCCGTCCAGACATGACGGATCAGGGCGTTGAACGGGTCCTGCGACCCGCGGCTAACATTGATCGCGTCGATGTCGGGATGCTTGTCGACCCCCTCCCGGGTCAGTTGCAGCAGCGCATTCCAATCCATCGTGTCGAGCGTCACCTGAAAGCCGGCCGCGTCCAGCTGCGATTTCACCAGCTCGTTCATCGGCAATGGCTGCATCTGCCCCGAGCCCGAGGTGGAGATCGCGAAGCGTACCTTGCACGGAATGCAGCCGGCTTCCTGCAACAGCGCCTTCGCCTTCGCCGCGTCGTATTTGTAGAGCACGGGACGGCCGTAAAAAGGCAATGACGGCGGCACCGTCGCGTACCCCTCGAGCATCAGCCCGTTGAGCAAATCCTTTATGTCCTCGCGGTTGAGCGCGTAGTTGGCCGCCTGACGGACGCGTTTGTCGGTGAACGGACCTTTGACGAAATTGAGCTGGTAGCTCCAGTTGTGCGGGTAGATCCGCGTGACGATCTGCATGCCGGCGGATTTCAGACGGTCGATCGCGTCGGGCGAGGGCGCCTCGATCCAGTTTACCTCGCCAGTCAGCAGCGCCGCGGTGCGGGTCGATGCTTCCGGCATCGGCGCCAGCACCACGCGTTCCTGTTTCGGCACGCGCGCCTTGTCCCAGTATTCGGTGTTGGGAACGAACTCAAGGCGCTGATGCGCCACCATCTTGTCGAATTTATAGGGGCCGGTGCCCGACGGGTGCAGCGCATATTCGGTCCAGTTGTACTTGACCTCCTTGGCGCGGCATGGGCTGACCATCATGACAAAGCTCATCATGTAGGGGAACAGCGCGTCGGGCACCTTGGTGGTGAAGGCTACGGTGTGGTCATCGACCTTCTCGACCCCGGCATAGGTGCCAAGGTAAGCCCGCGCCTGGGCGAACTGGGCCGGATTGAATTGGGGCGCCTTCTCGTCGCCGCTATAGCCGAAGTTCCAGACCACGTCATCGGCGGTGAACGGGCAGCCGTCGTGCCACTTGACCCCCTGGCGCAGCGTGAAGATCCAGCGCTTGTCGTTGCCCTCGTCGATATGCCACTCGGTGGCAAGACCCGGCTTGATGTCAGGCGCCTTGTCGCCCGCCCCGGAGAGATCCCACAGCGCCAGCGTATCGTAGAGGTTGTAGCCGACAAAGCGGTAGCCTTCGAAGCCCTGGTCGGGATTACCGGTGGTCGCCGGCAAATCGCCCGCGGTCATGCCGATGGTCAGAATGCCCGCGGCTTGTGCCGCTCCGGCGCCGAACAGCGCTGCGGCACCCGCCAAGAAGGCCACGCCGCACACCCAACTCGTTTTCATGTTTTTCCCCACCGCAATTCCCCGCGTGCGGCTACGGCGCGAGGCTGACCCGGGTCAGATCCTGGAACCAACTCTGCGCCTGAATGAACCCCTGCACCTTGGGGGACATCGCTCGCGGGTTCAGATCGTGCACGACAAAGATCATCACCGCCTGACGACCCTCCAGTTCGTGCAGTTCGCTCAACAGCGACAGCCGCTTCTCGCCGTCGAACTCGTTGAAGATTCGGCCGATCAGCGCCTCGGTCTCGGGGCTCTCGAAATGCCCCCAATTCGGCCCTTGGGGTGCCCAATAGAAGCGCCCGACCAGCTTGATGATCGCATTGACCGGATCGAGCAGACCGCGCGAGAAATTGAGACCGTCGTATTGGGGAAATTTTACGGCGCCGGCGCGATAGACATCGAGAAGCGCATTCCAATCCATCGTCTGAAGGGTGACCTCAAAGCCGGCCTCCTCGAGCTGCGCCTTGACCAATTCGTTCATCGGCAATGGCTGCATCTGACCGGAACCCGAGGTCGAGATGCCGAACGTCACCTTGCACGGCAGGCACCGGGCCTCGCTCAAGAGCGCATGCGCCTTTTTCGGATCGTAGTCGTAGGTCGGCGGATGGCCGTAATAGGCTATCGACGGCGGCACCACATCGTTTTCGGGGATCGCGGTTCCGCCAAGCATGTCGACGACGTCCGACCGGTTGATCGCGTAATTGGCCGCCTGACGAACCCGCAAATCCTTGAAAGGGCCGCGGGTGAAATTGAGCAGATACGGCCAGTCGTGCGGATAGACATTGGTGACGATCTGCATGCCAGAGGATTTCAGCCGCGGGATCGCGTCGGGCGAGGGCGCCTCGATCCAGTCGACCTGGCCAGTGAGGAGGGCGGCGGTGCGGGTCGATGCTTCCGGCATCGGGATCAAGACGAGCCGGTCCTGCTGCGGGATGCGCGACTGATCCCAGTACTGGGCGTTGGGCACCAGTTCGAGGCGCTGATGCGGCACGATCTTGTCGAATTTGTAGGGGCCGGTGCCGGAGGGGTGCAGCGCGTATTGCGTCCAATCGTAGTTCACTTCCTTGGCCCGGCACGGGCTGATCATCAGGACGTAGCTCAGCGTGTAGGGAAACAGCGATTCGACGAAATTGTTTTCGATCGCCACCGTGTAATCGTCGATCTTGCTGACCGATTTAACGTTGCTGAGAAAGGCGCGCGTGTAGGTGAATTGCTGGGTGGAAAAATTGGGCGCCTTCTCGTCCATCCGCATCTGGAAGTTCCACAGCACATCGTCGGCGCTGAACTTACAGCCGTCGTGCCAGGTCACGCCGTGGCGCAGATGCACGATCCAGCGTTTGTGGTTGTCGGGGTCGATCTCGTACGAGGTGGCGAGGCCAGGCCGGATCTCGGATGGTTTGTCCGACTTCGAAAGGTCCCACAGCAGCAGCCCGTCGTAGAGGTTGTAGCCGACAAACCGGTACCCCTCGAACCCCTGGTCGGGATTTCCCGTCGTTACGGGGATGTCGCCCGCGGTCATCGCGACGGTCAACGTTCCGCCGGCCCAAGCGGAGGGGCTCGCGCCGAGGGTGGCGCCGAGCAATGCTGCGCTGAGAACATATCGACCTGACCCGACGCTGATGTGCCGCATTGCCCGCCCTTCCGACGCCGTTACCGATGCTGCGCGCCCCCACCACTTGAGCAAGCAATGGGCGTGCCAAAGGAGGCGGAGCTGCGCGGCTTTTTGGCACGACGCATGCAGGTCAAAGCCTTCAGCGACGTCTTTTGGGTTGGCGATGAGCACCTTCCTGCTGGATGGCTACGATCCCCAGGGCTTTTATTGCGAGCTCTTGCGCTCGGCGGACAACGCATTGCTGCACGACCGACTCGCCGCCATGCCGACCGCCGATTTCAAGCGGCGCGCCCTCGGCGCCGAGCAGACGCTCTACAATCTCGGGATCACCTTCACGGTTTATTCCGACAGGAACGCGATCGACCGCATCCTGCCGTTCGATGCCATCCCTCGCGTAATATCCGCCGCGGAGTGGCAGCATATCGAACACGGGATCACCCAGCGGGTGACCGCTCTCAACCTCCTGCTCGACGACCTCTATCACGAGCAGAAGATCCTCAGGAATGGCATCATCCCCGCCGATCTGATCCTCGCCAATCCCAACTTCCGGCCGGTGATGCGGGGGATGGCGGTTCGCCATAAAGCCTATGTCAACATCTGCGGCATCGACATCATCCGCGATCGCGACGGCACCTTCAGAGTGCTGGAAGACAATGCCCGGACCCCCTCGGGGGTCAGCTATGTGATCGAAAATCGCCACACGATGCTGCGGTCCTTTCCCGATCTGCTCGACGGCATCGGCTTGCGCGGCATCGACGATTACGGCCTGCAGCTGGGGGCGGCCATGCACGAGATCGCTCCCCCCAGATGCAGCGATCCGCAGATCGTGTTGCTGTCACCGGGTGTCTACAATTCGGCCTATTTCGAGCACGTCTTCCTCGCCCGCGAGATGGGAGTGCCGCTGGTCGAGGGGCGCGACCTCGCCGTCGAGAACGACCGCGTCTATATGCGCACGATCGGCGGACCGCGCCGGGTCGACGTGATCTATCGCCGGATCAATGACGACTTCCTCGACCCCGAGGCCTTTCGGCCCGACAGCCAGCTGGGCGTCGCCGGTCTGATGCGGGCCTATTCTGCGGGCAATGTTGCGCTGGCCAACGCGATCGGGACCGGCGTCGCCGACGACAAGGCCGTCTACGCCTACATGCCGCGAGTCATCCGCTATTATCTCGACGAGGCGCCGTTGCTCGCCAGTGTCGACACGCACATCTGCCGCGAGCCCGACAGCCTGCGCTATACGCTCGACCATCTCGACCGGCTGGTGGTCAAGCCGGTCGGCGAGGCCGGCGGCTACGGCATCACGATCGGGCCGAGGGCGAGCCGGGCGGAGCTCGACGAGTGCCGGGCCAAGCTCCTCGCCGATCCCTCGAACTATGTCAGCCAGCCCTGCATCGATCTGTCGATCGCGCCGACCCTGGTCAATGGCGGAGTGAAGCCGCGCCACGTCGATCTGCGCCCCTTCGCGATCACCGGGTCGAAGACCTGGGTCTTGCCCGGAGGGCTCACCCGGGTCGCCCTGCGCGAGGGGTCGCTGATCGTCAATTCATCGCAGGGAGGCGGGTCGAAAGACACGTGGGTGCTTGGATAATCCGCTGCTTGCCCGTTATGCCGAATGCATCTTCTGGCTCGCGCGCTCGGTCGAGCGGGCCGAGAACCTGGCGCGAATCATCGAGGTCAACGAAACCTTCTCGCGCGACCGCAGCGGCAGCCACAACTGGCTGTCGATCGTCCAGCTCAACACCGACGAGAAAGCGTTCTTTGCCAAGCATCGGGTGGCTAGCGCCGAGAACGTCATCCGTTTCTATGTGACCGACGCCGATAACCCGACCTCGATCGTCAGCGCGGTGACCAATGCGCGTGAGAACGCGCGCACGCTGCGGCCCTTGGTCTCGACCGAAATGTGGGTGCAGCTCAACGTCACCTACAATCGCGTGCTTGCGGTAGATCCGGGCGAGCTCGCGCCCGGCAACCTGTCGCAGCTGCTGACCGAGATCAAGGAGGCCTGCCAAACATTTACCGGAATCACCGAGGGCACCTTCTACCGCGACCAGGCCTGGTGCTTCTACCGGCTCGGGCGCTATATCGAGCGCGCCGACCAGACGACGCGCCTTATCGACAACAAGTATTACATATTGACCAAGGGCGCCGGATCGACGGCCCCGCTCGAAGTCGGCCAGTGGCATGCGGTGTTGCGCTCGGCCTCGGGCTATCACGCGTTTCGCCGCGTCCATTCGAGCGATCTGACGCCGGCCCGCGTCGCCGCCTTTCTGTTGTTCAACCCGGCCTTCCCGCGCTCGGTCCATCTGTGCCTGCGCGAGGTCCAGAACGCGCTGAGCGAGCTCAAATCGCATTATGCCCTGCGCGGCGGCAACGATGTCGCGGAGGGACTGGATCAGCTCCGCACGATTCTCGCCTCCCGCTCGATCGAGCAGGTCATCGCCGCAGGGCTGCACGAGTTCATCGACTTCATCCAGCGCTTTCTGATCGCCATCACAATTCGGCTCTCGGTGGCATTTTTCGGCCATGAGCCCGAGGCGAAGGACGCCGCGCAGGGCTATCTCGGCTTCCCGCCGGTTGCATATTCCTCCCAAATTCAAGCTTAGAGCCGATAATATAGGCTGGGTAGAAGGTTTCCGACACGCCGCCAATGCAACTCCTCACCGTCCACCACATCACCTCCTACCGCTACAAGCAGCCGGTGTCGTTCGGCGAGCACCGCATGATGCTGCGCCCCCGCGACAGCTACGACCAGAAGCTGATCGAGATGCGGCTCGACATCACGCCGGAACCGGCCTCGCTGCGCTGGGTGCACGACGTCTACGGCAATTGCGTCGCGATCGCGCGCTTCTCGGGACGGGCCAGCGATTTGTGCTTCGACAGCACCATTCGCCTCGATCATTCGCCGAGCAACGCCCTCGAATTCCAAATCGAGGATTACGCCAGCGCCTATCCGTTCTCCTATGGGGCCGAAGAGAGCCCCGACCTGTTGCGGTCGATCGAACGCCAATATTTCGACCCCGGCCGCGAAATCGACGGCTGGGCGCGACAGTTCCTGCGCCGGCAGGGGCCGACCGGCACGCGCGAGTTGCTGGCGACGATGACTCAGGCGATCAAGGAGCGCTTCACTTACGTCTCGCGGCCCGAGTTCGGGACGCAAGACCCGCTCGAGACATTGAAGCTCGGCAGCGGCAGCTGCCGTGATTTCGCGGTCTTGATGATGGAGGCGGTGCGCTCGCTCGGTTTGGCCGCCCGCTTCGTCTCCGGATACCTCTATGTCCCGGACCACGGCGGCGGCCATGTCGGTGGCGGCGCTACCCATGCCTGGCTGGAGGTCTACATCCCCGGCGCCGGCTGGCTCGAACTCGATCCGACCAACGGCGTCGTCGGCAACCGCGACCTGATCCGCGTCGCGGTGGTGCGCGACGCGCGGCATGCCGTGCCGCTCTCCGGCACCTGGACCGGGTTCCCCTCCGACTTCCTCGGCATGGACATTACGGTCACCGTCACCTCAGAGGGGTCATCCGAGGAACCCGAGGCGGACGCGCGCAGATCGGGCGGAGTCTCATAGGAAACGGCTATTCGGCGGGGACTTCGTCCTCGGCGATGATCGGTGCGTATTGGCCCTGCAAGCTAAGGCCGACGCAGATCATCGCCACCAGCAAGTAGCCGAACGCGACCGGCGCCGAGTTGCCGATGCCCAGCGCGGTGCCGTGGATGAACCCGAAAAACGCCAGCACCGCACCGGCGGCCGCGTATATCGCCGCGCGGTCAAACCGGCGGTCGATGATGAATGCGGCGACCGCGCCGAGGATCAACCCGGCGAGGACGGCGCCGCCGCCGAGCAATTCCATCCCGTGATAGACGACGCCGGTGCCGGCGAGCTTGTCCATCCCAACCTGTGCCGCCGAGGTTCCGGCAGCGCCAAGCGCACCGTCGACCTGGGTCTGGCACCACGCGGCGATATTGGGCAAGAGAGCGAGCACCACCGCTGGGGCATGGCGCGACGGCGTCGCCTGAAATGCCTGCGCCCCGATGACCAGGCCTATGAACAAGAGGATCGGCAGGATTGCAACGAGCGGAATCACCGCCAGTAACAAGGCGGTCAGACCGAGAAAACACACCAGCCCGATCACCACGCCGGTCGCCAGCGAATAGCCGATCCGGCCGCCAACCGCCTTCCAGCCCGGGTGGCCGATATAGACCGCCGGCGGGAACGGGCTGCCGAGGATCGCGCCGACAATAGCGCCGATGCCGTCGGCCAACAGGATGTGGCGCAGATTGTAGTCGTCCCCGGCGGCGGCCGCGCTTTCGACGTTGTTCATCCCCTCGGTGAAATTGTAGATGCCGAGCGGTATCGCGGTGACGAGGAGCGGGCCGATATCGCCCATCGCCTTCAGGAAGTCGCCGGTCGGGTAAGGCATGTGCAGCCCGAATTGGCCGACCGCGGCACCGACCGCCGCCGGATCCATCAGCATGTCGAGATCGAAGAGCCGCGCCAGCCAGGCGAGGACGGTGCCGATCACGACGGCGGCGAGCCCGCCGGGCAACCCGTAGGGTAGCCGTACCCCGGCCGTCCAGCTGACCAGCACGATCGCGAACGACATCAGAAACAGCCACGGCTCTTCCCAGCCGAGAAAAGCCGGGCGCATCGAGATGAACGCGATCGAGATCCCGGCCAAGGTGCCGAGCATGGCCGCGCGCGGGGTGAAGCGGCGGATCGTCGGGCCGACAAAGGCGCCCAGGAGCACGATCAGTCCGATCACGAGACACCACACCAGCCCCGATTGCCATGCCAGGATCGGATCCTTGGTCTTCAGATAGACCGGAAGCATGATCAGAAAGACGACGATGAACATGTGCGGCACGCTCGGCCCATAGGGCATCGCCGTCACGTCGTCGCGGTTCTCGCGCTGGCCCAGCCGCCAGGCCAGGTACGCGTAATAGAGATTGCCGAGCGGCAGCGCGATGCCGAGCGCCGGCAGGATGCGGCCATAGACGATGTCGCCGGGCATTTGGACGACGCCGAGGCACAGCCCGGTCAGCACGATGACATTGAGGAGCAGTTGGTGAACAGGCCGAAAAACCCGTTCCAGTCGCCCGGCACCCACCAGCGGGGACCAGCCTCCATTCGATCGGCGGCGGCGATGCTCATGCGACCCTCCTCACGCTATTCCCAGCACCGAGTGCGGCGATGACCGCATCCGACCGGCCGACCCAGCCGAAAATACCGCCCTGTGCCTTGATCATCCTGAGCCCCATCTCCTGGAATTCCGGGACGTAGGAGCCGACGCAATCTTCCAGCACTAGGCAGTCGAAGCCGCGGTCATTGGCTTCGCGCACCGAGGTGTTGACGCAGACTTCGGTGGTGACGCCGCAGACGATCAGCTGCTTGACGCCGCGATGCTTGAGGATCGTGTCGAGGTCGGTCGCGTAGAACGCGCCCTTGCCGGGCTTGTCGATCACCGGCTCGCCGGCCCGCGGATAGAGTTCGGGGATGATGTCGTGGCCGGGCTCGCCGCGCACCAGAAGCCGCCCCATCGCCCCGCAATCGCCGATCGCCAGCGCAGGCTTCCCGCGCGCCTTCTTCGCTGGGGCGAGGTCGGCGAGATCGGGACGGTGCCCCTCGCGGGTATGGATGACCGAGAGCCCGGCGCCGCGCGCCGCGTCGAGCAGGCGCCGGGTCGGCGCGATCGTCCAGCGCAACAGGCTGACATCGTTGCCCAGGCTCTCGCCGAACCCGCCGGGTTCGAGAAAGTCGCGCTGCATGTCGATGATGAGGAGCGCCGCCGCGGCCGGATCGAAGGCGAATTCGTAGGGCTCGGCGTCGATCAGCGGCATTGCAGTTCCCCCAGCAAAGGTGCGCGGGGAACGCCAAGCAAAAGATCGGCCAACTCCTCTGGCCGCACGGTCCCCACGACCCGGGAAGCCTTCAGTCTGAATCTTGGGCGTATGATCTAAATTCAGGCACCGCTCGGAAGCGGTCAGCACCGCTCCTGCCGGCTCGCACGCCAAGCGCGCCAGCCACCGAGGCCGCTAATCTCGCGGGCGCCTTCGAGGCCATAGGCTTCGCACAGGAAGCCGGTCACCGCGCCGCCGTCTTCGAGGGTGATCGTGCCGAGGCCGAGCGGCGGCGCGATGGCCGCGAGGAACGCCCCGATCGCGGC
This sequence comes from Allostellaceae bacterium, assembly GCA_049801295.1. Classification (GTDB taxonomy): domain Bacteria; phylum Pseudomonadota; class Alphaproteobacteria; order ATCC43930; family CGMCC-115725; genus DATARH01. The sequence continues at coordinate 648 of JBARKH010000307.1, read as the reverse complement.
CACCGGCACATCCCATATCTCGGCCTCGATCGCGCTGCCCGCTGACGGATCGCGCACCAGCCCCGGCCGCCTGCCGTCGGCGAGCGTGTAGAGCCGGTATTGGCGGGCGGTGCAGACTGTGCGGCGCAGCCGCGCGCCCCATGCCAGCAATTCGCCGTTGAGCGGCTCTCCCGACAGATGTGCGCCGACGACTGCGACCGGCAGATAGGGATAGGCGACAGGTGGCGGTGTCGCATCGACGGGCGGTAGCGTCGCTCCGGTAGCGCCGAGCGACAGCGCGGCTTGCCGCTGAAACGTAGCCCCGACGGCAGTGAGCAGCGGATCGTGGAAGGCCGGGGCAATGAGGCAGATCCCGGCCGGCAAACCGTTCGACTGAAAGCCGTTCGGCAGGGCGATCGCCGACAGATCGAGCAGATTGGCGAAATTGGTGTAATGGCCGAGCCTGGCATTAAGCGCGAGCGGTTCGGCTTCGATTTCGGCGATGCGGTAAATCGTGCCGGTAGTCGGCACCAGCAGGAGATCGATCCGCTGCCACACCTCTGCGGTCTGTTGCGCCAGCGCGAGGAGCCGCTCCTGGCCGCGAAAGACCGAAGCGGCGGACGCCGCGTCGCTGGCCGCCACGATCTCGCGCGTCACCGGGTGCAGGAT
>JBARKH010000306.1:0-8125 GCA_049801295.1 Allostellaceae bacterium | reverse complement strand
GGCGATCCACGAACGCGCCGCCCTCGCACCGGGCGCCGTCATCCCCGGTCCCGCGGTCATCGTCGAAGACGAGACCTCGACCGTAATCAGCCGCCTCTTCGACGCCCGCATCGACCCGTTCGGCTATATCGAATTGACCCGGCGCGCCCGGTAAGATCCCTGAGCCGTACCGCGGTCAGTGCACGCTGACCGGCTCCATATCGTTTTGCCGCACCACGGCGAAGGCGAGATCGCGGTTGGCGAGGACGGCGATCCGGGCGCCGTCGGCGGCATGCACGGAGAACGCTTCGGTGCCGTTGTCGATGACGCGTTTGATGTAGGCGACATCGTTCATGCCGAGCAAGCCCAGCTCCTTTGCCGATAACTGCCTGATACCCTCGATGTACTGCATCTCGATCTCCGTCGCGCCGGCGCTGGGCTTGCCCGGCGTAGGATTGACCTCAAGCTGAAGAGGAAACGTTTCCAGGCGGCCACATCATCCCTGGCCGTTCGAATTATCCGATGTGCGTGCGCGCAACCGGCGTGGTCCGCCGCTGCGGGCGGCGCCGGGTTCGGGTCCGCGGATCGGCACCGTGCGCACCCTCGCCTCGAGCGTCGGGCGCATCAGATCGACATGCAAGAGCCCGTTTTCGAGCCACGCGCCGCGCACCTCGATCCCCTCGGCAAGCACGAAGGAGCGCTGGAACTGCCGCGCGGCGATCCCGCGATGCAGGTAGATGCGCTCGGCGTCGTCGGCCTGCTTGCCGCGGATCACCAGCTGGTTGTCCTCGATCGCGATCCCCAGATCGGACATCGTGAAGCCGGCGATCGCCAGCGTGATGCGCAGCTCGTTGTCGCTGAGCTGCTCGACATTGTAGGGCGGATAGCCGTCGCCCGAGATCTTATTGACCCGGTCGAGCGCCCGTTCGAAATGCTCGAACCCCAGCAGCAACGGCGAACTGAACAGCGCCACGCGCGACATCATCCTTCTCCTCGGCGGCGAGCGAGATCCGCTGCCGGGCCCAGGGGGCGGCACCCGGCAACGGTAACACGAATTGCCCTACTGATTTGGGGACCCCGGGGTCGCCGATCAAGAAACCGCGAATCGCCGCATCGACACGCGAGTCGGTTGGCGGCGCGCCTGCCGGCGCGATGGCTCTGTTGCACACCGCATCGGCCCCCCATATTGACGCACCAACCCTCACTTCGCCGCGCGGACGGAGATGACCATGTCGAGCCGATCGCTCCCAAAGCCCTTGTCGGGGCGCATCCTGCAATGGCGCGTTCTGCTAGCGTTGTTTTTCTGCCTGACCCTGGCGCTCGCCCCGAGCCTGGCGGAGGCGCGTGCCGGCAGCTCGTCGTCCGGCGCCGGCTCCAGCTTTGGCAGCCGGGGCACGCGCAGCTTCGAGAATAACGGCGCCGCCCCGCTCAGCCGCAGCATGACCCAGGCGCCGAGTGCGACCAGCCCCCTCTCCGGCGCCGGCGCTTACGGCGGCGGCAGCTTCTTCCAGCGCCACCCGTTTCTGACCGGGCTTGCCGGCGGCTTCCTCGGCTCGATGCTGTTCAGCGGAATGGGCGGCATGGGCCATGTTTTCGGCGGGCTCTTGACGCTGCTGATCATCGGCGGCCTGATTTTCCTTCTCTTTCGGCTGTTCGCCGGAGGCCGCTCGTCGTTTGCAGGGGTGGGCGGCGCGATGCCGCGCTCGATCGGCGCGGCGGCCGCGCCGATGGCGGCCTATCGCGGCCACGACACCACCGTGGGCGAGGTTGATCTCAATGCCTTCCAGTCGATCCATGGCGCGGTCCAGGAAGCCTGGGGGCGCGCCGATCTCAGCCAGCTGCGCCAGCTGATGACGCCCGAGATGCTGAGCTATTTCTCCGAGGAACTGACCCGCAACACCAGCCAAGGCGTGCAGAACATCGTCTCCAATGTCAGCCTCCTGAAGGGCGAGATCAGCGAGAGCTGGGAGGAGGGTGATCTCCAGTACGCCACCGCCTACATGCAGTGGAGCGCGATCGATTATGTCGTGCGGCTCGGCCGCTCGCCCGGCGCTCCCGATTATCTGGTCAGCGGCGACCCCAACACGCCGACCCAGGCGGAAGAAGTGTGGACCTTTGTCCGCCGCACCGGCGGCAACTGGATCCTCTCCGCCATCCAGCAGGTGTGAGGATCAAGGCCACGCCACCTCCGGCGGCAGCGACATCAGGATCGCTTCGACATTGCCGCCCGTCCTGAGGCCAAAGCGGGTGCCGCGATCGTAGAGCAGGTTGAATTCGACATAGCGCCCGCGGCGAATGAGCTGGTGGCGGCGTTGTTCTTCGGTCCATGCGCCGTTCATCCGCGCCCGCACGATTCCCGGATAGACGGCGAGGAAGGCTTCGCCCACGGCCTGGACAAAGGCAAAGTCACGGTCCCACTCGCCGCTGTTGAGATCGTCGAAAAAGATCCCGCCGGCGCCGCGCGGCTCGCCGCGATGCGGCAGATAGAAATACTCGTCGCACCACGCCTTGAAGCGGGCGTAGCAGGCGGGATCGTAGCTGTTGCAGGCCCCCTCGAGCGCGGCATGGAACTCTTCGGCGGCCGCGGGATCGGGGTAGATCGGGGTGAGGTCGGCGCCGCCGCCGAACCAGGATTTGCGCGTGATGACGTGCCTTGTGTTCATATGCACCGCCGGCACCAGCGGCGAGCGCATATGGGCGACGAGCGAGATGCCGCTCGCCCAGAACCGCGGATCCTCGGCCGCGCCGGGAATTTCGCCGCGAAACTCCGGCGCGAACTCGCCGAAGACGGCCGAGACATTGACCCCGACCTTCTCGAACACCCTGCCATGCATGAGCGCCATCGTGCCGCCGCCGCCACCTGGCCGCTGCCAATCGGTGCGCTGGAAGCGCCCGGGCGCCAGCGTTCCCGCATCGGGTCCGGTATACTCGTCCTCGATCGCCTCGAAAGCCGCGCAGATCCGCTCGCGCAGCGCCGCGAACCACTCAGCGGCCGCGGATTTTTCGTCGGGTGTGGCCACTCCTCGGGTCCCCTACGGCCCGGCCGTATTGCGTCCTTCGAGACGCGCCCCTCTGGGGCGCGTCTCAGGATGAGGAAAATTTACGTGTCGTATCAAAACTTCACCTCATCCTGAGGAGGCCGCAAAGCGGCCGTCTCGAAGGACGCGCAACGCTCGATCCGAATTCCCGAAGATGCCAGGATACCTGCTTCCGCGGGAATGACGTTGGAAAGACAGTTCATGCTGGCGATATTGCCGTAGATCGAGGCTTTTGGTAATGCGGTCACGCGTCTTGGAGCGGGCATGAAACAGCATCGGGCGGCGATCCTCGGCGGGGCCGGGTTCATCGGGCGCTATGTGGTCAAGCGCTTGGCCGAGCGCGGCGACGTCTTGACGGTCGGCGGGCGCAACGCCGCTGCCGCCAAATTCCTCAAGTTGAAGGGCGATGTCGGCCAGGTCGGCCTCGTCAACGTCGGAATCGACGACGAGGCGCTGCTGTCCGCCTTCGTCGCCAACAACGACACGGTCATCAATCTCGTCGGCATCCTCCACGAAAAGGGCGCCCAGCGCTTCGAGATGGCGCACCATGTCGGCCCGGCGCGCCTCGCTCGGCTGGCCCGCGAGGCCGGTGCCCAGCGCTTTGTCCACGTCTCGGCGATCGGCGCCGATCCGCGCTCCCCTTCGGCCTATGCCCGCACCAAGGCAGCGGGCGAAGAGGCGGTGCGCGACGCCTTCCCGACCGCGACGATCGTGCGGCCCTCGGTGGTGTTCGGGCCGGAGGACCAGTTCTTCAACCGCCTCGCGGCGGTGGCGATGATCTCGCCGGTCATCCCGCTGATCGGCGGCGGCGAGACCCGGATCCAACCGGTCTATGTGGGCGACGTCGCCGATGCCGTCATTCGCGTTATCGATGATCCGGCCACGGCCGGGCGTACCTACGAGCTTGGCGGTCCCACGGTCTACAGCTTCCGCGCGCTGGTCGAGCTGCTGCTCGCCGAGATCCGGAGGAAGCGGCTCCTCATCGATCTCCCGTTCGGGCTGGCGAGCCTCCAGGCGCGGGTGCTGTCGCTGCTGCCAAGCCCGCCGTTGACACCCGACCAGGTCGAGATGCTGAAGCGCGACAATGTCGTCTCGTCAGGCGCGCTCACTCTCGCCGCGCTCGGCATCGCGCCGACCGCGGTCGAAGCGATCCTGCCGAGCTACCTCGACCGCTTCCGGCGCGGCGGCTGGTATGCGCGCGAACGCACGGCTTGACGAGGGCGGGCGCGACTGTCGCTGCCGATGGGAATTCGATCGGGATTTGTATAGTCTCGCCGCTCACGGGAGTTCATCGATGATCGCATTATGGCGCCGGCTGGTTCTGGGGATTGCGGCCCCGCTCTTTATAACCTTGGCGCTCGGAGGCACGGCGATGGCGGCTGACGCGGAAAACACGCTCTACATGGATGTGCCGTTCGGGCGGGTGGTCATCGCGATGCGGCCCGATCTGGCGCCCAACACCTGCGCCCAGATCAAGGCGCTGGTGCGGCGCGGGTTTTACGACGGGGTCGTGTTCCACCGCGTGATCGAGGGCTTCATGGCGCAGACCGGCGACCCGACCGGGACCGGCACGGGCGGCTCCGGCCACAAGCTGCGGGCCGAGTTCTCCAACGAAAAGCACGTCCGCGGAACCGTGTCGATGGCGCGCGCCTCGGACCCCAACAGTGCCGACAGCCAGTTCTACATCATGTTCGCCCCGGCCCCCGCGCTCGACGGCCAATACACGATCTGGGGCGAGGTCACCTCGGGGATGGAATTTATCGACAAGATCAAGAAGGGCGACCCGGCGCGCAACGGCAGCGTCACCAACCCCGACAAGATCATCAAGATGCAGGTCGCCGCCGACGCGGACAAGGCGAGCGGCAAGGGGAAATAGGCGGCCCCTCGCCGCGCGCGGGGAAAGGGAGCATAGCGTCCACTACAGGGGGAAGCGATGTCCGAGCATCACACCGTGCAATGCCGGCCCAATAATTGCCATTGGGGTTTTTTCGACGCGGCGCTGAAGCCGGTCGTGACGGTCGCCTCGGGCGATACGGTGAGCGTCGATTGCGTCTCGGGCGGGCGCGACATCCTGCCGACCGACCCGGCCTTCGAGATCCTCGCCGACCATCGCGCGATCCACGGCGCGCTGACCCCGCGGCTGGGCGCCCATATCATGACCGGGCCGGTCGAAGTCGCGGCCGCCGAACCGGGCGACGTCCTGCAGGTCGATATCCTGGCCGTCGAGTGCCGGCAGAATTGGGGCTACACCAGGATCCGGCCGCTCGCCGGCACGCTCCCCGAGGATTTTCCGATCCACAAGATTTGGCACAGCGGCATCGACTGGCAGCGCGGCATCGCCACCCTGCCATGGGGGGCGGAGATCGAGCTGGCGCCGTTTTTCGGGGTGATGGGGGTGGCGCCGCCGCCGGTTTATGGCGCGGTCAGCTCGATCCAGCCGCGCGAGTTCGGCGGCAACATGGATTTGAAGGAGCTGGTCGCCGGCTCGACGCTCTATCTGCCGGTATGGGCGCCGGGCGCCTTGTTTTCGGTTGGCGACGGGCACGGCGTCCAGGGCGACGGCGAAGTCTGCGTGACCGCGCTCGAAACCGCGCTCAGCGGTACTTTCCGGCTGACCCTGCGCAAGGATCTCCACTTCGATCTGCCGCGCGCGGAAACCCCCACCCACCACATCACGATGGCGTTCAACGACGATCTGGACGACGCCGCCAAAACCGCATTGCGCGAGATGATCGTGCTGATCGGCGAGCGCCTGGAGCTCTCGGCCGAGGACGCCTACATGTTCGCCAGCCTCGCGGTCGATCTGCGGGTGACGCAATTGGTCGACGGCAACAAGGGCATCCACGCGATGCTGCCCAAGCGCTACGCCCCGAGCTGACGGTCAGTTGCGACAGACCCCGCGCGTCATTCCCGCGACCGCGGGAATCCAGGGCCGAAGTTGTGTCGGATGCCCTGGACCCCCGCTTTCGCGGGGGCGACGATGAGAGGGGGATTGCTGCGGGTTACCCGGGTCCGGGCATCTTCGGAAAGCTCTGCAATCCGCCGCCGAGCTGGACCCAGGGCTGCTTGCTGTCGCAATAGATTTCCATCGTCGGCTTCAGCCACGAGGTGTCGTCGAGGGTCCCGGCTCGCACGATGCTCATCCCAGGCATCAACTCCGGCTCGGAGAGGAGCGTCGACCCGCAATTCGGGCAGAACTTGGCGACGACTTGCTTGCCGCTGTCGCCCTTGGTCGTATAGCTCTTCGGCGATCCCTGGATGGCGAGCGCGGCCTGCGGCACCGCGATGACGATGTTGAACGCGGTGCCGGACTCCTTCTGGCAACTGGTGCAATGGCACACGCCGGTAAATGCCGGCTCGGCAGTCGCCGAATAGCGCACCTGGCCGCAGCGGCAGCCGCCGGTGATCTGGGGCATCTCGAGCCTCCCTCGTTTGTGTCGCGCCCGAGCTTACCCCCGCCGCGGCCCCCGCGTCGAGCCGCCAGGGCAAGAGCCTTGCCTGATCGGCGCCCGGCGGGGGTAGAATGACGCGGACACGAGAGGATCTGACAATGCAGCTCGGCAAGCTCGGCGTATGGGCGGCGATGGACGTGATGAGCGCGGCCGAAGGCGCCGCCTTCGCCCAGCGCGTCGAAGGCTGGGGCTATGCCGCGTTGTGGCTGCCCGAGAGCCGCGGCCGCAATGTGCTGGTGCATTCCTCCTGGCTCCTCGCCAACACCAAGACGCTCATCGTCGCGCCGGGGATCGCCAACATCTATGCCCGCGACGCGATGGCGATGGCGAATGGCCAGCGCGCGCTCGCCGAACAGTCGGGGGGGCGCTTTCTCCTCGGCCTCGGCGTCTCGCACGTGCCCTCGGTCGAAGGCGTGCGCGGCCATACCTACGGGAAGCCGGTAGCGACGATGCGCGCCTATCTCGACGCGATGAAGGCGGCGCCCTATGGCGCTCCCGAGCCCGCCGAACCGCCACTCACGGTCCTCGCCGCCTTGGGGCCACGCATGCTGGCGCTGTCGGCAAGCCACGCCGACGGCTCGCATCCCTATAACGTCACCCCCGAGCACACCCATCAGGCGCGCCGCATCATGGGGCCCGGCAAGCTCTTGTGTCCGGAAGTCTGGGTGCTTCTGGAGAGTGATCCCACCAAGGCGCGCGCGCTTGGCCGCCAGGCGCTCGCCAACTACATGCGGCTCGACAATTACGTCAACAACTGGCGCCGGCTCGGGTTTGGCGACGATGATTTCGCCGGCGGCGGCTCCGACCGTTTTGTCGACGCCAATGTCGCCTGGGGCGGCGAGTCGGCGATCAGGAAGCGCATCGCCGAGCATTGGGATGCGGGGGCCGACCATGTCTGCATCCAGTCGATCAGCCCGGACGGCTCGCGCCGGCCCGACGACAAGGTGCTGGCCCTCCTCGCCCCCGGGGCCCGCCGCTAGCGGGCCGCCTTGACGCGTTCTCCTACGCGACCGACATTGTACGCGGCCTCTCCACGGCGATCGCTCGCCGGGGCGCGGCCAGACCACTCGCAAGGTTCGCCAGCCATGTATTCCGAAACCACCCGCTCGATCGAGGTTACGGTCCGGCCGTTCTATCTCGAACAGCATTCCTCGCCCGCCGAAGGCCATTATGTCTGGGCCTATCACGTGCGGATCGAAAACCGCGGCAACGAAACCGTCCAGCTGCGCAACCGCCATTGGCGGATCACCGACAGCTCCGGGCGCTTGCAGGAAGTCCGCGGCCCGGGCGTTGTCGGCGAACAGCCGGTCCTCGCGCCGGGCAAGAGCTTCGAATACACCAGCAGCTGCCCGCTCGCGACGCCGTCGGGTTTCATGGTCGGCGATTACGAGATGGAAACGCCGGCGGGCGAGAATTTCCTGGTGCGCGTTCCCGCCTTTTCGCTCGACACGCCGCAGCAGCCGACCCGCCTCAACTGATCCCGGCCGTGGCGCCTGCGGCGCCGTTATCCCGAAAAAGAAGAGAGACCAGATGCCAACCTCCGTCCGGCCGACCGCGCCGAAAGCAAATATCCAAACGATCCGCGCCCGAGAGCCCGTTCCGGTGCGCCGGCCGTCGCGCGAGGAGGCGCTGGAAGCGGTGCGCACGCTCTTGCGC
>JBARKH010000305.1:0-21189 GCA_049801295.1 Allostellaceae bacterium | reverse complement strand
CCGCCGGGCCGGCGCGCGGCGATCCGATCGTCGCCGATCTGAGCTCCCATCTGATCGCGATCACCAGCGGGTTCACCGGCACCAGCGTCGTCTTGTTCGGCGCCACCGACGGCCCGGGCGACATCATCGCCGTGGTGCGCGGGCCCGAGCGCGCGATGACGCTGTGGCGAAAGGGCAAGGTCGCCGGCATCTGGGTCAATGCCGAAGCCGTTACCTTCAGCAATGTACCGAGCTTTTATGCCGTCGCGGCGAGCCGGCCGCTCGACGACGTGCTGCTGCCCGGAGCGGCGGCGCTCTATCGCATCGGCACCGCCAATTTGAAGCTTGAAAGCCGGCAACCGATGCCGCCAAATCGGGCCAAACAGTTCGCCGAGGCGCTGATCGGCGAGCAGCAGCGCCTCGGGCTGATGCGCGCCGAGATCGGCAAGATCGGCTTTCTCGGCGATCGGCTGTTTCGCGCCGTCATTGACTTTCCCGCCAATGTGCCGACCGGCACCTATCTGGTCGAGGTGTTCCTGGCGCGCGATCGCGATGTCGTCGGTGCCCAGACCACCCCGCTCCAGGTGGAAAAGGTCGGAATCGACGCCGCGGTGTTTGATTTCGCGAGCCGCCAGGCCGCGGCTTATGGGGCGATTGCGGTCCTGACCGCGGTAGTGGCAGGATGGCTGGCGAGCCTGCCCTTCCGTGGCGGCTGATCCGAGAGCCGAGGCCCTGCACCATGCCGCAGAGCGCGCCATCGCGGGTGTTTCTCGCCGTCGTCGACGAGACGCCGGAGCATCGGATCGCCGTGCGTTACGCCGCCCGCCGCGCGGCGCATACCGGGGGACGGCTCGCGATGCTTTATGTGATCGAGCCGACCGAGCTGCAGCATTTCCGCGCGATCGAGGAACTGGCGCTCGCCGAGCGGCGCGAGAGCGCCGAGGAACTGCTGCAGCGCCTATGCGAGGATATCGGTCCGATCGCCGGCGCAATGCCGATCGTCTATATTCGCGAGGGGCGGCGGCGCGACGAATTGTTGGCACTGATCGCCGAGGAGCCGACGATCTCGATCCTGGTGCTGGCCGCCGGCACCGGGGCCGAGGGACCCGGGCCTCTGGTTTCCTCCCTCGCCGGCAAGACCGCGGCGCGGCTGCGCATCCCGATTACCATCGTGCCCGGCGGGCTCACCGTGGACCAAGTCGACGCGCTGAGCTGAGGGGCGGCACCCATCCTCGGTTCCTTCTACGCCGCGAACATCGTCAGGGAGGTCGCTGATGGGTAAGCTTGCCGGGAAAGTCGCTTTGGTAACCGGCTCGGGGCGTAATATCGGCCGCGCGACGGTGTTGCAGCTGGCCGGCGAGGGCGCTGATGTTGTCGTCAACGCGCGCTCCAACCAGGCGGAGGCCGACGCCGTGGTGCGCGAAGCCCGCGCCCTCGGTGTGAAGGCGCTCGCCGTCATCGCCGACGTCGCGCGGAAGGATCAGGTCGAGGCGCTCGCAGCGAAGGCGCTTTCCGAGTTCGGCCGTGTCGACATCCTCATCAACAACGCCGCGATCCGGCCGCACAAGCCGTTCATGGAGCTGACGCAGCAAGATTGGGAGGCGGTCCGAGGCGTCGTTCTCGACGGGGCGCTCTACCTGACCCACGCTCTGATCGGCTCGATGGTCAAGAACCAATATGGGCGGATCCTTTTCTTTACCGGCGATGGCGCATTCACCGGCGGCAGCGGGCGCGCCCACGTCTCGGCCGCCAAAATGGGCCTGGTTGGCATGGCCCGGGCGCTCGCTTCCGAGTTTGCCGCGCACAACATCCGCGTCAACGTCGTCTCGCCCGGCAGCATCGATACCCGGCGCGACAATCCCGAATGGTATCAGGGGCGCCCGCCGAGCGCCGCCGGGATCCCGCTCGGGCGCCAGGGCAAGGCCGACGAGATCGCCGCCACCTGCCTCTTTCTGGTCGGCGACGAAGGTGGCTTCATCACCGGGCAGACGATCCACGTCAACGGCGGAGCGTCGTATTACTGATCGCTAACCGGGGCGCCGCCGCGATTTCTCCTGGAAGTGCGGGATGACCGCCTCGCCGAAGAGACGAATGGTGTGGAGCACTTCCTGGTGAGAGGCCGGGCCGATCGCGCATAGTAGAATCGCTTCCTCGATCCCCAAGGCCTCGTAGATTTCGAGAAACCGGATGCATTCGGCAGGTGTGCCGACGCAGAACTTGGTGCCCTCTTCGCGCACCTCCTGCGGTGTCGGCTCCCCTGGATGGGGCCCGCTGGCGAGCCGCTGATCGCGCGCGTAATAGCCCTGATAATCGGGCGGCACTGTCGAGGGATCATAGTCGCGCCATACCAGGCGCGCGCGCTCGCGCTGCTGGTCCTGGTACCACGCCACCAGTTCGGTGCCGCGTGAGGCGACGACACGCGGGTCCTCGTGGCAGAACCCCGCCGTCATCAGCGCGGCGCGCCGGGTCGGGCCGCCGGCCGTGCCCGAGTTTGTCTGTAGCGCTTCGTGATAAAGCGCCATCAGCTCTTTGACACGGCCCGGGCCACCTTCGCTGCCGAAAAGACCGCCCATTCCGAGGCTCCCGGTGAGCCGCGCCGTCTCATCGCTGCCGCATGCCGACCATAGCGGCGGGTGGGGGCGCTGCAGCGGCTTCGGCAGGACCTCGCGGCGCGGGATTTGGAAATATTCGCCGTTATAGGCGATCTCTTCCTGGGTCCAGATGCGCGGCAGGAGATCGGCGAATTCCTGCCACATCCCGCGGGTGTCGCGCAAATCCGCCCCATACGGGGTGATCTGATAGGGATAGCCGGTCCGGCCCAGCCCGACATCGACCCGCCCGTGGCTCAATATGTCGAGCGTCGCCATCCGCGCAGCGACATGCAGCGGGTGGTGGATCGGCGCCAGCACCACGCCGATGCCGAGGCGGATCGTGCTGGTGCGCTGGCTGACCGCCGCCAGCGTCAGGTCCGGGGCGCTGTTGTGCGACCATACTGGGCGGAAGTGATGCTCGGAAAACCACACGCTCTCGAAGCCCTGCTGCTCGGCGTAGGGGATCTGCTCCAGGGCTTCATAGATGCGTTCGGACTCACTCGACGCGGTCCAAGGCTTCGGTACCTGGATCTGGTAGAACAGGCCAATTCTCATCGGAGCGTATCCTGTAGAGCGCAGGGGATTGCCGGTCGGCCTAGTCTCCGAGGCGCGTTGCCATCACCGCGGCGGGGCGCTGGCCGGCGGCGTAGGTCGCCAGCGGCGTCAGCCGACCGCTCGCCCCGTGGATGCGGTAGGACGCCAGACGCCCGGATACCGTGCCGGCGGCGACCAGGAAACGCCCCGCCGGGTCAAGAGCGAAGGCGCCGGGCACCGCCTCGGTCGGCACCTGGCCGACCGAAATCAGATGCCCGCTTGCCGGATCGAGCGCGAAGGCGGCGATGCTGTTATGGCCGCGATTGGCGACATAGAGAAATTGGCCCGAGGGGGTGAGGTGGATCTGCGAGCAGGTGTTGCGTGCGGTGTACCCCTCGGGCAGCGTCGTCAATGTCTGCTCGGCGGCGAGGGTGCCGCTCGCCCGGTCCAGCCGGTAGCAAGTGACGCTGCAGCCCTGCTCGTTGGAGAAATAGACAAGATCCCGGTTGGGATGAAAGCAGTAGTGTCGGGGCCCGACGCGTTCGGCCTGCTCGACCCGCAACGGCGAATTGGGGGTCAGCCGGCCAGTACCCGCATCGAACCTGAACTGCATGATCATATTGGGGCCGGGGTTATCCTTGGGCGGCTCCAATACGTTGTCGTTGAGCCGGGCGATGTGCGGCACAAAGGCGAACCGGTTGGAGGGGTCGGTCGCGATCGCGTGGGCGCCGGTCGCCGTCGCCCGGTGGTCGAGCGAAGGGGCGCCGACCGCGCCGCCCGCGCCAAGCGGATGGACCGCCGCATACCCGCCCTGATAGTAGGCCGATAAGAGGAACCTGCCGGTGCGGTCGGCGGCGAGAAAGGTCGGCGCATGCGCCGCCGCGACATTGCCCTGCGGCGCGAGCGCTCCGCTGGATTGGTCGATCCGGAAACTCGTAATCGCCGGCTGGGTGCGATGCCCGACATAGAGCACCCGCCGGTCGGGGCTGATCGCCAGGACCGACGGCCCGCCCGCCACCGCCACCTCGTCCCGCAGCGTCAGTTGGCCGCTTTCCGGGTCCATTGCGAACGCCGCGATCTTGTCGTCGTCCTGCAGGCAAACGTGGAGAGCGTGCGGCATCCTCGACCCTCCCTCGGGCTGCGATCCGCGGCGAGATTACCACGTCCGATGCGGAACGAACCCCTTTCCACGATGCCCGCCTTCGAACCGGCGCCGCAAGCCCGGATCAGGTCAATACGGTGCGCAATGCGGTGATCGACGGCATGAAGAAATAGTCGCTCGCGGTCAGGATCACGAACTGTTCCGGCATGTCGAGGAGGCTGCGTCGATTGCCGGAGGGATAGTTCGGTATCGGCTCGTCCATCACCCGCGCTCCCCCGCCCGGTGCCTGCCCGATGATCGGGTCGAAGCCCGGGACCACCGGGCTGCCGTCACCGGGGCGCCGTTTGCCGCCGACGAAATCGGGGTTATCGGCATACCCTCGCTGAATGAACTCGAATTGATGCTCGATCGATGCCTGGTAGCAGACAAACATCAGCCCGCGCGAGTGCATTGTGTATGTTTCTCCCGGCGCGACCTCGGGTCCGAACGCAATGCCGGCGCGGATGATCCGGTGGGTCAGCGTTTCCGCCTGGCCGCCGGGGGGATCGTCGCGCGGGTTTGCCTTGCGGATATGCGCCGCATAAGGACAGGCGCGCTGGAACGGGTCGCCGGCATAATCGAAATCGTTGTTCCGTCTGTCGTTGGCGCCGAGCGATGGATTGTCCTCGAGCGGGGCCAGTTCCAAGGGCGCTCCGCTGCGCCAGCGTCCGACCATGCGGGCCGCCAGGAGTTCGGGATAGATCCCGAGCTGCGCGGCACGCGCGGCGACAAACCGGCGGAACTCCGGCACGCGCTGCTCGAGACGGCGGAAGACCATATAGGAGCCGTTCTTCGCCCACGGCGCCGGCAGTGCAGCGACCGGGCCGGCGCGATCGGGGTTCTTTGGGTCTTGCCCAGGATAGCCGAGCACGAACTCGCCGGGCCACACCGGATCCTCACCCGGGACGCCCGGTCGGGTGGTCCGCGGCAATCCGCGGATCCCGGGCTGCGACACGCCATCGATAAAACCGAAATGCTCGCGTCGGCGGTCCCGGCCTGGCCGCACAGTCCCCATTTCCTCGTAGACAACGCTGATCGCGCGTTCCAGCCGCTGGCGCAGCGAATTGCCGTGGTAGGTCACGAAGGAGGGGCTCGGACCGGCGACCAGGAACACCCCGTCGATCCGGTCCGCCCGATACCCGTCGACCCATCTCGCCGGCGGCGGATCGTTGAGCCGCGCGAGCGTGTCGGGATGAGCGGCGCCGCGCTCGAAGGCGGGCTCCATCGCCGGCCGCCGCGGACCGAGCAACTGCGTCATCCCGTCCTTGGTGAAGCCGAGGTTCAGACCGAGCCACGCCTCGGCCGGCGGCTCGCCGAGGTCTTTGCGCTGTTGGACAATCTGCTCGCGGTCACGCGCCCGGCGCAGGCTCGTCACGTGGCTGACGACATACTCCCTGGTAAGGGCCTTGAACCGGGATGCGTCGACAATCTTGAAAAACACGAAGAGCTCGGCATTCTTTTGCATGCCGACGAGCAGATCCCCCTGGATCTCGTCCAGATCGAGCATCGGCGCGATCATCGGAACCAAATTGCCACTTCCAGCGGGAGCGAAGGAGCGAACTGCCTGGCCGGCCCGCTCGCCGCCTGGGGTCCGGTCCGGTTATATGCCGCCGTCTTCGAAACCGATCAGCACATAGTCTTCTACCCAATACGCGACCGTCCCGGCAGCGGCACCCGGAGAGGAATCCATCACCGGAAACCGGTATTTCACGCGGGCGGACTTGCCGAGCCTGTGCGGCTGGCCCTTGAAGGTCCAATCCCCGGCATAGGTGGCGTCAACCTCAAGCTGGATCTGCGGAATGGTCCCGCCGTTGGCGCCCCCGGGGTTGGGTGCTGAATTGAGCGTGTAGACGTCCATCTCCCCGGTGTTTGGTCCGCCCTTCCCGACCCACCGATTGTTGGTGTACGGGTTCAAAGCCATGATCAAAGTGCCGAGGTCGGAGTTCTGTGCCATCGCTTCGTCTCCCGTTTAAGTTGATTCAACTTTGTTAATCTAATTTGATTCCGATTGGCAGGGGCGGTCAATGTCGTATTCGGGCGCGCGGCGGGAGACGAATATAACGATTTAGTGTCCGTCGCTTGCAGGTCGCTGAGCCTTCTCGCGACTTGCGGCGATTTTACCCGCCCGCCGTTTGGGCAGCAAAATCAAGTTCGGCGAGCGCCGCCTCGACCCGAGCTGGCTCGCCTCTGGTGCCGAGTTCGACGAATATCTCGTGGGCTTGCTTAAGGAGCTGTCGCGCCTCCGACAAATCCCCGGCATGCTGCCGCAGCCGCGCACCCGTCACCAGCGCCTTGGCAAAATCGTTGCGGGCGCCGACCTGCTCGAGGAGGCGGAGCGCCTCAACGGCATGTTCGGCGGCTGTTGCGGGAGCCTCGGCCGCGATGCAATCCGCCATCACACGATGCGCGAGGCCCTCATAGTGGCGATACTCGGCGGCGCGGCAGGTCTCGATGATCGTCTCGACCAGCAACCGGGCGGCGATGGTGTTGCCCTGCGCAAGACAGCCCTCGGCGAGCCACAAGCTGGTCATCAAGTGAACGTAAGCGAGCCGGAAGTGATCGAACCAGCTGACGGTGGCGGCGAGTTCGGCGACGCCGGCGTCGACCCGGCCGGCCCGGATCATGCCATAGCCGCGGACCGTCCGCGCGACCGCGGAATCATAGGGGATTGGCCGCAGCGCCAGCGCTTCCTCGCAATAGCGCAGCCCCGGTTCGATGTCGCCGCTCTGGATATGCGCTGAGCCGGTGCGCCACAACGCGGCGGTTTTGAACCGCAGATCTTCGAGGTCCGTGGCGTATTGCAGGGCGCGCCGGCAATACGCGAAGCTCTTTTCCCAATCGCCAAGGTAATTGGCGGCTGAACTGAGATGCCACAGCGTCCGGCTCGCCAGCCAGGGGTCGGTGCGCGCCTCTAAAATCGATAGCGCGTGCTCGCCGGCCTCGATCGCGGCGTGCAATTCGCCCGCAACGACATAGGCCTGCGCGAGGCACGTGCCAACCAGGCCATGGAGCTGGTTGAACCCCGCCGCCGAGGCGATCGCCGCGGCCTCCTGGCAATGATCAATCGTGACGACCGGGCGCCCGCCGGTCAGGCAATGCAGGTATCCTGTCCAATAGTGCCAGGCGACGCGACGCTGCGGGTCCTCGATCTCGGCCACCAGATCGCGGATTTTATCGAGCGCCCCGATATGCTCGACATGTCTGCCGAGCGCCAGTTTCACCTCCGCCTGCTTGATCACGGCGTCGACGCGGCGAACCTGGTTTGGCCGTATGTCGGGCATTTCCTCCAGCCGCCGCAGCGCGCCCTCGAAATAGGTAAGGGCGTCGTTGTAGGCACATCGACGCTGGGCTTTTTCGGCGGCAAGAATGGCGTAGTCGACGGCCTTGTCGTTGTCGTCGCTGCGGCCGAAATGAAAGGCGAGCGGCTCCGCGAACTCGTCGGTGCGCTCTGCGTAAATTTCCTCGATCGCCTTGCCGACCATGGCATGCAGCGTGCTGCGATAGCGCTTGAGGAGGCTGGCGTAGGCGGTTTCCTGGGTCAGCGCGTGGCGGAAGACATAGGTGGTGCGTTCGCTGTCGAACCGCTCGTAAATGAATTCGAGCCCGATAAGCTCACGTAAATGCGGCTCGATCGGGTCCTTTCCTTGCCAGACCGCGCGCAACAGGCGCAGCGGGAACTCCCGTCCGATTACCGAAGCGGTCTGCAACAGCCGCTTGGCATCATTCGGCAATCGGTCGATGCGCGCCATCACGACATCGCGGATCGTGTTGGGCACCATCTCGGCCGATCGGGCGCCCGTTGCCTCGCCCGCATCGAAGGCGAGCTGCTCGAGGAAGAACGGGTTGCCATCGGCCTTGCTAACAATCGCATCGGTTACCGGCTCGCCCAGCTGCCCCGGCACCGCGCGAACCAGGTCGAGGCTGTCCGCGCGCGACAACGGATTGAGCGGCAATTGTCCGGCGCAGGGCTTGTCGATCCACGGCGGTCGGTAGCCCGACCGATAGGTCGCCAATAGCAGGATCCGGGTACCCCCGACGACCTCGGCGAGGAAGGCGAGAAATTCTTCCGACACCTTGTCGAGCCAGTGGAGGTCTTCGAGGACGAGAAAGAGCGG
The DNA here is from genome assembly GCA_049801295.1 of Allostellaceae bacterium. Classification (GTDB taxonomy): domain Bacteria; phylum Pseudomonadota; class Alphaproteobacteria; order ATCC43930; family CGMCC-115725; genus DATARH01. Next base: position 12,829 of record JBARKH010000305.1, on the reverse strand, counting down.
CCGGCGCCGGCTCGCGCCGAGAATGAGCTGGCGTACCGTCGTGAACGCCCTCGCCTTGACCGCCTCGGGGCTTGGCACGGCGGGCGCGCCGCTGAGCTCCCGGATACCGAGGAGATGCAACAGGACGCTGTCCTGGTCGGGATCGATCCCGACCTCTGCCAAGGTCGCGCGCAGCTTTGCGATAATGGTCTCGGTTGGATCGGTCTCGGCGATCCCGCAGATGCCGCGTAACAGATCGAGGACCAGCAGATACGGTGTCATCGTGCCGTAGGAGAGGCACCGCCCCTCGACCCAGGTCACCGCACCGGCAAGATGCCCGCGGAACTCGTCAAGGAGCCGGGATTTGCCGATGCCGGGTTCGCCGACGATGCCGACGAGTTGACCGTGGCCTTCCTCGAAGGCAGGCACCAAACCATCAAGCACGGCGATCTCGCTCGTGCGATCGACAAACGGTCGCCCCGCCGCCGGCGCCGCCTCGGTAGCCTGGCGGTGCGAAACCCCGAGCAGCCGATAGGCCGCGATTAGCTCGTCCTTGCCTTTGAGGGCCAGTAACCCGGCCGCTTCGACCTGCACGTAGCCTTCCGCCAGGCGGCAGGTTTCCTCGCTGATCAGGATCGTGCCCGGTTCGGCCGATGTCTGCAGGCGCGCTGCAACATTGGCCGCGTCGCCGATCGCCGTCGGGTCCATCCGCAAGTTGCCGCCAACTGCGCCGAACACGACAAGACCGGTATGGATGCCGATGCGGATCTGCAATTTGGGCCAGCGGCTATCGGGGACCTGCGCGAGGCTGCCAGTGACGTTCTCGCGGATCGCAATCGCGGCAAGGAGCGCGCGGCGCACATGATCCTCGTAGGTGATCGGCGCCCCGAACAGCGCGAGGAACCCGTCGCCGGAGAATTGCGGTGCCGTGCCCTCATAGCGCTGCACCTCGGCCAGTGCGGTATCGATAAACCAGCGGATCAGCTCGTGCATCCTCTCGGGCCCGAGGCGCTCGGCGAGCCCGGTCGAGCCCACGAGATCGCAAAACAGCATGCTGACCCATTTTAGTTCCGCCGGCGGGGCTCGAGTCGGCTCGGTGGCCGCGCTGTTGGCGGCGCGTTCGAGGGGTGCGGCACAGCGGCTGCAGAAGTTGTTTTCCGGCGGGTTTTCAGCGTTGCAGCGCGTGCAGAAAATCGGCAGCGGCGCACCGCAATGGCCGCAGAACCTCATGCCAGCGGGATTGTCGGCGTGGCATCGAGGGCACGTCATGCGGTCCCTCCGCAAAGTTCTCGCAGCTGCCGATCCGAGCATCGAGCAGAGCAAACTACTGTCCCGGATCTCGACGGGTCAAGCAACCGGCAATCGCGCGCCGTCAATTTTCCCCGAGATTTATCGAGCTTTATTGATACTTGCCGATATCGGCGGGGTAGTCGACGCAGGTCTATGGAGCAAAATAGAGGCCGCACAGGAGCAGGGCGAGCAAAACTCAGGGGTCGCGCTCACGCCGGCTCGCCGCTGATCACCTCTTTTACCTTGCTGGCAAGCTGCTTCAGGCTGAAGGGCTTGGGCAGGAAGTGGATCTCGCTGTCGCTGTCGAGGCGCTGGCGGAATGAATCTTCAGTGTAGCCCGAGATGAAGATGACCTTCATGTCGGGATGGCTCTCGCGCACGTGGCGCACCAGATCGGGTCCGTCCATGTGCGGCATCACCACGTCGGTGATCAAGAGGTCGATCGTTTCCGCGGCGCTGTTGATCGCCTCGAGCGCGCTCTCGCCGCTTTTAGCCTCGAGCACCGTATAGCCTTTGTTGCGCAAGGCGCGCGCGCCAAAGATCCGCACCGGGTCCTCGTCCTCGACCAGCATCACCGTGCCGACTCCCGTCAGATCCCTGAGCGACGGCGGCTCGATGGCCTCGGGGCGCGGGGCGAGCGCGCCCTCGGTCATCTGGTGGCGCGGCAGATAGATCTGGAACATCGTGCCCCGGCCCGGCGCGCTGTCGACAAAGATAAAGCCGCCGGTCTGCTTGACGATGCCATAGACCGTCGACAAGCCGAGCCCGGTCCCCGAACCGACTTCCTTGGTCGAAAAGAAAGGCTCGAAGATGCGCACGAGGTTCTCCCGGGGAATGCCGATCCCGGTGTCGGAAACCTCGATCAGCACATAATTGCCGGCCGGCATCACCTCATGCGCGTACCGCAGCGGGGTGGTCTGCGTCGCATTGGCGGTACGGATCGTCAGGCTGCCGCCGCCGGCCATGGCGTCGCGCGCATTGACCGCCAGGTTGATGATCACCTGCTCCAACTGGCCCTGATCGACCTTGACCAGACCCAGATCGCGCCCGTGAACGACCTTCAATTCGATGCTCTCGCCGATCAGCCGGCGCAGCAGGTGCGACAGCTCGACCAGGACATCAGTGATCTCGAGGATGCGCGGTTGCAATGTCTGCTGGCGCGAGAAGGCCAACAGCTGGCGCACGAGGTTGGCGGCGCGGTTGGCGTTCTGCTTGACCTGCATGATGTCGGCGAAGGACGGGTCGCCGGGCCGGAACCGCATCAATAAGAGGTCACAAAACCCGATCATCGCGGTCAAGAGGTTGTTGAAATCATGCGCGACGCCGCCGGCGAGCTGGCCGACCGCCTGCATCTTCTGCGACTGCGCGAATTGCACCTCCAAATTCTTCTGCTCGGTGACGTCGATGAAATGCAGCATCAGGGCGCCATCGCCGCCCTCCAGCCCATCGAGCCGGCTGAGGAACACGACGCTGGTCTTGTCGCGCGCGCCCTTGAGCCGCACCTCGACGGGGCCGGGATGGGCCGGCCCGTCGGCGGCGGCGGCAAGCTTGACCGCAATCTCCCGGCGATCCTCCTCGTTGACGAAACCAATGAGCGGCTCGCCGATCAAATCCTGCGGCCGGGCGCCAAACAATTCGCCGAGCGCCCGGTTGGCCTCCTCCAGCCGGCCGACGCGGTTAATCAGCGCGATGCCGACCGGCGCGTTGGCAAAGAACCGCTGGAAGCGCTCGCGGGACAGCCGGAGCGCGGTCTCCCATTCGCGCTCCGGAGTGAGGTCGCGCACTACCGAGCGGGTGCGCAATTCGGCCCCCTCACCGACGACGCTTTGGCCGATCCAGGCGTGGATGGTGCGTCCGTCGCGGCTTTTCAGGATGACTTCGCCGCGCGGCCCGCCCTCGCTGCGGCCGCCGAAGGGATCGCAGGGTGGTGTCTCCGGCGGGGGCGGTAGGGCGAGAAAATCGTGCAGCCGCACGTCGCTGCCGATGATCTCGGCCGGTGTACTGCCGAGCAATTTGGCCAGCGTCTGGTTGACGAACAGAAAATGGCCGTCACCGTCGACCGAGTAGAAGCCGATCGGCGCGTCGTCGATGAAATCGACGAGCTTGTTGCGCTCGTCGCGGATCACCTCCTCCATTTCATGACGCGCGCTGACGTCCTGGAGGTGCCAGAAGCTGTATCCGGGCCGGCCGGCGATCGGGTTGACCGCGATGTTGAACCAGCCGGCGGCCCGGCCGCGCGAATCGTGCAACGGCAGCGCTGCGATCGCACGCGTCCCGGCTATCGCCTGGCTGCGCAGCCGTTCGAAATCCGCGGTCGATTCCGCGTCGACAAGCGCGGCTGCGATGCGCGCCAGTACCGGTTGGCCCGATTGCGGGAAAAGATCGTGGAAAGCGGTATTCGCGTATGCGATTGTCCCATCCGGGGCGAGGATTAGCTGGGCGTCGGGCGAGGCATCGAGCGCCTGGCTCAAAATGTCGACCCGGCCGGCCAGCGCGGCATGCATCCAGCGCGCCGCACCAGCAGCGGCAACTCCGACCACGGCGGCCAGGGCGACGATCGTGATCGCGGCCGGCGCGACATGCGCGCCGGAAATCACATCGCCAAAATAGAGCGCGCCGCTGGCGAGCCCGGCCGCCGCGAGGATCACGATGGTATTGCTGACGAGCCCCTTAACCCCCGGCTGATGGCGCTCGGCGGCCCACCGCGCCCAGCGACGGGCGCCATCGGTTTCGGCCACCATATCTCGGCCTCGCTTGGTTTCGGTTGCAGCACAGATACCATGACGCGGCACCGCCGGTCTTGCGCCGATCGCACGCGACTGCTGCCCGACCGCGGAAGCGTGCGGAAGGATCGGCCGACGGATGCTTCGGCGCGCGCTTTACCGATGGCTTAACCCGGCCCCGCCATTAGGCCCGGTCGCTCCGGCGAGGCCCGACTACTCGTCGCGATAGGTGCGCTCCATGCGCTCGTGCCGCTCCTGCGCCTCGATCGACAAGGTGGCAATCGGGCGCGCCTCGAGCCGCTTAATGCCGATCGGCTGATCGGTTTCCTCGCAATATCCGAAGGTGCCGCTATCGAGCCGGGCGAGCGCGGCGTCGATCTTCGAGATCAGCTTGCGTTCCCGATCGCGAGTGCGCAGCTCGATCGCGCGTTCAGTCTCCAGGGTCGCGCGGTCGGTCAAATCGGGCTTCAACAAGCTCTCTTCCTTGAGGTGGCGCAAGGTGTCTGACGAATCGGCAAGGAGTTCCGCGCGCCAGCGCAACAGCTTTTGCCGGAAATACTCGGCCTGTCGGGGGTTCATGAATTCTTCATCGTCGGAGGGACGATAATCTGGCGGCAATCCCGGCTGCATCATTCTCCCCAAACCCCGTCAGCGACGGGCGCGGAGTATATGAATCGGGTCAGCCCATTTCAACCATCAGAAATGCATTTCACCACGTTGATTCGGAAGGTGTTTTGCAAACGTTTTGCAAAAACGTCGATGGCGGTGCGGGTGGGGCCGGACGCGGGCCGCGAGATCGAGCCCCTGTCATCCGTGTTTTCGGGGTACGCCCCGATTTCGGCTGGGCCGCCAGTGTGACGTAATTCAATTAATTTGTTTCGATTGTTTCCAGATCGGGACAGCTATCCAACCTGGAATTGGAGTATTCGCCGGCTGGTTTAGCAGTTCATTAAACAGTAAGCGCTAGGCTTCTCGCCATGGATGCCAACTTCTCGTCAACGCCCATGACCATAGCCGACCCGTTTTCCGATGGCGGCGGCCCCGCCGATCTTGCCGGCGCCATCCTCGACCTGCCGTCGCCCGACACCAAGCGATGGGTGGTCCGGCGCAAGGCGATCGTGGTCCATGCCGTGCGCAGCGGACGGATCACCCTTCAGGAGGCTTGCCGGCGCTATAGGCTGTCGGTGGAGGAATTTCTCGCGTGGCAGCGCGCGATCGAACGGCACGGCATTCCGGGGCTGCGGGTGACCCGGCTGCAGATCTATCGCGACACCGACGAGGCGCGCTCGGCCAAGTAACCGTATTCGGCCCGATGACAGGCGGCGCCCTCGGATCGGGGGCCTACCCAAGCCCGCCCCGGTGTGCTAGTCAACCGCGCGCGAGGCAAGGTGAGCCTGTGCCGCGCCGCCCCGATGGGCGCCCGCCGCCCCGCCGGTGGGGGATCGTCTAACGGTAGGACAGCGGACTCTGACTCCGCCAGTCTAGGTTCGAATCCTAGTCCCCCAGCCAGCTTTTTCAGTATCTTAGGCTCTTTGCGGTTCGGACAAACTTGTTCTGGGTATCACTGGGGTATCCCCGGACCCGAAATCGGAACGTCATGTTGAGTGGGATGGCCGGGACGGGGAGGGCGCCGGACCAGGCGCGGCCTGGCGCAGAGCCGGCGGGGTTTGGCGCGAGCGACGGCGCTCGAAGCGTTGAGATGCTTCACTTTCCTGCGAAATGCGCCAGCAGGGCACTGGTGGGAGCCGACAAAAAATTCCAATCCAACCAAACCACATGCACCCCGGCCGACGGCGGTGCTTTTATCTTGCCGTCCTAATCGAGCCGTCCTAATCGAGCACCGTTTCCACCCCTTCCCGGCAGTGAGCCACGAACGCGGGCGGGTCCCGCCCACTACGCCCAAGCTCCGGCGAGCGATTCCGCTTGCCGGATCACCAGGTCAACCGCTGCCCGTTGAAGGTCCGGCGGATATCCATACCGAGCGAGCAGCTTGCGGACCTCGATGCGCATTTTCGCGCGGACGCTTTCCTTCTTCGTCCAATCTATGGTGGCCGAGCCGTGGATGCTCTGAACCAGCATCTGCGCCAGGAGCCGCAACTGCTCATGGGCCATCAGCTCGCGGGCCGAGCCGTTTTCTGCGAGGGCGTCATAGAAGGCGAGCTCCTCGCCGTTCAGCCCCAACTCGGTGCCCCGCGCTGCTTCGGCACTGATGTCCCTGGCGAGCGCGATCAGTTCCTCAATGACCTGGACGCTGTCGACTGCGCGGTTGTGGTATTTGCGCAGGGTATCGTCGAGCCGTTCGCTCAGCTTGCGCGCCTGAACGATGTTCGTCCGCTCGCGCGCCTTGATCTCCCCCGCGAGCAGCCGCCGGAGCGTTTCGACGGCCAGGTTCTTTTCCTCGGTCTGGCCGATCTCGGCGAGGAATTGTTCGGAGAGTATGGACAGATCCGGTTGGTCGAGACCGGCGGCCTTGAATACGTCGAGAATGCCGTCCGCCATGACGGCACGCGACAGGAGTTGCCGCAGCTCTTGTTCCACGGCGGACCGACCGCGCCCGCTGCTCGATGTGTACTTGATCAAGTTGGCGCGAAGGACGGCTATCAGCGCGATTTCGTCGTGGCGGAGGGCCACCCGCTCGTCGCCGGCCGCCAGCGCATAGGCGGTTTCGAGTTCCGTAGCTGTCTTCAGGAAATCGTCGCGACGGCCGCCAGCCAGCAGCGCTTCGAGACAGCGTTTCAAGACGGTCAGCCGCCCGGCGGGTGCGGCGCCGAAAAATTCGCGCCACGGAGCGTCCCCCAGCAGCGCCTCGGCGCTTTCGAGCCGCGTCAGCGTCTGGCGGACCGCTTCGTCCGGGTCGAGACGCACCTGATCGCGGTCGCGCGCGCTGTACTGCGCGAGCGCGGCGCGCAGCTCCGCCCCGATGCCGAGGTAATCGACAATGAGGCCGCCCGGCTTATCGCCCCAGACCCGGTTTACGCGCGCTATTGCCTGCATCAGGCCATGCCCCTGCATCGGCTTGTCGATGTAGAGCGTGTGCAGCGAAGGGGCGTCGAACCCCGTCAGCCACATATCGCGCACGATTACGAGGTCGAATCCTGAGGCGGGATTTTTGAACCGCTCGGCGATGGCTTCGCGGCCCCTTTTGGTGCGCAGATGAGGTTGCAGGGCCGGCGGGTCCGCGTTGCCGTTCCCGGTGATTACGACCTTTAATAAGCCCGCGGTATCGTCCTGCGGATCGGCGCTCACCCAATCGGGACGCAATGCGGCGATATGGTTGTACAGGTCGACGGCAACGCGGCGGCCGATCGCGACGATCATCCCCTTGCCGCCCGCCATGGCCTCGCGCCGCTGCTCAAAATGCTCGACGATATCGGCCGCGATCTGCGCTACGCGATCGGGCGCGCCGACCACCTCCTCAAATCGGGTGAGCTTCCCCTTGCCGCGCTCGACCGCGATTTCGTCGCCTTCTGTCACCTCTTCGGCAAGCGCGTCCAATTGCTCGCGCTCTTCCGCGGACAGCCGCAGATGCAGCTTGACGAGCCGGGCGGTGTAATAGATCGGCACCGTCGCCCTGTCGGCGACGGCCTGGCTCATATCGTAGGTATCAATCACATCCCCGAATACATCGGCCGTGTTCCGGTCGCGCAATTCGATCGGCGTACCTGTGAAACCTACGAAGGTGGCATTCGTGAGGGCCTGGCGGAGGTAGGCGGCATACCCGATCCGCTCCCGCACTTCGTCATCGCCGACGACGAAACGCTTCTTCAGCCCGTATTGTGTCCTGTGCGCCTCATCGGCGATGACAATGACGTTGCTGCGGTCGGTCAACAGCGGGTGCCCGCCGTCCTCGCCTCGAAATTTCTGGATCGAGGTGAAGATAACACCGCCGATATCGACCCTGAGCAGGCGGCGCATCTCGGCCGCACTGGCGGCTTGGTCGGGGGGCAGGCGCAGCGCCGAACCGTGCGCGCAGAAGGTGCCGAATAGCTGGTCATCGAGGTCGTTGCGATCCGTCTCAATAACGATCGTCGGGTTTTTCAGTTCTTTCGCAAGCTGCAACTGGCGGACGAAGAACAGCATCGTCAGTGATTTGCCCGCGCCTTGCGTGTGCCAGATCACGCCGCCTTTGCGACCGCCGTTGATCCCGGCTGCCTCAACAGTGGAGGCCAGTGCCTTCCGCACCGCGTGGAACTGGTGATAGCCGGCGAGCTTCTTGGATTTGACCACACCCTTTTCGATCTCGAAGGCGACATAATCGACGATCAGATCGAGAAAGCGTTCCGGCGCGAAGACGCCGCGGATCAGCACCTCAAGCTCGGGCCGTCCCTCATCCTCCAGCGCCTCGCCTTCGACCGTGCGCCACGGTCCGAACCGGTCGAGCCCGGCTGTCAACGAGCCAATCCGGGCCTCGGTCCCGTCGCTGATCACCAGCACCTGGTTGCAGCGCATCAACTCGGGCGCCTTGTCCTTGTAGTTCTGGAGCTGGGTATAGGCGCGTTCAAGCGTCGCCTGCGCGTCGGTGGGGCTTTTCAATTCCAGGATTGCCAGCGGCAGGCCGTTGACGAACACGGCGATGTCGGCCCGGATCGTTTCCCGTGTGCCCTGAACGATGAACTGATTGGCCACCAGAAGCCGGTTGGCCCGCGGATTCGCGCGATCGAGCAGCCGCAGCCCGATCGTGCGGCGCTCGCCATTCTCCGTGATGTCGACGGGAACGCCGGACGCCAGCAGCGGATGCAAGACGCGGTTGTTTTCGAGCAGATCCTGGCTCGGGACAGCGAGCACTTTGCGGACCGCATCGTCGATCATCGCCGGCGCTGCATCAGGATTGAGCGTCGCGAGGGCGCTCCGCAACTCGGGTTCCAGGATCGCCTGCCGGTAATCGGTGCGCGCGCCGCTCGGGCCGCCGGGCGCCAGATAATCGCCGGGCACGGTGCGCCAGCCGATCAGCTCGAACCACGACAATGCCGCAAGCTCGACGGCCTCCTCGCGGAAACCCGAGGGGTTGGAGGCGGCGATCGGGTAGGGTTCGGTCACTCCGCGGCCTCACGATCGGCGGGTTCCGCTGCCTGTTCCGCGTCCCATTCCTGCCGTGCGGCTTCGTATTGGGTCGCGTCGAGCATGTAGAGAATCTTACTCGGCGGGAAAATGGAACCGGCGATCTCGACATTGCCGTGTTCGTCGTCGAGCCAGGAATTGAACGTTTCGAAATCCTCGTACCGACTGGGTTCGGGCTCGGCCGGATGCGCCAGCGGCCGGCTCCATGCGACTTCAAAAAGAAAGCTGACCAGGGTGTCGCAAAGGCCGCCGAGCATCGCGGCGTGCTGGCGTTCGAGCGTGCCCCAGTCGAGGGATCCGCCGTGCCGCATGTTGGGGATGTTGCTCAGATCCGCCAGGGCCACCGCCGTGTCGTCGATGCCCTTCAGCAAGGCACGGATAGTGGTGTTGATCGTGGCGCCGTCGGGATGATCGGTGATCGTAAAGTCGAGCGCCTCAATGACGGCGCGCATGCGGCCAGGGAAACCACCTCTCCTGCCGAATGTGACGCCTAGCTGCGGGGCAATCGTCGCATGCGCGGCTTCGAACAACGTCCGGACATTCTGGAGACAGAAAGCCGGCTGGCTCTCGATGCTTGCCTCCAGCGCCTCGACATACCGGCGGAGCGGCTCCGCCCGGTCGGGGTGCGTCTCCATCAAGGCGCGGAGCATCTGGAGGGAGTATCCCATCCTCAGGCCGCCGCGATCCGCTTCTCGGCATCGGCGATCCGCAACTCGCCCGAGATCAGCTTGGGAAGGAGCGTGTCGCGAAGGGCGGCAAGGGTCCGTGATTGCTCGCAGGTGGCCGATGCTCGCCTGTAAAGCGGGCCAACCGTTTTTTCAAAGAGATCCATCAACTGATCGCTCGCCGCGATCACTCGCACGGCTTCCAAAGTCCTTGTCGTGATCGTATCAAAAACGGAACCGTGGGCCGCATGCACCAAAGAGTCCACAAGATCGGCAAAGGCCGTAGCCAGCCAAAACGGTCGCCGGTTTCGGCTTTGCAGCGCATAGCACGTCTGGTTCATCGCCATGTCTCGGCCCAAAATCCGGAAGCGCCCCGTCGTTGCGCCCCGAGCGACGACCACTGTCGACATTTTGGGAACTAGCCGAGTGGCGCTGTTATCCAGCCCCGCATCAGTGATGGTCCGCTCAGTCGTGATCAGAAACAGATCCGTGCACTGACTCACATCCTTAGCGCTGGCCCAAGGGATGCCCCCACCCCAATATTCCGGGATGTCGGTCTTGGGCGTGCCGCCCGAAATCAAATTGGCGTGCAGAAATAGCGGCTCGCGTCGCCAGCTCGCCGGCATTCCCTCCGGATCGAAGCTGTCGGGGAACAGAGCGGCGAGATTATCGGGAAGACCGGTCGGGCGGCCTTCAGCCTTCGCGAGGACCGGATCGAAATCGACGAACCAGCTTCTGAAGAATGCCCGCGCCATCGCCTCCAGCGTCCCCGCCACCCGCCGGTTCAAATCGATCTTGTCGTCGAGAGAACCCAGCAAGCCTACGATTTCCTCCTGCTGCTTCTTTGGGGGCAGAATCAATGGAATTCGATGTAAATTTGCTTGCGTCAGCTTGGGCATTACTGCGCCAGTAAGAAACGGCTGAACATCGGCCGAAACCAAAGCGTAATGAAGGAACTTCGTCAGGGCTTTCGATGATCCTTGGAGGATATGCGCGTGATTGTTGACCCAAAACTGGCCTTTCGCGATAAAGGCTATGGGTGTCTGGCGCGTCCGCAAATTCTCGCCGTCTTCAGCTACTAATAAATATTCACCATCGAATAGGTAGTCATCCACGTAATCAACGATCCCGGAAGCACCATAGTAGGGATGTTTGCCCGGCTTGCGGTCCGATTCCCTAACCGGTACCCGCCGAGCGTCGTGGTTTATGGCCACTTCCCCCAGCGCCACCTGCTCCCAATCACCATCCATAGCCGACTCCGGCCAGCGCTTGGCGGATGCGCTCGTCCAGGCGTGCACCTTCGGCCATCTGCTCGCGCAAGGTTGCTGTCAGGCGCGCCATGCGCTCCTGGAATGGTTCGTCATCCGCTTCCGCTGCCGCCTGCTCTACGAAGCGGCCGGGCGTCAGCACGTAGCCCTTAGCCGCGATATCCTCGGTCGTTGCTGATTTACAGAAGCCGGGCTCGTCAGCATAACGGCCGCCCGGCTCACGCCAAGCGTGGTAGGCGTCCGCGACTTTGGCGACGTCATCGCTGCTCAGCATCCGGAGCGTTCGCGTCTCCATCGCCCCAAGCTTGCGGGCGTCGATGAACAGCGTTTCGCGGCGGCGGTCGCGCAGCTTCAGGTCGCGCACGAGACCGTTCGACTTGTCGCGCGTCAGGAACCAAAGGGACACCGGTATCTGCGTCGTGAAGAACAACTGACCCGGCAGGCTGACGATGCAATCCACCAGATCGGCCTCGATGATCGCCCGCCGGATTTCGCCCTCGCCCGATTGCTGACCCGACAGCGATCCGTTCGCCAGCACAAACCCGGCATAACCGTGCGGCGCGAGGTGATAAATGAACTGCTGCACCCAGGCGAAGTTGGCGTTGCCGGCGGGCGGCACACCGTAGGGCCAGCGCTCGCCCGAGCGCAGCCGCTCGCCGCCCCAATCGCTGTCGTTGAAGGGCGGATTGGCGAGGACGAAATCAGCCTTGAGGCCGGGGTGCAGATCCTCGTGGAAGCTGTCGGCCCATTTCGGCCCGAGGTCGGCCTCGATGCCGCGAATGGCGAGGTTCATCTTGGCAAGGCGCCACGTGGTCGGGTTCGACTCCTGGCCGAAGATCGAAACATCGTTGCGGTGCCCGTTATGCGCTTCGACGAACCGCTCCGACTGCACGAACATGCCGCCGGAGCCACAGCACGGGTCGTAGACGCGCCCCTTGAACGGCTGCAACATCGCGACGAGCAACCGCACGACCGAACCCGCCGTGTAAAACTGGCCGCCACGCTTGCCTTCGGCAATCGCGAACTGCCCGAGGAAATATTCGTACACACGGCCGAGCACGTCCTGGCCGTGGTGCTCGTCCCGGAAAGCCAAATCGGAGAACAGCTTGATGACCTCGCCGAGCCTGATCTGGTCCAACTCGGGTCGCGCGTAGTTTTTGGTCAGCACCCCCTTCAGGCTCGTATTTTCGTTTTCGAGCGCGACCATCGCGTCGTCGATAAGCTGGCCGATGGTCGGCTCGACGCTCGTGGCGTTGGTCTTGATGAAATCCCAGCGCGCCTTTTGCGGAACCCAGAAGACATTCTCGGAGGTGTACCAGTCGCGGTCTTCGGCGAACTCCTCGGCCAGCTCCGGCGGGTTGTCCGCGAAAGCCTGGGCGTGCCGCTCCTCGAAGCGATCCGAAATGTATTTCAGGAAGATCAGGCCAAGGGCGACATGCTTGTACTCGGCGGCATCCATATTGCCGCGCAGCTTGTCCGCCGCCGCCCACAGCGTGGCTTCGATCGATAATTTCGGCGCCTCCCGGCCGTTTCTTTTCGTGCTCGTTGCCACGCATTCCTCCCAAGGAGTCTCGCTGCGCCGTCGGCCCTGACGTTTTCCGCCCGGACCTGCTCGGTGAATTGCGGGCCGGTCAGGTTTGGCCTTCCTCCGACAACATGACGCCTCGCGCGGCGAGCCTTCCGTGATCGCGCGCGATGATGGGGGTTTCTCGCCGGAATGGAAAGCCGCTCGGCCGTCGTTTACGACATTGCAACGGTCGTCTCGACCCGAAGTCCTCTAACCTTGGCCGCCTCCCAGTGCGCAGGGGGGCGGCCGGGTGCGCAGCGCCAGCGCGCGGGCGGCGAG
>JBARKH010000304.1:0-4139 GCA_049801295.1 Allostellaceae bacterium | reverse complement strand
AAGGCGAGCAGCGCCAGAGCGCACCCGGTCGAGGTGACGGCGGCAAGCCACCACAGCTGGCGCGCGACGAGCGGGGCAGCCGCGGCGCCGGGAAGCTCGGGCGGCAGCCCGATTCCGGGCGCGATGGTGAACGTGGCAAACCCGGCCAGACCCCAAAGCAGCCCGTCGCGCCAGGTAACCGTACCGCCGCGCAGGGCAAGACCGGCGGCCACGAGGAGCGCGAACCCGATCCCGGTCAACAGGTCGGCAACGAGCGTGGCGGCGGCGCGCTTGATCTTGCTCTCGGGTGCGCCTGTTGCTGTCGCCGGATGGCGGGCCGCCTGTTCGTAGGCCTCGGCCTCGAGGATCAGCGGGACGGTAGACAACTGATGCGCGACGGCGGCGACAGCGCCGGACAGGAGCCCGGCGCAGATCGCCGCGCAAACCAGCCGGCGAAACGCGGCCACCCTAGCCTAAAGTGTCGTCGAGTCGGACTGAACCGTCGTTCCCGCGAAAGCGGGAACCCAGGGCGGGCGATCAGGCGTTGCCCTGGACCCCCGCTTGCGCGGGGGTGACGAAGGAGTGTTTCGATCTGGGGCGGTCACGGTCTAGTGGCAGGGGAACGCCATCGAATGCCTGGTATCGTGCGCCGCGTTGTGCAAGGCGGCGATCGGCGAAAAGCCGACGCCCCAGATCAGGAATACTCCGAGGAGCGCGGCAAATGCCGCGGCGATCAGAGTTTCCGTCCGCGCCGCGGTTCGCAGCCCGGCATGCGGTTGCGGGGCGAAAGTTTCCGCTTGCATCTGGCTCCTCCGTGACGCGGCAGCTCTGAGCATTGTCCAGTCTAATCGTCGGCGCCAGCCCTGCCTAGCGCGCGAATGGGCCCCGCGCTCACTCAACCGATAAATCGCCCCAATCGGTCGCTCGCGCGATGCGCAGCGCGATGACCGGAAGCTCGGCGATGCGCATCGCCTTGAGCTGCGGATAGCGCGCGACGATCAGCGCCTGGGCGTGGTCGTGTTCCGGGCCCTCGTCGAGGATCTCGGCGGCGCCGCGCAGCATGACCCAGCCAAGCCGGCGCCAGTCTTCGTCATAGCGGTCGACAATGAAGGCCGCTTGCGGGTTGTCGCGGATGTTGCGCACCCGCTTTAAGGGGATATCGCGCTGCTTCGGCTTCTCGTCGACGGTGATGTAGAGCGCCACGTCATCGATCGCGTAGCACACCGGGACCAGATGCGGCGCGCCCTTCGCATCGGCGGTGGCGAGGTGTCCGACCCGGCCATGGTCGAGAAAGCGGCGCTGGCGCTCGGTTAGCATTCCTGGTCCATCATGGATCAACATCCTGCGTGCTTCGAGACGCGCTCCTGCGGAGCGCTCCTCAGCATGAGGTAATTTTTTGATGGCATTAAGAAAAAACCTCATCCTGCGGAGCCCGCGCAGCGGGTGTCTCGAAGGACGCGCGACGCTCATCCCAAGCGGGACGCTGGTGGCAGCGTCACCGCGCAGCGGTTGCCTACCGCTTTGCCGGGATCGTACGATAGCAGCGCTCGTTTGGCGGAGAGGATCATGGGTGATGCATCGGCGGTAGCGCTCAGTCCCGAAACGGTGCTGGCGCAGATGAAAGCGAACGGCGTCACCGATGTCGTCTGGCTTCCCGACAGCGAGACCAAGCGACTAGCGTCCCTTTGAAAGCCTTGGTTCGCCGAGGCGATCCCGGTGTAAGGCGCAGATTTTCTGCATTTTCGTGAAATCATAGGTCGCAATCGCGCACAGACTTGCTATATCCGTCTCTGACATACTGCTGTCGGTCAGCCGATCGTTGACGGACGTGTCAGAGGGGAAGTAGGACATGCGCGTAAAACTGACGGCCCGCCTCGCCGAGACGCTTGGGCCGGGGCTGTATTGGGATACGCACAAGGACGCGCCACGGGGTTTCCTGCTGCAGGTGACGAAGGCAGGCTCGCGGGCCTACCGCCTCAACTACCGCAGGCTTGCCGATGGGGTCGAGCGGCGCATGACGATCGGCGACGTCGCCAGCCGATCGATCGAGGACGCCCGCAAGAAAGCTGCCGAATACCGCGCCATCGTGGAAGACCGCGGCGATCCCCTGGGCGACCTTGAAGAGATGCGCGCCGAGCCCACCGTCGCCGATCTTTGGGGGCGGTTCGAGGCCGAGGAGCTGCCGAGCCGCGCGCCGCGGACAAGGGCCGAGTACGCGGCCATGTACCGCGACTGGATCGAACCGGTGATCGGCAAGACGAAGGTTCGCGCCGTCGAGCGCGAGCACATCGAACGGCTGCACCGTAAGATCACCGAGGCGGGTAAGGCGAGGCGCGCCAACGCCGTCAAATCCCTGTGCTCGACACTGTACACGCGGGCGATCATCTGGAAGATGCGCGACACCAACCCGGCGCAACACGTCAAGGGCAACCGGGAAGACCACCATGAACGGTTCCTCTCGGGCGAGGAACTCGACCGGCTGATGATGGTACTTGAACGTCGGCGCGACCACCGGCCGGACAGCGTCGACGCGATCACCTTGGCGGCGTTGACCGGGTCGAGGCGCGGCGAGATCCTGTCGATGCGCTGGGCGGATGTCGATCTGGAGGGCGCGGTCTGGGTGAAACCGCCCGAGCTGACCAAGCAGCGCCGGCCGCATCGCCTGACGCTGTCACCCCAGGCGGTCGAGGTCTTGCGCCGCCGGCTGGCCGAACGCGATGGCAAGGTTGTGCGGCTGCGTGACGATGATCACGTCTTCCGCGGCGCCGGCACAAAAACCCACTGCAACGCGCTGGAGCGCGACTGGCGCGAAATCCGGGCCGAGGCCGGGCTGACCGACGTGCGTTTTCATGATCTGCGGCATAGCGTTGCGAGTTGGCTGATCGCGGCGGGCCTGAGCTTGCCGGTGGTCGGCAGCGTGCTGGGGCACGCAAAGCCGGCGACGACGGCGCGATATGCGCATTTGTCCGACGCGGCGCAGCGCCAAGCCGTCGACATCGTTGGCCGGATGGTGCGGCGGCCGGGCGCAAAACCGGCATAGACCGACGCTCTTCACGCATTTGCAATGCGCCGCCGGTCGCGCTTATAGTTAGTGCGGCTCCTGCAACAGAGACCCCCAGCCGATCATCGGAAGACCGGCGGGTAAGTTCGGTTAACCGGCCCGCGACCGCGAGCGCGTGCCTTCCGAGGGTCTCTCTATGCCACAGACAATCCAGAAAAGTGCGCTTCTGGGCGAGAATGCCCCACCGGCGCTAGAGTTGTTCTACACCGAATATGCCCCGTCGCGGTTCCCGGCGGCGAAAACAAAACGCGCCCAACAAAGTCTCGCGAAAAAGCTCCGGATGCCGCTGATCAGGGCCGGCAACTCGGTGTTGATCGATCCGGTGGCGGGCGACGCCCGGCTTCGCGAGCTCGCCAAATATCAGCCCGAAGAGCGGCAGCCAGCCCGCCGGGGCCGGCCGCGGTTGATCGCGCGGTGATCCTTGGCCGAAAAGGGTCCGCCCGGCAGGTGTCGCAGACCTGACCGGGCGGGGGGTCTTTCGCAGACGGCGGAAGACCCCCACCAAACAATAAATTGCGGCACGGCGCAAGGGCGCGCGCGATGAGCGCCGACCCCGTCGACCTGAGCTTGACACCCGCGCCGATCGTGTTGCCGCTCAGCGCCCATCGCGCCCCGGCATCGACCGTCACATTCGAGAAGCCGAGATACTTGGTGCCGAGCCCCACCAAGGTGCCGACCGAAGCGGCCGAGCCCAACTCCAGCGTGTTGTCGCCGGTGCCGCCGTTGACGATCCCGCTGAATACCGCCCCCGGCTCGATAACCACCCGGTTGCCGCCGGTGCCGCCGAAGCCGACTGCCGTGCCGCCCGCACCGGCGATCGTCCCGAAATTGGTGACAGTACCGGCGCCGCTGTCGATCTGGACGCCATCGGATTGCCCGGAGATCAGCCCGGCGGGTGAACCGCTCTGACCGTTGGTCACGCTACCGCCAGCGCGCAGGTAGACGCCGCTGTTATTGGACCCGGTGATCGTGCCGAAATTGGCGACGGTGCCGGCGTGCTCGAACTTGACGCCGTAGGTTGCCCCGGAGATTAGCCCGCTGGACGACCCGCTCTGGCCGTTGGTCACGCTGCCGCCGAGGCCCAGGTAGACGCCGTATC
>JBARKH010000303.1:0-14911 GCA_049801295.1 Allostellaceae bacterium | reverse complement strand
GTCTCGGACCTGGCGCGGCGCGACCCCTGGGGGGTGCGCTCGGTGCTGGCAATCCTGTTGCTGCTGGGCGCGATCGACGCCGGCGCCGATTGGCGCGACCGGGTGACCCACGCCTTTACCCCTGCGTTCGATGGTGGCGCGGGCGGAATAGCGGTGAGCTTCGATTTGTGGCTTACCCCGCCCGAATACACCGGGCTCGCGCCGCAATTCCTGCGCGCCGGCGACAGCGAGCGGGTAGAGGTTGCGGCCGGCAGCGCGCTCCTCGCCCAGGTGCATGGCGGCGGCGCCGTGCCGCGCCTGACGATCGACGGGGACGCACGCGATTTCGCGGCGATCGACAAAGCGAATTTCCGGGTCGAAGCGACCCTGACCGGCGGCAACCTCTTGACCCTCGACCAGGGTGGGACGGTGCTCGGCCGCTGGCCGATCGAGGTCATTCCCGACAAGCCGCCGACGATCGCCTTTGCCCAGCCGCCCACGGCGACGCCGCGCGCCGCGCTGCGCCTCGATTATCGGGCAAACGACGATTACGGGGTCGAGAGCGTGAAGGCGGTGATCCGCCGTCAGGGCGCCGGCCCGGAAAGCGCGCCCGGGGAGGCGCCCGGGGACGCAATCGAACTCGAGCTGCCGTTGCCGGGGCTGCACCTCAAGGAGGCCGCGGCGACGAGCTATCACGATCTGTCGCCGCATCCCTGGGCCGGCCTGCCGGTCGAGATCCGGCTCGTCGCCACCGATGCGCTCGGCCAGGCCGGCGAGAGCGAGCCGGTGTTAACGGTCCTTCCCGAACGGAGCTTTCGCAATCCGGTGGCGCGCGCGATCATCGACCAGCGCAAGGAAATGGCAAAGGACCCTGGCTCGGCCCAAGCGGTCGCCGAGATCCTCGGCGATTTGAACAAGCGGCCGGTGCTCTACCGCGACGACACCGTGGTTTATCTGGCGCTGCGGCTGGCCGGACAACGGCTGCGCCACGACGGCGGCAAGGACGCGATTGCCGCGATCGAACAACTGTTGTGGGACACCGCGCTGCGCATCGAAGACGGCCAAATGTCGCTGGCCGAGCGCGATCTGCGCCGGCTCCAAGAGGCGCTGCAGGACGCCCTCGCGAAGGGCGCCCCCGACGCCGAGATCGAGAAGCTGATGCAACAGCTGAAGGAGGCGCTCGACCGCTATATGCAAGCGCTCGCGCAAGAGCTCCAGCAACACCCCAACGCAGCGGCCACCCCGGCCGACCCCTCGAAAGTTGTCACGTCCCGCGATTTGCAACGCATGCTCGATCGCGCCCGGGAGCTGGCGCGCAGCGGCGCGCGCGCAGAGGCCCGCGAGCTTTTGTCGCAGATGCAAAGCATGCTGGAGAATTTGCGCGCCGCCCGTCCGGGCCAGATGCAGCAGCAGGGCGCGAACCAGGCGCAGCAGCTGATGCGCGGCCTGCAGGAATTGATGCAACGCCAGCAGCAATTGCTCGACCGCAGCTTCCGTGCCCAGCGCCAGCAGGGTCAGCAGAACCGCAATGGGCAACCCGGCCGGCAATCGGGCCAGCGGAAGGGCCAGCAACCGGGGCAGCAGCCCGGTGACGATGCGGCCGATAGCGGTCAACAGGGCGAGATGGGCGAGGCCGCCGGTCAGCAGGAGGGGCTGCGCCGCGCGCTCGGCGAGATCATGCGGCAGCTCGGCGACGGAATGGGCGATATCCCCGCGCCGTTCGGCCGGGCCGAGCGGGCGATGCGCGACGCCATCGGTGCCCTGGAGCGCAGCCGCCCGGGCGAGGCGATCGGACCGCAAACGGAAGCGCTCGACCAGCTCCAGCAGGCCGCGCGCGATTTTGCCCAAGAGCTCCAGCAGCGCCTCGGCAACATGTTCGGCGACCCCAATGGCGAGGAGCCCGGACCGACCAGCGGCGATCCGCGCAACCGGCGGCTGCCCGACCCGTTCGGCCGGCCGACGTCAAACAACGGCACCTTCGATCAGGGCGACGTTAAGATCCCCGACGCAAATACCTTGCAAAAATCGCGACAGATTCTTGACGAACTGCGCCGTCGCGCCGGCGAGCGTTCCCGGCCGCGGATCGAGCTCGATTATATCGATCGGCTGCTGCAGCGCTTTTGAGCTCGACCGCTCGCCGATACCGCCTTGACTCGGCGACTCGCCATCGGCAGGGTCGCGGCGGCTTCGGCCCAAGGGATGACGGGGAGAACGGTGCCGATGGAGGGCCCGTGCGTGTTGCGTCCATCGGCGGCGGGCTGTGGCTAGTGCCGACATCACGGCGATCGGCGGGCCGATGAGCGCGGCCGCCGCGCGTACGCCGTTGCTCGAAATCCGCGACATCGCCGTGCGTTTCGGCGGCATCGTTGCGCTCGACGGCGTCTCGTTCGCCATCGAGGACGGCGAGATCCTCGGCCTCATCGGACCGAACGGCGCCGGCAAGACCACGCTCTTCAACTGTGTCAGCCGGCTCTACACCCCTAATCGCGGCGACATCCTCTTCGAGGGCCAATCGATGCTGGGGCGGGCGCCGCACCGCATCGCCCAGATCGGTATCGGGCGGACCTTCCAAAACCTCGCGCTGTTCGCCCCGCAATCCGTGCTCGACAATGTCCGCATCGGCGGCCATGCCCATAGCCGCAGCGATTTCGTCAGCGATACGTTCCGCCTGCCCTGGGTCCGCCGCGAGGAGGCCACGCTTACCGAAACCGCCTGGTCGCTACTCCACCTGCTCGATCTTGAGGAGGTGGCCTTGCGCCCCGCCGGCGGCCTGCCGCTCGGCACCCGAAAGCGGGTCGAACTCGCCCGGGCGCTCGCCGGAAACCCGAAGCTCTTGATGCTCGACGAGCCGGCGGGCGGGCTCAATCACGAGGAGGTCGGCGAACTCGGCGCCCTCATCCGCCGGGTCCGCGACCAGCGCCAGGTTACCGTCTTACTCGTCGAGCATCACATGAACCTGGTAATGGCGGTTTCCGACAAGGTCGTCGCGCTCGATTTCGGCCGCAAGATCGCCGAGGGGACGCCCGCAGAAGTACAGCGCGACGAAGAGGTAATCCGCGCCTATCTCGGCACCGGCCCGAAATCCGCCGCCACGGAACCCGCCCGATGATGCTCGAGGTCGAGAACCTCGACGCCTTTTATGGCGAGCAGCAGGCGCTGTTCGGGGTTGCTTTCGGGCTCGATGAGGGACGGGTGCGCACCTTGCTGGGTGCCAATGGCGCCGGCAAGACGACGGTGCTGCGCGCGCTCTGCGGGATGGTGCGCAGCGCCGGCGAGATCCGCTTTGACGGCAAGCGCATCACCGGCTGGGCGACCGAAGACATCGTGCGCCTCGGGATTGCCCATGTCCCCGACGGGCGCGGCACGTTCCTGCGCGTCACGGTCGAGGAAAATCTCCAGCTCGGCGCGATGACTCGGCGCGACCGGCCCGGGATCGCCGCCGATATCGAGCGGGTCTACGCGCATTTCCCGCGCCTCAAGGAACGCCGCGCGCAGCAGGCCGGGACCCTCTCCGGCGGCGAACAGCAGATGCTGGCGGTCGGTCGCGCGCTGATGCTGCGGCCGCGCCTGATGCTGCTCGACGAGCCCTCCTTTGGCCTGGCGCCGCTGGTTGTTGAGGAATTGTTCGCGATCCTCGGCCAGCTCAACCGCGAGATGGGCATGGCGATGCTGATCGTCGAGCAGAACGCAACCCTCGCGCTCGACCTGGCCGAGCATGCCTATGTGCTCGAAACCGGGCATATCGTGATGGACGCACCGGCCGCGGTGATCGGCGCCGACGAGTCGATCCGCCGCGCCTATCTCGGGTACTAGACGATGGAACTGGTGCTGCAGCAGGTGATGGCGGGGCTGGCGAACGGCGCGATCTACGCCTGCATGGCCTTGGCCGTGGTGATGATCTACCAGGCGATCGACCATCTCAACTTCGCCCAGGGCGAGATGGCGATGTTCTCGACCTTCATCGCCTGGCAGCTGATCGAATGGGGCCAGCCTTATTGGGTCGCCTTCGGGCTGACGATCATCATCTCGTTCGTTGGCGGCGTCGTCATCGACCGGGTACTGTTTCGGCCGATCCAGAATGCACCGATCCTCAGCCAGATCGCCGCCTTCATCGCCCTCTTCAGCATCCTCAACAGTTCCGCCGGTCAGATCTGGAATTTCACGATCAAGAGCTTCCCAACCCCGTTCGGCCATAAGCCCCTGTTTGGCGGGACCCTCATCGACACCCATGAGGCCGGCATGATCGGCGTAACTCTGGTGATGCTCGGCCTCCTCTACGCGTTCTTCCGCGGCACCCGGCTCGGGCTGGCAATGCGGGCGGCGGCGACCAACCCGGAATCCGCGCGCCTCGTCGGCATCCGCGTCGGCTGGATGACGGCGCTCGGTTGGGGCATGGCCGCGGCGATCGGTGCGGTCGCCGGCATGCTGATCGCGCCGGTGGTGTTTCTCGAACCCAATATGATGCTGGGCGTCCTCCTTTATGGGTTCGCCGGGGCGGTCCTCGGCGGGTTGAGCAGCCCCGCCGGCGCGGTCGCTGGCGGGTTCGCCGTCGGCGTCATCGAGAACCTTGGCGGCTTCATCCCCATTTTCGGGCGCGAGATGAAGCTGACGATCGCGCTCGTGGTGATTGTCGTCGTCCTGATGTTCCGCCCGAGCGGCATTTTTGGGCGCACCGCGGTGAGCCGGGTATGACGATGCCGCAAAAGGAAGCTGTCGCCGCGCCGCCGGCCGCCCTGGCGCCGGCGCTGGCGATGCGATTGAGCGCGCCTCGCCTCGTCATCCCCGCGGTCATCGTGGTGGCGCTGATCCTGCCGTGGGTCGCCACCAGCTTTGTCATGTTTCAGCTGACCCAGGTGATGATCTACGGCCTGGCGATCCTCGGCCTCAACCTGTTGACCGGGTTCAACGGGCAGTTCTCGCTCGGCCACAGCGCGTTCTATGGCATCGGCGCCTATACCGCGGCGATCCTGATGCACAACTACGATGTAAGCTATCTCTGGACGCTGCCGGCTGCGGGCGGGGTGTGCTTTGTCGTCGGGTTTCTGTTCGGCCTGCCGGCGCTGCGCCTGCAGAACCTCTATCTTGCGCTGGCGACCTTCACGCTGGCGATCGCGATGCCGCAAATCCTCAAGTTTCACGGGTTCGAGGGATGGACCGGCGGGGTCCAGGGGTTGCCGCTCGACCAGCCCGATCCGCCCGCCTTTCTGCCGATCGACGGCGACCAATGGCTTTACTACCTCACGCTTGCCGTCGTGCTTCTCATGTTCTGGGCGGCGACAAACCTGATCCGCAGCCGCACCGGGCGGGCGATCATGGCGATCCGCGACCACCCGATCGCGGCGGCGGCGATGGGCATCAATACTTCGCTCTATAAGACGCTGACCTTTGGCGTGAGCGCGCTCTATACCGGCGTCGCCGGCGCGCTGGGCGCCCTCGCAGTCGCCTTCGTCGCGCCCGACAGCTTCACCATCTTCCTCTCGATCTCGCTATTGGTCGGGCTGGTGATCGGCGGCGTCGGCTCGATCACCGGCTGCATCTTCGGCGGGCTTTTCGTCCTCTACGTGCCGAACATCGCCGAAAGCATCTCGACCGGCTTGGCGGGGGCAATTTACGGAGTCATTCTCCTGGTCGTCGTCTTCGTCATGCCGGCTGGCGCGGCCGGCTTTGCGCGAATTGTCGTTGCGCGGCTGTCGCGCTCGCGGCGATTGTAATCGGCCCAATCGATCCGGACACCAAGGAAGGTCGCCATGAAGAAAATCACCCGCCGCAGCATCCTCGCCGCCGCTCCGGCGGCACTGTCGCTGGGAATGCCGCGGTTCAGCTTCGCCGCCAAGAATTACGGCCCCGGCGTCACCGACACCGAGATCAAGATCGGCAATACCGGCCCCTATAGCGGCCCGGCCTCGTCCTATAGCGCGGTCCCAAAGGCGCAGGTCGCTTTCTGGAAAATGATCAACGACCAGGGCGGGATCAACGGACGCAAGATCAATTTCATCTCGTACGACGACGCCTACTCCCCGCCGAAGACGGTCGAGCAGGTGCGCAAGCTGGTCGAGCAGGACAAGGTGCTGCTGGTTGCCAGCCCGCTCGGCACGCCGACCAACTCGGCGATCTGGCATTACATGAACCAGAAGAAGGTGCCGCAGCTCTTTGTCGCCACCGGCGCCACCAAGTGGGACGACCCGAAAAACTATCCCTGGACGATCGGCTGGCAGCCCAATTACCAGAGCGAGGGGCGGATCTACGCCGCCTACATCACAAAGGAAAAACCCGGCGGCAAGATCGGCGTGCTCTATCAGAATGACGATTTCGGCAAGGACTACGTGAAGGGCCTCAAGGATGGCCTCGGCGACAAGGCGAAGTCGATGGTCATCGTCGAGGCGAGCTACGAGACCACCGATCCGACCGTCGATTCGCAAGTGATCGACATGAAGTCGAAGGGCATCGATGTCTTCGTCAACACTGCAATCCCGAAATTCGCGGCGCAGGCAATCCGCAAGGCGGCCGAGATCGGGTGGAAACCGCTCCACGTCCTCAGCAGCATCGGCAGTTCCGTCGGCGCCACGCTGAAGCCCGCGGGGTTGGAGAACGCCAAGGACCTGATCTCGGATTTCTATCTGAAGGACGCGAGCGACCCGACATGGAAGGACGATGCCGGGTTCAAAACCTGGGTTGCCTTTATGGACAAATATCTGCCCGACGCCGACAAGAGCGATGCCGGCTACGTCGCCGGTCACTCCCTGGCCGCGATGACGGCGCAGGTGCTGAAGCAGTGCGGCGACGAGTTGACCCGCGAGAACGTGATGAAGCAGGCGGCGAGCCTGCACGACGTCACGGTGCCAATGCTGTTGCCGGGGATCAAGGCCAACACCAGCCCGACCGACTTCGCGCCGCTCAAGCAGGTCCAGATGGGCCGCTTCGACGGCCAGAAATGGGTGCTGTTCGGCCCGCTGATCGCCGGCGCGGTTACCTGAACCCGAGGACCGGTAGAACCCAACCTTTCCCGCCACCCCCGCGCCGCTGGTGATCGGGGCGTGGGTTCGATCCCCGGCTGCCTCTTCGGCGAACTTTTCGTCCTTTATGTGCCGAACATCGCCGAAAGCGTCTCGACCGGCTTGGCGGGAGCAATATACGGAGTCATTCTCCTGGTCGTCGTCTTCGTCATGCCGGCCGGCGCCGCCGGCTTTGTGCGAATTGTCGTCGTGCGGCCGTCGCGCTCGCGGCGATTGTGAAGAATCGGTCTAATCGATCCGGACACCAAGGGAGGTCACCATGAAGAAGATCACTCGCCGCAGCATCCTTGCCGCCGCGCCGGCAGCATTGTCGCTGGCTATGCCGCGGTTCAGCTTCGCCGCCAAGGCATACGGCCCTGGCGTCACCGACACCGAGATCAAGATCGGCAATACCTGCTTCTACACCGGGCCGGCCTCGTCCTACGGCACGATCGGCAAGGCGATGGCCGCCTATTACAAGATGATCAACGACCAGGGCGGCGTGAACGGCCGCAAGATCAACTTCCTGTCCTATGACGAC
The DNA here is from genome assembly GCA_049801295.1 of Allostellaceae bacterium. Classification (GTDB taxonomy): domain Bacteria; phylum Pseudomonadota; class Alphaproteobacteria; order ATCC43930; family CGMCC-115725; genus DATARH01. The sequence continues at coordinate 7,399 of JBARKH010000303.1, read as the reverse complement.
GCCTATTCGCCACCGAAAACCGTCGAGCAGACCCGCCGCCTCGTCGAACAGGACAAGGTCCTCCTCGATGCGGGCCCGCTCGGGACCCCGACCAACAGCGCGATCTGGCACTATATGAACGAAAAGAAGGTGCCGCAGCTCTTCGTCTCGACGGGCGCCACAAAGTGGGACGACCCCAAGGGGCATCCCTGGACGATCGGCTGGCAGCCCAATTACCAGAGCGAAGGCCGCGTCTATGCCGCCTATATCCTGAAGGAAAAGCCCGATGCCAAGGTCGGCGTCCTCTATCAGAACGACGATTTCGGGAAGGATTATTTGAAGGGCGTCAAGGACGGGCTCGGCAATAATTCCAAGGCAAAGGTCATCGTCGAGGCGAGCTACGAGACGACCGACCCGACAGTTGAATCGCAAGTCGTCGACATGAAGGCCAAAGGCGTCGACGTCTTCGTCAACACCGCGATCCCGAAATTCGCCGCGCAATCGATCCGCAAGGCGGCCGAGATCCAGTGGAAGCCGATCCACGTCCTCAGCAGCATCGGCAATTCGGTCGCCGCCACGCTGAAGCCGGCCGGCCTCGAAAACGCCAAGGGCCTGGTTTCCGACTTCTACCTCAAAGACCCCAACGACGTGACCTGGAAGGACGACGCCGGCTTCAAATGGTGGGTCGGGTTCATGGACAAATACTATCCCGAAGGCGACAAGACCGATGCCGGCAATGTCTACGGCCCCTCGAACGCGGCGACCGTCGTTCAGGTGCTGAAGCAGTGCGGCGACGAACTGACCCGGGAAAACGTCATGAAGCAGGCCGCGAGCCTCAAGGACTTCACGGTCCCGATGCTCCTGCCGGGGATCAAGCTCAACACCAGCCCGACCGACTTCTCACCGGTCAAGCAGGTTCAGATGGGCCGCTTCGACGGCACCCAGTGGCGCCTCTTCGGCCCGCTGATCACCGGCGCCGTTACCTGAGGCCGGCGCATGATTCGCCACCCGCGGATGCGGTTTGACATGGTACGGGTGAGGTAAACTCCGGCGAAGCAAGCGATGCCCGCAAGCCCAACGATTTCCACAATCGTTGGAATAAGCTCAAACAGGCTGCCGCCTTCGCCGAACGGCTGGCAATCGGCCCCGAACATGGCCCTCCTCCTCGCAAAGCGCGGTCTTGCCCCAGAGGAGAGCCCATGCGATTCTATCGCCCGCCTGTAGTGCGGTAGAGGCTCGCACGAACCTCCGCTGGTACTGCGACGGGGGCGGCATCTCGTTGGCGCGAGTGCCGCCCTTCCCGTCTCGGAATCCTAACGCTTCATTCATACCCTCCCATCGGGTCGCCCTCGATCCCGACGCCATAACCTACGACCTCGTACCGACCCCGGCTGATGCGTCTGAGACGACCCTTGCGCGCGAGATACTGGAACACATTGTGGATTTGGTCAGGGTCGCTGGGGATGCCCTTTGCAGCGAGTTCTTTATGAACGTCTGGAGCCGTCCACGTCCGTGGCGGCTGATGGACGAATAATTCGATGACATTCTCGTATGTCGTAGTCCCTCGACCCGAACGGATCGGCGATTGGAGCGGGGCTAGTCGACGCTCATAGGCCGCCCGTCTTTCCGGCGGCACGCGCTGGATCAATCGGTCTATTAATCCTCCAATCTCTCGGACGTGGGCCTCAGCGATCGCAAGGGCCTTCCGCAGATCTCGTATTTCTGCTTGCATTCGCTCCAAGTCGGAAGCGGCTGATTCGAGGGCCACTTCGTAGGGGGATCCATTAAGGTATTGTTTTAGAACGGATACCATTGTTGACTGTCAACACCGAAGATCAAAATTCACCGTCTACATCAGGATTGAACCTGCGCGCGAAGAGAGTCAAGGCGAAGAATCGCGCTGGTTGTGCAACCGGGGCGCTAGAGCGGTGGTACATCCTCGGCTACCCGCATTTGGAATAGCCGCAGCTGGTGCACTGGTCGCAATTTTCGATGCGGATCAGCGCCGCTTCGCCGCATTTGGGGCATTGCCGCAGACGCGGGCCGGCAGGCCCGAGCGCGGTGCGCTCCGGATCGAGGTTGACGACCTGCTGGGCCTGCTCGGCGTGTCCCGGGCGGGCCGGCAGGAAGCCGATCTCGATCATGTGGCGCTCGATGACCTCGCCGATCTCGGCGAGCAGCGAGGGGACGTATTTGCCCTCGACCCAGGCGCCGCCCCTGGGATCGAACACCGCCTTCATCTCCTCGACGACAAAGGACACATCGCCCCCGCGGCGGAAGACGGCGCTGATCATCCGGGTCAGCGCCACCGTCCAGGCGTAGTGCTCCATGTTTTTCGAGTTGATGAAGATCTCGAACGGGCGCCGCCGGCCGTCCTGGATGATGTCGTTCAATGTGATGTAGAGCGCGTGCTCGCTATCCGGCCAGCGCACCTTGTAGGTCTGCCCGGGGAGCGCCTCGGGGCGCGACAGCGGCTGGGTCATATAGACGACCGCACCGGCCTGATAAATATCGGCCGGCCTTGCCGGAACCGCCGCTGCCGGCGCCACCAGCGGCAGTTCGGCCTGGCGCGGTGCGCTCGGCGGGGGCGCCGCTTCAGCCTCCGGCCGCGCCTCGAGCACGGCGCCCGTCACCGCGTTGGGCCGGTAGGTCGTGCAGCTCTTGCAGCCGAGCGCATAGGCCTGCGCGTAGACGTCCTTGAAGCGTTCGAACGGGATGTCTTCGGGCAGGTTGATCGTCTTCGAGATCGAGCTGTCGATGTGGCGCTGCACCGCCGCCTGCATGACGAGGTGGTCCTCGGGGAGGAGCGTCTGCACGTCGACGAAATAATCCGGCAGCGGCGCGGCCTCGCCGTGGAGGCGGCGGAACGCGCGATAGGCGTAGTCGCTGACCTCCTCCTCGCGGCGCGTGCCGTCGGGCATGAGCACGTTGCGGGTGTAGCGGAAGCTGAACACCGGCTCCAGCCCGGACGACACGTTGTCGGCGAAGAGCGAGATCGTGCCGGTCGGCGCCACCGAAGTCAGAAGCGCATTGCGGATGCCGTGTTTCTCAATGGCGGCGCGGATTTCCGGGTCGAGCCCGGCGACCGTCTCGCCCTCCAGGAATTTGTCGCGATCGAACAGCGGGAAGGCGCCCTTTTCGGCGGCAAGTTCGGTCGAAGCGAGATAGGCGGTGCGCTCGATCGTGCCGAGCCATTTTTCGGTCGCCGTGACCGCGCCCGAGGAGCCGTAGCGCAGCCCGCACATGATGAGGGCGTCGGCAAGGCCCGTGACCCCGAGGCCGATCCGGCGCTTCTTGGCGGCCTCTTCCTGTTGCTCCGGCAGCGGAAAGCCCGAGATGTCGATGATGTTGTCCATCATCCGCACGGCGTCGGGGACGAGCGCCGCCAGCCGGTCGGTGTCGAGCCACGCCTCCGGGGTGAACGGGTTCTCGACAAACCGCGCCAGATTGAGCGAGCCCAGGAGGCAGGCTCCGTAAGGCGGCAGCGGTTGTTCGCCGCACGGGTTGGTCGCGTTGATCTGCTCGCAGTACCACAAATTGTTCCGGCGGTTGATGCGGTCGATGAAGATGACGCCCGGCTCGGCATAGGCGTAGGTCGCGCGCATGATCTTGTCCCACAGCTCGCGCGCGGGGATGACCTTGGCCACGGTGCCGCCAAAGGACAGCTGCCAGGGGGCGTCCTCGGCCACCGCCTGCATGAAGGCATCGGTCACCAGCACCGAGAGGTTGAACATGCGCAAGCGCCCGGGCTCGCACTTCGCCTCGATAAAGGCCTCGATGTCGGGGTGTTCGCAGCTGAGGGTCGCCATCATCGCGCCGCGGCGGTAACCAGCGCTCATGATCGTGCGGCACATCGCGTCCCACACATCCATGAACGAGAGCGGCCCGGACGCGTCGGCGCCGACGCCTTTGACGACCGCGCCCCTCGGCCGCAGCGTCGAGAAATCGTAGCCGATGCCGCCGCCCTGCTGCATCGTCAGCGCGGCTTCGCGCAGATGGGCGAAAATGCCGCCCATGTCGTCGGGGATCGTCCCCATGACAAAGCAGTTGAAGAGCGTCACCTGGCGATGGGTGCCGGCGCCGGCGATGACCCGCCCGGCCGGCAGAAAGCAAAAGTCGCTCATCGCCTGATAGAACCGCTCGGCCCAGCGCTCGGGCTCCTTTTCGGGCACCGCGCAGGCGCGCGCGACCCGCCGCCAGGTGTCCTCGATCGTCTTGTCGATCGGCTCTCCCGCGATCGCTCCATTCGCCGGCCCCTTCAGCCGGTATTTCATGTCCCAGATCTGCTGCGAGATCGAGGCGACAGTAGCCATCGACGCGGTTTCCTCGGTTGTCAAGGACCGGTTATTATGCCAGCAGATCGGGCGAAGCGCGAGGAAGTTCCACTTTCGTTCATCGGGTGCGAACTGTTCGGATTGGACCGATTGTGATAGGCTTGCACCCATGGCTCCCGCCGACGGATCGCTCTACGACGAGGATTTCTACGCCTGGACGCAGGAGCAGGCCGAATTGCTGCGCCGCTTCCCGGCGGTCTCAAATCGTCTCGATATCGAGCTCATCGCCGAGGCGATCGAAGATTTGGACAAAAGCGAACTGCATACCGTTCAGTCGCTTTGCGAGCACATCATCGAGCATTTCCTGAAACTCGAATTTTCCGGTCTCGAAGAGCCCGCCGAGCATTGGCGCGATGAGATCGTCGAGTGGCGCGTTCAGATCGAGAAAAAATGACGCGCAGCATCGCGGCGAAAATCGATTTACCGGAGCGGTACCGCTACGCCCTGCGAGTTTTGCGCCGCTTCGAACGCTCCGCCCCTGGCTTCACGACGCGTGTCCCGGCGGAATGTCCTTATTCGCTCGATCAGATTATCGGCGTCGGGGATGAGGATTGGTTCCCCGCGCCGCGCGCCGCGCCAGCCTGACCCCCCGCAGCTTCCGCCTCCAGCTTCCGGGTCGCCGTTTCAATGCGGGCTTCCAGTTCGCGCATCAGCTCAGGCCGCGGCAGCCCGGGCGGGATCGGTTCGAGGAAGGCCAGGACGATCCGCCCGGGGCGCTTTACAAAGCTGCGGCGGCCCCAGTAGAGCCCGGAATTGACCGCGGCCGGCACGACCGGCAATTGGAGCGCGTGGTAGAGCGCCGCGACGCCGGGCTGGTAGGCCACATGCTGGCCCGGCGCGGTGCGCGTCCCTTGGGGAAAGATGACGACGCTGCGGCCCGCCGCCACTGCTTTCCGCGCCGCCCTCACCATACGGCGCAGCGCGCCGGCGCCGCCCCTGCGGTCGATCACGATCGAACCCGCCCGCGCCGCGTACCAGCCGTAGAACGGGACCCACAGGAGCTCGCGTTTCACCACCGCCGCGGGGTCGCCCAGCACGATCGGCAGGATCAGCGCATCCCAGGCCGATTGATGCTTCATCGCGATGATCGCGGGGCCCTTAGGCAGGTGTTCGAGGCCGCGGATCTCACCGTCGAGCCCGACGATCGCCTTGAGGAGAGCAAGGACACAGCGCGCCCAGAACCGGCCGAAATCCATCACCCGGCGTCGCGACATCAGCAGCACCGGCAGCCCCGCCACCCCCAGGAGCGCGGTCACCGCGTAGAAGGCGACGTTGAAGACGAGTGCGCGCAGCCGGCTCATCCCGGCGTCACCGTGGCGGGCGATCCCGGATAAAGAGCGGTCAGCGCCGGGCGGATCCAGGCCGCCAGAAACTTGTGGTACTCGCCGAGGATCAAGAGCGGGGCGCCGCGCCAGCTCCACCAGCGCTCCGGGTCGAGGTGATGCGCGAAGACCGGGTGCGCGACGATCGTGACCTGCGGCATTGCCCGGGCGAATTCCAGGAGGCCGCGGCGCATATGGTACCAGCTGGTAACGAGGCGCAGGCTCTGATAGCCTTCCGCACGCATCCAGTTCGCGGTCTCGCGCGCGTTGCCGAGGGTGTTGTCGGCCTCGTGGCCGAGCGCGATGCAACACGAAGCGCGCTCCGCCGATTGCCCCAGCGCGCGCAGCAACTCGTCGCGGTCGACGCGCTGATTGACGCCGGAAATGAACAGCTTCTTTGCCACACCTGCGGCGAACAGCTCGAGCCCGGTTTCGAGCCGCAACCGTCCTCCCGTCAGCACCACGATCGCATCGGTGCGGATCGACGGGTCGACCGGGATCATCAAGCTGCTTGTGACAAACATAGCCAGCCCGCCAAGCCACAGCACGAACGCGGCGAGCGCGAGCCACCCCAGGCGGCGAAGCGGATGCGGCCAGGCGTGCACCGGCGCTCACGGCATGAGGGCGAACCGGCGCCGCACGGCGACCCATGCGCTCGCCATCGCGATGAGCCCGGCGGCCGGCACGACCCCGCCCAGGATCGCGAAAACCCGCCAATCGTCTGCCCCACGCAGGTCGCCGGGCGCCGGCAGCTGCACCATCGACCCCGCGCCCCGCAAAGCGAGGATCGTGAAGAGGGCGGCGACAGCGCCAATGACACCGCCCAACAGCCCCAGCCGCAGTGACCGCGTCGCGAACAAGCGGGCGATAACGGCATCGGCAGCGCCCAGCAGGTGCAGCAACTGAGCGACCGATCGATCGGCCATCAGGGTGGTGCGGACCGCGAACACCGCCGATACCGCGATCAGCAGTAACGCGACGGTGATCGACGCCGCGAGGATACCCTCGATCCGGCGCGCGGCCGCATGCATCCCCCGCGGCCATGGAAGATGATCGTCGAGCCGCGAATTGGGCGCCACCGAGGCGAGCTGCAGCCGCAGCGCGGCAATATCGGCCCCCCCATTGGGATCGATGCGCAGATCGATCAGCCGCGGCACCGGCAATTCGTCGAGCGGCACCGCCGGCCCGAGCCAGGGTTCGAGCAGCCGGGCGGTTTCCGCCGGTTCGAGCAAATGCACCGATTGGATGCCGGGGGTCTGACGGAGCAGGGCCAGAACCGTCGCTAGTCTGGCGTCGGAGGCGTCTGCGGGAATCTGTAGCGTCGCGGTCGTGGCGAGCGTCTGCTCGGCAGCGCGCAGCGTGTGGTCAAGCACGAGGAGCCCGACCCCGCCCATCCCGGCGACGTAGACCAGGAGCGCGATAATCCACGGCAGGAAACGTGCCGATTGGTCCCTCCCCAGCGGAAGTCCGCGCCGTGCCGCGGCGAGCCGATCTGCGGTCATTGCGCCAGCGCAGCGCCGGCCTCGGACAGCATGCCGTGATCCAGGTGGAAACGCTGATGCTCGAACCGGCGGGCAAAGGCGCTGTCGTCGGTGGCAATCAGCACTGTCGTGCCGAGGCGGTTGATCCGCTCGAAGATGCGGACCAGCAGAATGGCGATCTCGTCACCGCCATTGCCGGTCGGTTCGTCGGCAATCAAGAGCTCGGGCCGACGCACGATGGCGCGGGCGATGGCGACCCGCTGGCGCTCGCCGCCCGAGAGCG
>JBARKH010000302.1:0-4558 GCA_049801295.1 Allostellaceae bacterium | reverse complement strand
GCGCGGCGCCTTCGCCGGCCGAGATGTCGAGCGCGCCGCTCGGCGACAGGGTTTCCGGGTGGTACAGCTCGACCAGCGCCGACAGGATCGCCTTGGTGCGTTCGAGCGGCAAGGCGACCAGGCGGCCGTCGGCGAGCGTGCCGAAGACGGTGCCGTTATGGGCCAGCGCATCGAGGCTGTCGGGCATGCCCGGCTGCCGCAATTGCCGCAGCAGCGCGGTCAGCACCGGCAGCAGCGGCACCCGCTCGCCATCGACATCGATGCCCAGATCGAACGAGAACCACCAGGCGCTGCCCTCGGATACCGCGGCCGTCCAATCGCCGCCGCCCTCCACGACGCGATGGCGAAACCCGTCCTCGAACTCGATCCGCCAGCCTTCGGCTTCGAGCAGCGGTACCGCCTGGTAGACGAAACCCGGCCAACCCGCCGTATCCTGGCGTAGACTCAACGCGAGATAGGCGCCGTCGCCGCTGCGTTTGCTGAAATCGCCGGCCGGTCCCAGACCCAGCCGTTGCAGCCGGTTGTACGCCGCGCGCTCGGCGGCGATGTCGCGACGCTGGACCACCAGCCGCCCGCCCTCGACCCGGCGCATCTCCTCGGGATCGGCGGCGAGATCGATCACCCGCCCGTCATAGGCGATGCCGAACAGCGCGATGTCGAGGCTGCCGTCGGCCTCTCGCGACGGCGCCCAATAGCTCCAGTTGTGCCGCCGGTTGGCCAACCGGAGCAGCGGGACCGGAGCGGCATCGTGGACCTCCTCGACGATGTCGGCGGGCGGGCGCGGCAGGGCAAAACCGCGGAACTCGCGCTCGAAAACGCCGCCGAGGGCTGCCGCCTGCACGGGATCGATCGGCGGTGCCGCCAGGAACCCGGCAATCAGCCCGGACGGCAGATCGAATTCGAGCGGCCCGGCGAGACGGGCCTCGGGATCGACATACCAGGGCGCGGCGCAGGGCAAGCCGATCGCCCCACCCTCGATCTCGACAATGGTCGCGCTCTGGTGCCCATTCTCGCCGAGCTGCCAGCCGAGCCGGGCCGCCCGCCGCGGCCCAAGTGCAAGCGGCGGGTTCGCGATCTCGCGCCAGCAGCACCGGCCAGTCGCGATGATGCGCTCCATCACCAGATGGAGCGTATCGGGATCGTCCGGAAGCTGCGGCGATCCGAAGGAAAGGCTGCGCATCAACCGGGCGATCAACCGATCTTCGGGCTGGACATATTTTGCCGTCGAGGTTTCGAGTCCGGACGGGCAAGCCCGGTCGGCGCCATAGGCTCCGCTCTTCAGCACCCGCGCGACGCGCAGATCGAGCGCGAAGGGCTGGCTCGGATGGGGCGCAGTATCGACACGGAAGACGATCTCTTCGGGGGTGCGGGCGGGTTTGCTCGACCCGCGCCGCAGCCGATCGAGCCAGCCGGCAACCGAACCGCCGAGCGGGTCGGCGGCGACGATCCCTTGCGGCGGGTTGCTGAGCGCCTCCAGCAGCACGGCGGCCACGTGCTTGCAATCGATGACCACCGGGCAGCTGCACCGGCCCGACAGCCGGATGCGCGGGCCCGGCTGGATCTCGGCAAAGACGCGGTAGGGCCGCCGGCGCGTCCCCTGGACATCGGCGATGAGCCGCTGCCCGCCCTTGTCGGCATGCAGATCGCGCACCGCGCCGCGGCGTTGATACGAGCGCCCCTTCTCGAGTTCGTACCCGAGGCAACGGCGAATGTCGCCTTCGTCGTAGGGGAGGGCAAGTGAGCCCCGCGACAAGCGCGGTGGAACGATGTCGTTCAAAGGCGGGCTCCGGCTGACCGAAGTGCCGAGAGTTCATGGCCCGGCGCCGCGGGTGTCAAGCAACCGCCATCCTCCGTTGACTCTCGGGAGATGCGCCGCATGCCTGGGCCGGCAACGGGCTTCCTCGTCCGCGAATCGCGGTTGAGCGGCGGCGGCTTCGGCGAGGGGCGCCCCCCAGTTCCACGGCACGAGTTCGCCGGGCCTGGAAGCCGGGTGATCGTTGATCCGGCGTAGCACGTTAGCGAGCCGGGCCGACGGGTCGATGTCGTTGAGCTTGGCCGTGGCGATCAGGGTGTGCATCGCACGCGCGGCGGCCAAGCGCGCCGCCGCGCAGCTGCACCCAAGACTCCAACTGGACGACCAGTGGTGGCGCTATGCGTTTCCGCTTCGCCGTGATCTCGCGTTTGCGACTTCCAGAACGGGCACCAACACTACGATTTGGCAGGTCAGCCCTGAGCATGCCGGGCCGGCCCGATCTCCGCCCCGACGCGGATGCTCTCTAATAGCACTGCGAGGATCGCTTCCTAGGGTGACCGATTTGCACTTGTACGGGCGTTCGAAGCTGCTCGGTTCGGCTCGGGCGGATGCTCGCCCCCGGCGAAGGCATTCGCTGGTCGAGCATGCTCCGGCTGGTCAACCGCAATGGAATAGGAGCTGGTATCCATCCCTCATACGGCTATGGAAGATTCGCACCGGGGCCTGCTAAGCAACTGTCACGCGTAGTGTTTAGTCACGAGCATGCCCAAACGTGATCGGTGGTCCCCGTGGGGTACCGAGCGGGGTCTTTGTGCATCAAACTACCATCGCCCGCATCGGATTGATTTAATTGTCATTTTTGAGCGGTCGATTCCGTTGGGGCCGGAGATTGGAGGCGGTGGATCTTGACGTTTCGTGATCATCCCGCTGCCTCTCGCTCATTCTCGCTCAGGACTTTTGCAGCACGACAGATCACGAGGTTCTTCCGATCTCGTGCCTCTAACGCCGCGAGAAGATACAAGACCGCACGTCCGAGCGTCAGGAAGGAGGGCCCAATTTTCATCATCCGCCAATTGCGCAACGTGCCCAAGCTAATCGTTCCTCGATAACGCTCGTGGGCCTTCTCAGGCGCGAGAACCAGGGATGACATGGCGCCGGCCTCAAAAAGGCCGTCAGCACAGATCAAGACTTTACCCGCTCCCAAGCGTCTTCGAGTGTTCCGCCCGGAACGTACGCAGCTCACCCTTCGTTACCAGATCCGGGAGTCTCACGCACTAACCCGACTTTTGAGTTCTCATGGATGTCATCAGCTTCCGGCATGATCCGGAACCGCGCCGCGCGTCTAGCCACCCTTTTGCCACCTCGATGGTCGCGCTGATTTGCTCCATGTCTGTCTCCCGTGCTCACGCCGGTTGGCCTCGATCGCAGCAGGGGAGGGGGCGTGGGTGGATAACAGCGCTATCGGCGTCCTATCAACGATTGCGCTATGCGGTCTCACCTCGTTGTACTCTCGACAGCATTGGCTGCCCAGATATCGGAAGAGACGGTCGTCGTGACCAACGAGACGGACGTCCTATTCGTGAGGGCAATTGCGCGGCCCATGGCGGCGAGTCTGGGTTTTGACGTCGAGCGGGCCGCTGAAATCGAGACCGCGGTGTCGGAATTGGCAGGCAATCGGTGGCCCATGGGGCGATCAACGGAACGGTAAAATTGAGCCGGATCGGTAGCGACGGCGATTCGGTAGGCTTGGAGATCAGGCTCGACGACCAGGGACGATTGGTAGATTTTCGCTCCTCCCTTACGTGTGACGCCGATTTGCACGCGAGAGAAAAACACCGTCAGAACTAAGAGTGACTCGGCCCGCGGCGCGATGAACTCGACGCGCTCAGGCTCGCCAACAAAGGCAACAGCGCCGCCGCCGCACCTGATTACCGCTCTGGCGCCTGAGGACGGCGGACCGGCTGCCCGTCCTGCATAGCGTCGGGCTGGCGATATTGCTATATCTTGGTTAATGGCGGGCAGGTTGGCATGACGGAGAAATATCAACAAAAGCCCCCAGCAACCCTGGGGGACGTGTTGTACGCGAAGTCCAAGGCTTCGGTGCCGGAGCAGGACTGGGTGACGCTCGTTCGATCGATTGCCGTAGGCGACCAACTCGCGCTCCATCATCTCTATGAGATGGCCCATCGTGTCGTTTTCACGTTGGTGATGCGTATCACAGCCAGCCGGGAGACCGCGGAAGAACTCACCGTCGACGTATTCCATGATGTATGGCGGCGCGCGTCGGATTACGATGCCGAGAAAGGCACGGTACTCGGCTGGATCATGAACCAGGCGCGCTCGCGCGCCATCGATCGCCTGCGCTTCGAGAGCCGGAAGAAGCGCAGCGGCGGCGGCGATCCGCAGGTGCCGGCCGAGGTGGCTGCCGATCCGCGCGATGTCCTAGAACTACGCGAACAGGAAAAGTCTCTTCGCGCGGCATTGGCTGTGCTCACGCCGGATGAGCGCTTGGCCATCGAAACGACGTTCTTCCACGGCCTGACCCACGCAGAGGCCGCGGCACGGCTGAACCAGCCGCTCGGCACCATCAAGACGCGAATTCGCTCGGGGCTCCACAAGCTGCGGCGGGCGTTGAACGCGGGAGGAGGCGAGGTATGAGTGCATCCCATCGCAAGCAATGCCCACAGAGTGAGAGGACGTGTGCCTATGCACTGCAGGCCCTGCCTGCGAGGGAGATCGCCACGGCCGAAGCCCACATCGCCTCGTGCCCGGACTGCCGGGGGGAACTCGAGGCGCTGCGTCCGG
>JBARKH010000301.1:0-2040 GCA_049801295.1 Allostellaceae bacterium | reverse complement strand
GCTCCCGGCCGCGTCAGCGCATCAAGCTCGAAGGCGTGCGCGAGCGCGCCATTGGCCAGCGCCGCAGAGGGCGCCTGCACCGCGCTGCCGGCCCCCAAGATGCGACTCGTGCCGCCCGGGCCGGTGCGCTCGGCGTACTCGATGACGATCCGGCTCCACGGCTTGTCGCTGCCGCAGATGCAGGCCGCCACCGTATCGGCGATGCAGTCCTTCGCGCAAGCGACGACCTCCGCAGGCAGGTCCTCATAGCGGAGGCCCGCGGCATGTTCGGCGAGCTGGACGGTTTCGCCAATCATTTCCCCTCCCAATCCGTCATCCCGGCGAAGGCCGGGATCCACTCTTCCGCACCCACAGCTCTTCGTAATCTGGCATCACCCTCGAACCAACTCGGATAATTTTTTTACGTGCACTACCATGGGTTCCGGCTTTCGCCGGGATGACGGTAATGGAGTGGCGCGATGGACATCCCCGAGCATGACGTCATCGTCGTCGGCGCCGGCAATGCGGCAACTTGCGCGGCGTTGTCGGCGCGGGAGGGTGGCGCGTCGGTCTTGATGCTGGAGATCGCGCCGGAACACTGGCGCGGCGGCAATTCGGCGTTTACCGGCGGGGCGTGGCGCATCGTCTATCACGGGTTCGACGATTTGGGGCGCCTCATCCCCGACATCAGCGACCACGAACTCGCCAACGTCGATGTCGGGACCTACACCGAGGAGCAGTATTACGACGATATCGGGCGGCTCACCGAATATAGGAGCGACCCCGATTTGACCGAGATCCTCATCACCCGGAGCTTCGATGCCGGCGTGTGGATGCGGGCGCAGGGCGTGCGGTTTCAATTGGGGCTGGGGCGCCAGGCGTTCCGGGTCGACGGCAAGTTCAAGTTCTGGGGCGGGCTGGCCTGTCACATCTGGGGCGGCGGCAAGGAATTGATGAAGGCGCTGCATGGCCGAGCCGAGCGCGAAGAGATCCGGATCCTCTATGATACCCCGGCCGTTGCGCTGTTGCAGGGCGATGATGGGATCGCCGGGGTGAGGGTGCGGCGCGCGGGAAGGCTGGTCGATCTGCGCGCGAAGGCGGTCGTCCTCGCCTGCGGCGGGTTCGAGGCCAACGCCGAGATGCGGGCGCGTTATCTCGGGCCCGGCTGGGACCTCGCCAAGGTGCGCGGCTCGCGCTTCAATACGGGCGCGGGGCTCAGGATGGCGCTCGATATCGGCGCGGCGCCGGCCGGGCACTGGTCGGGGGCGCACGCCTGCGCCTGGGACCTCAACGCACCGCCGGTCGGCGACCTCGATGTCGGCGACCGCTTCCAGAAGCACGGCTATCCGTACGGCATCGTCGTTAATGCCAGGGGCGAGCGCTTTCTCGACGAGGGCGCCGATTTCCACAGCTACACCTACGCCAAATACGGGGGCGAAATCCTGAAGCAGCCCGGCATGTTCGCCTGGCAGGTGTTCGACCAGAAAACCCTCCACCTGCTGCGCGACGAATACCGCATCCCGCGCACGACGAAGGAGAAGGCCGACACGCTGGAAGCGCTCGCCGAGCGCCTGGAAGGCGTCGAAGCACGCGGCTTTCTCGAGACCGTGCGCGCCTTCAACGCGGCGCCGCGCCCCGATGTGCCGTTCAACCCCAACATCCATGACGGGCTCGGCACGCAGGGGCTCGCGATCGACAAGACCAACTGGGCGCAGCGCCTCGATCAGCCGCCCTACGAAGCCTATGGCGTGACGACGGGGATTACCTTCACCTTCGGCGGATTGAAGATCACCAACGCTGCCGCGGTCGAGGACGTGACGGGCATGCCGATCCCCGGGCTTTTCGCCGCCGGTGAGATGGTCGGCGGGCTCTACTATCACAATTACGCCAGCGGCACCGGGCTGATGGCCGGCACCGTCTTCGGCTGCATCGCCGGGCGCAGCGCCGCAGCTTACGTGCGGGGCGGCGCACGGCGATAGTGGTAGCGGTAGAGTTCGGCGAGGCCAAAGCCGGCATAGAGCGCCCGGGCCGGCGCGTTGCCGACCTCTACCTGCAGGCAGG
>JBARKH010000300.1:0-4332 GCA_049801295.1 Allostellaceae bacterium | reverse complement strand
GCGCCGGGCTGGCGCTCTTGCCGCGATCTCCCTCGGGCGCCACGGTCGAGGCGCTCGCGCGGCGGCTGCGCAGGCTCCCGATCCCGGTCATCGGCCGGATCGAAGCGGGCCGGGTGATCCTCGACCTGCGCTGCCTCGAAGACGAAGGCGGCTTCACCGGCCAGCTGCCGGCCCTGGTGCAGGTCAACGCTGGATGAACATCCCGCGTCCTTCGAGACGGCGCTTCGCGCCTCCTCAGGATGACGGGCTTTCTTAATGCCACCACATACTTACGTCATCCTGAGGAGCGCCCAACGGGCGCGTCTCGAAGGACGCATGGCGGGCATGCCGGCGCTTGCTACATCGGGTGAAACCCGCCACGCTGCCCGCAACGGCTTGCGAAAACGGGAGCATCAGGATGGACACGCTCGAAACCCGATTGGCGGCGCGGCCGCGCCATGTCAGCCCCGAGGAATGGGCGCTGCGCGTCGATCTTGCGGCGTGCTACCGGCTGCTCGCGCATTTCGGCTGGGACGATCTGGTGCTGACGCATAATTCGGCGCGGGTGCCGGGCACGACCGACCAGATGCTGATCAACCCGTCGGGGCTGATGTTCAGCGAGATCACGGCGTCGAACCTCCTGAAGGTCGATATTAACGACGGCCACTTGATCGAACCGTCGGAATACGAGCCGATCAACGCCGGCGTTGTCATTCACGGCGCGATCTATCTCGGCCGGCCGGACGTGCAATGCGTCATCCACACCCACACCGAAGCCGATATCGCGGTGGGCGCGCTTGAGGAGGGCCTCCTGCCACTCAGCCAATGGGCGATGCGCTTCTACAACCGGCTCGGCTATCACGATTACGAGGGCGTCTCGCTCGACATGGACGAGCGCGAGCGGCTGCAGCACTCGATCGGCCACCACCCGGTCCTGGTGCTACGCAATCACGGCCTGCTCGCGACCGGGCGCAACGTCGCCGAGGCGTTTTCGCTGACCTATCATTTCGAGCGCTCGGCGGAAGCCCAGCTGAAGATTCAGGCAGCCGTCGCCGGCGGCGCCCGGATGGTGATCCCCTCGGCCGAGACTTGCGAGCGCCAAGCCGCGATGTTCGCCAATTCGGGCAACATGCCACGCCTCGGCGGCCAGCGCGAATGGCCGGCCCTCTTACGCCTCGCCGACCGGCTCGACCCGAGCTATCGCAGTTGAGCCGGTCGCCTCACCCTGTCGTCAGGCCCGCTTTCGCGGGGGTGACGGGATAGAACTCAGTGGCCCGCGAGCGCGCGGGCCAGCTGGCTGACCGCCTCCTGGTGCTTCTCGTTCTGGATCTCGCCGAAATTGCGGGCGATCTCCAACAGCATGCGCTGATGCGGTGGCGCCGGGCGCGGCGCCGCGTCGCCGACTCCATCGTAGAAATAGGTGATCGGCGCATTCAGCACGCGGGCGATCTCATAGAGCCGGCCGGCCGAGACGCGATTGATGCCGCGCTCGTATTTATGGGCCTGCTGGTAGGTAACGCCGATCATCTCGGCGAGCTGCTGCTGGGTCAGCCCCAGCATGATGCGACGCTCGCGAATGCGCGAGCCGACATGATCGTCGATCGCCGCGGTTGACCGTCCTCGCCTCGGCTTTGCCATGTGACTGCACCTGAATTGTTCAGCCCGGATGCGCCGCGCGCACGGGCCTACCATTCCCATCAACGCGAACAAGCCGCGGAAATTCCCAACCCTCACTGAAGTGGCCAAAAGATCAGGATCAATGGAACACCCAGAGCGACCACAATGAGCGACAGCGGCAACCCAAGATGCCAATAATCGCCAAAGCGGTAGCCCCCCGGCCCCATGACAAGCGTGTTGGATTGATGACCGATCGGCGAGAGAAAATCCGAGCCGGCGCCGATCGAGACGGCCATCAGGAACGGATCGATATGATAGCCGAGTTTGTGCGCCAGGCTGGCAGCGATCGGTCCCATCACCAACACCGCGGGGGCGTGGTGCACAATCGGGGTGATCAGCATGCTGGCGGCGAGAATGACGGCGAGGATACCGTAGGGCGGCAGCACGGCAGCGAGCTGTGACAACTCGTTCGCGATCAATTCGGCGGTGCCGGTCTTCGCCACCGCCTCGCCGACCGGGATCATCGCGCCGATCATGACGAGGATCGGCCATTCGATGGCGGCATAGGTCTCGCCGACCGGGATGAGCCGCAACAGCACGATGGCGAGGGCGGCCGCGAGGAAGGCGATCGCCACCGGGACAAGCTCGAAACCGCTGGCGATCATCGCCATGGCGAGGATGGCGAGCGGCAGGGCGAGCTGGCGCGGCCGGCCGAGGGTCAGCTGGCGCTCGGCGAGCGGCAGGCAGCCAAGCGCGGCCAGCGTGTCGTAAACCGTGCCGGTATAGCCCTGGAAGACGATCACATCGCCGAGCTGGAAGCGCATGCGACGCAGCCGGGCGCGCGTCCGCCGCCCGCGCCGGCTGATCGCCAGAACGTTGACCCCGTGCCGCTCGCGCAGATGTAATTCAGCGGCTGAATGGCCGATCAGCCGGGAATCGGGAGTGACATACGCCTCGATCGCCTCGAGCTGGGTCGGCGGTACGTGATCGGCTGGCGGGGTGGCGCCCTTGGCTTCCTCAACCGTGGCGGGGGTGGCGCTGGCCGGCGCCTTCTCGCCGCCAACCACCTCAAGATTGCCATCGCGCGCGAGCTGCTCGATCGCCTGCGGCTCGGCCTCGACGACGAGCACGTCCTCGGCGCGGAGCGGCCAGCGCGACGCCGGGATATACCGGCGTGCGTCGTCGCGGATCACCGCGATAACCGAGACTGCGCCGCCCGACAGCTCCTCGACGTCGCCCACCGTGCGGCCGACATAGGCCGAGCCTTTGCCGACCCGCAATTCGCTCGTGTAATCCTCGACCGAAAAAGCGAGTTCCGTGGTCGTGCGCCGGCGCTGCGGGATCAGCCGCCAGCCGAATGTGAGGAACAGCACCCCGAAGAGGGCAATCCCGGCGCCGACCGGGGTGAAGTCGAACATCCCGAACGGCGCGCCGACCAGATCCTGCCGCACGCTCGAAATCAGCATATTGGGCGAGGTGCCGATTAGCGTCATCGAGCCGCCGAGGAGCGACGCGAACGCGAGCGGCATCATGAATTCCGACGGCGAGCGCTGGTTGCGCCGCGCCACCTGCACCGCGGCCGGCAGGAAAATCGCCAAGGCGCCGACATTCTTCATCAAGGCCGACAAGACCGCGACGCAACCGACAAGCACCCCCACCTGGAGCTCCTTCGGCCGCAGCACCGGATTAAGCCAGCGCAGCAGGATCTCGACCGCCCCCGATTGCCCGATCGAGGCGCTGACCACCAGGGCGCCGGCGATCAGCGGCAGCACCGGGTTGGCGAAACCGGAAAACGCGTGGTCGGCCGGGACGACCCCGGCAAATACCGCGGCCACCAGCCCGAGAAGCCCGACCATGTCGTAACGCAGGCGGTTCGACAGGAAGAGCACGGTCATGCCGGCGAGGATGGCGAGGATGAGGATCTGGTCGCGGGTCATGGCATCCTTGACAAGACGGCCACGCAAACGTCGCCGGGATGGGACAGACCGCCGCGGCGCGGAGGCGGTAAAGCGGCACTTGCCGCCAAGCCCGGTCGGACGGCAAGTTATCGCCGTTGCGCGCTCCGAAAGGTACCTCCATGACCGAACCGGCCGGCACTGCCCCGCATGGCTTGAATGTGGGGCTGACCAATTACGGCGACCCCGATTTCGCGCTCTACCTGCGGCGCTCGTTTGCCCGCTCGATGGGCTATTCGACCGAGCTCCTGGCGAAGCCCGTGATCGGCATCGCCGACACGCGTTCCGGCTTCAACAACTGCCACCGCCATTTCCCCGAGCTGATCGAGGCGGTGAAGCGCGGGGTGCTGGCCGCCGGCGGGCTGCCGCTCGTCTTCCCGACGATTTCCTTGGGTGAAGTTTTTCTCACTCCCAGCAGCCTCATGTTCCGCAATTTGATGGCGATGGACACGGAAGAGATGATCCGCGCCCAGCCGATGGATGCGGTGGTGCTGGTGGGGGGCTGCGACAAGACCGTGCCGGCGCAGCTGATGGGGGCGCTGTCGGCGGGTCGCCCGGCGATCGGGCTTGTTGCCGGACCGATGCTGACTTCGCGCTGGCAGGGCGAGCGGCTCGGCGCCTGCACCGACTGCCGCCGCTTCTGGGCCAAATACCGGGCGGGCGAAGTGACCTCGGCCGAGATCAATGCGATCGAAGGCAATCTCGCGACCACCGCCGGAACCTGCGGGGTGATGGGCACCGCCAGCACGATGGCCTCGATCGCGGAGGCGCTCGGCATGAT
>JBARKH010000299.1:0-4830 GCA_049801295.1 Allostellaceae bacterium | reverse complement strand
GACAAATCGCGAGCTGGCGGCAATGCAGGGCCTCCTGGATCGCGAAATCCTGACGTTGAGGACGATGGCGAACGGCGGGGTCAAGGGGGCTTGGCTCGATCGGCGGCCCGCTTCGCTTTGCCGTCGGCGCATCGCTGTCTGCGCGGCCCTGGTCAACCGGCGAACCGAAGCATCGAACAAGGTGGTGATCTTCGCCCGATGGGTCAGCGGGAATGGCGCTCTCGACGATGCTGACACGGGGTGCAGTCGGACAACGATGCCACTAGGAGAAGGGTGGCGGAGACAAAGCCCTCTTTGACGGTACAAAGGCACCGGCGGCTGTCGGGCGAAGCCGCAGTGATCTGGATCAATCCGATTGGGCCAATCCCCGGTTTGCACCGACTTATCAACTCTTATTTGATGCCGTTGGGCCGGAGTCTTCTGAGGGCGGTCCGCAAATCGCGCCCATCCGGTTGCGCTAAATCAAGGCGGATGATTTGTCC
Organism: Allostellaceae bacterium; assembly: GCA_049801295.1. GTDB lineage: Bacteria > Pseudomonadota > Alphaproteobacteria > ATCC43930 > CGMCC-115725 > DATARH01. The sequence goes on along the minus strand of JBARKH010000299.1, from coordinate 4,348 downwards.
TTGCGTCAGCTTCCCGAAAACCTTGCTGGTGCGGGCTGAAATGCGCGCCGGCGGCCCTGACCGAGGGTGAACACCATGCAGCAACAGCCCTGGCCATCGAATGATCATCCGCCGCGCCACTTGATGCGCCGTCTCAATCGTGTGTTCGGCGAAATCAACGTGTTTCTGCTGGCCGTCGCGATCGGACTGGCGGTGCTGGATTTAACCTGTTTTGTCGCACTCAGCACCTCCACTGAGATAGCGCGATCGCAACACAGTCCGATATCAGCTGCGCCGTCGCCGCCAACCTCAGACTCGGTTGCATTCCAGTGAACGAACCCGTGGTGCCCCGTTCTTCGATCGCCAAGGATCTGGCGCAATTCCCACGGCGTCCAAACCTGATGGATTATGACGCCGTGCGGGCGGACTTCGATTGGATAAAGGCGCGCGAGCTTTTGGACGGCCTGCCGGCAGGTCGAGGGTTGAACATCGCGCATGAGGCGGTGGACCGGCACGCGCAAGGCCCGCGCGCCGACCGCGTGGCGCTGCGGTGGATCGGCAAGACCGGGGCGCGCCACGATTTCACCTACCGTGCCCTGGCCGCCGAAACCAACCGTTTCGCCAACCTCCTCGCCGGCCTCCGTATCGGCCCGGGCGATCCAGTCTTCGTGCTGCTGGGTCGCGTGCCTGAATCGTACATTGCGGTGCTCGGCGCACTGAAGGCGAAGTGCGTAGTATCGCCGCTGTTCTCCGCCTTCGGCCCCGAGCCGATCGCGACCCGTCTGGAAATCGGTGACGGGCGGGTGCTGGTCACGACCGAGGCTCTCTATCGCCGCAAGGTCGAAGGGTTGCGCGGCCGGCTGCCGAAGCTCGCCCATGTTATCCTGGTCGATGATGGAACTTCTATTAGAGGCACCCTGCGCTGGAGCCAGTTGATGGCGGCCGCCGGCGAGGAGTTCGTCATCCCGCCGACCTCCCCGGAGGACATGGCGCTCTTGCATTTCACGAGCGGCACCACCGGCCGGCCAAAGGGCGCGATCCACGTGCACGAGGCGGTCGTGACCCACCATGTCACCGGTCTCTATGCGCTCGACCTCCACGACGACGACATTTTCTGGTGCACCGCCGACCCCGGCTGGATCACCGGCACGAGCTACGGGATCATCGCGCCCTTGACGCATGGCGTGACCAACCTCGTCGTCGAAGCCGAGTTCGACGCCCAGAGCTGGTACAGCGTATTGGCCGAGGAGCGCGTCACCGTCTGGTACACCGCCCCGACCGCGATCCGCATGATGATGAAGCTCGGGGCCGAGGCGGTGCGCGGTTATGATTTCGGCGCCCTGCGTTTCATGGCCAGCGTCGGCGAGCCGCTCAACCCGGAAGCCGTGATCTGGGGCGTCGAGGCCTTCGGCCAGCCGTTCCACGACAATTGGTGGCAGACCGAGACCGGCGGGATCATGATCGCCAACTTCCTCGGATTGCCGGTGAAGCCTGGCTCGATGGGCCTGCCGTTGCCGGGCATCGAGGCGGCGATTGTGGAACGCATCGCCGATGGGTCGGTGAAGGTGATCGACGAGCCGATGGTCGAGGGCGAGCTGGCGCTGAAGGCGGGCTGGCCATCGATGATGCGCGGCTACCTGCACGAGGATGAGCGCTATCGAAAATGCTTCGCTGGCCCGTGGTACCTGACCGGCGATCTGGCGAAGCGCGACGCCGATGGGTATTTCTGGTTCGTCGGCCGCGCCGACGATGTGATCAAATCTATGGGCCATCTGATCGGGCCGTTCGAGGTCGAAAGCGCGCTGATGGAGCACCCGGCGGTGGCGGAAGCCGGCGTGATCGGCAAGCCCGATCCGATGGCCGGCGAGATCGTCAAGGCATTTGTCGCGCTGAAGCCCGGCTATGCGGCGTCGGAGGAGCTCCGACGGGAACTCCTCGGGCATGCGCGCAAGCGACTCGGCGCCGCGGTGGCGCCCAAGGAGATCGACTTCCGCGCCAACCTGCCCAAGACCCGCAGCGGCAAGATCATGCGCCGCTTGCTGAAAGCTCGCGAGCTGGGGCTGCCCGAGGGTGATCTGTCGAGCCTGGAGAGCGACGAGCGATGAGCGCCAAGCCCCGTCGTGACTCCGTCCATTTGCGTCATCTACTGCGCCAGATGATCCGCATCCGCCAATTCGAGGCGAAATGCGTCGAGCTCTATCAGGCTCAGAAGATCCTCGGTTTTCTTCACCTGTACGACGGCGAGGAGGCGGTGTCGGTAGGCGTCATGGAAGCGCTGGCCCCCGAAGACGCCGTCATCGCCACCTATCGCGAGCATGGCCAGGCCATCGCCCGCGGCGTCGGCATGGACCGGCTGATTGCCGAAATGCTGGGGAAAGCAGAGGGCTGCTGCCGCGGACGCGGCGGGTCGATGCACATTTTCGACCGCACGACGCGGTTTTACGGCGGCAATGCGATCGTCGGCGGCGGATTGCCGTTGGCTATCGGCATCGCCCTCGGCGACAAGATGCAGGGCCGCAATTCGCTTACCGCCTGCTTTTTCGGCGATGGCGCGGTCGACGAAGGCGAGTTCCACGAAAGCATGAACCTGGCTGCGCTGTGGCGTCTGCCGGTGCTGTTCGTCTGCGAGAACAATTTGTACGCGATGGGAATGGCGTTGGCGCGCGCCGAAGCGGAGACCGACATCGCGCGCAAGGCCGCCGGCTATCGCATGCAAGGAGTCGCGGTCGATGGCATGGATGTTGTCGCGGTCGAGGCTGCGGCCCGGCACGCCGTCGAAGAGATCCGAGCCGGCGGCGGCCCGCAATTTCTCGAATGCCGAACCTATCGGCTCCGCGCCCACTCGATGTTCGATGCCCAGCTCTATCGCACCAAGGACGAGGTCGAAGCATGGCGTAAGAAGGGGCCGATTGTGCGCTTCCAGGCCTGGCTCCAGGAGAGCGGTCTCATCTATAAGGACGAGGTGACCCGCATCGAGACGGAGGCCGACGCGGAAATCACGGCCGCGGTCGATTTCGCTGAGGCGGGCACACTCGAACCGGTTGAGGAATTGGAACGCTTCGTAACGATGGAGCGGGTGCCGACATGATCGCGGCCGCGGGCGCCAATTCCGCAACCATCAGCTACCGCGAGGCCTGCCGTCAGGCGATCCGCGACGCTTTGCTTAGCAATCCCAAGACCTTTGTGATGGGCGAGGATATCGGCCGCTACGGCGGCTGCTACGCGGTGACCAAGGGGCTCATCGACGAGTTCGGCGAGGAACGGATTCGCGACACGCCGCTCTCCGAGAGCGCCTTCGTCGGCGCCGGGATCGGCGCGGCCTTAGCCGGCATGTGGCCGATCGTCGAGATCATGACGGTCAATTTCAGCCTCCTGGCGCTCGACCAGATCGTCAACAATGCGGCGACGATCCCGCACATGTCGGGCGGTCAGTTCGCCGTGCCGCTGGTAATCCGCATGGCGACCGGTGGCGGGCGACGGGTTGCCGCCCAGCATTCGCACAGTCTTGAAGGCTGGTACGCCCATATTCCGGGTCTGCGCGTGTTGGCGCCGGCTGTGGTGGAGGACGCGCGCTACATGCTGAAGGCGGCCCTCGCCGACCCGAACCCGGTGCTGATTTTCGAGCATGTCATGCTCTACAACATTGAAGCGGCGCTTGACCCGGCGGTGAGCGAAGTTGATATCGACCGGGCGAAGCGGCGCCGCGAGGGCACCGACGTGACCTTGGTGGCTTACGGCAACGGGCTGTTCAAGGCGCTTGTCGCTGCCGACCTCCTGGCGGCCGAGGGCATCGCCGCGGAAGTCATCGATCTGCGGGTGTTGCGGCCGCTCGACACGGCAACAATCCTCGCCTCGGTTGCAAAAACCCGCCGCGTCGTCATCGTCGACGAGGCATGGAAGAGCGGCTCGCTCGCCGCCGAGATCGGGATGCGCATCGCCGAAGAGGGTTTCTTTGACCTCGATGCGCCGCCGCGCCGGGTGTGCGGGCGCGAAGTGCCGATGCCCTACGCGCCGCATCTGGAGGACGCGGCATTGCCGCAACCGGCGGAGATCGCCGCGGTGGCGCGCGCCCTTGTACAGCCCGGCAAGGGTCGCCCGTGAGCGATTTCCTGATGCCGGCGCTCGGCGCCGACATGGAATCGGGGACCCTGGTCGAATGGCTGATCAAGCCGGGCGACCGGGTGAAGCGGGGGGACGTCGTCGCCGTCGTCGAGACGCAGAAGGGCGCGATCGAGGTCGAGATCTTCGACGAAGGTACCGTCTCCGAGCTTGTCGTGCCGGTCGGAACACAGGTCGCGGTGGGCGGGCTGCTCGCGCGGATCGGCGACGGCGCGGCACCGCCGCGAGAGGCAGCCGCGCCGGTTCGGCC
>JBARKH010000298.1:0-9591 GCA_049801295.1 Allostellaceae bacterium | reverse complement strand
GCCCATGCCGCGCTCGCCGAGGCCGCCGGCACGACCAGTGCGGAGGTGGTGGCGCGCGAATATTTCGAGCTCTTCGTCGGCACCGGGCGGGGCGAATTGTTGCCCTATGGGTCGTATTACCTAACCGGCTTCCTCCACGAGCGTCCGCTGGCGCGCCTGCGCGCCGATCTCGAAACGCTCGGCATCGAGCGCGCCGCCGAAACCAGCGAGCCGGAAGATCATGCCGCCATTCTCTGCGAGATCATGGCGGGTCTCGTCGGCGGACCGTTTCGCGCGCCGCTCGAACAGCAGAGTGAGTTCGAGCGCAAGCATCTGGCGCCGTGGATCGGCCGGTTTTTTGCCGATCTGGAGGCGGCGCGGGCGGCCCGGTTCTACCGTCCGGTCGGCACGGTTGGACGAATTTTCATCGGCATAGAAACGCAAGCATTCGCGCTGCCGGGCTAAGGCGGGCGCGACAGGGAGGGCGCGGCGATGAAGGCGCGGGATGAGAAGGGCGTCGGACGGCGCCGGTTCTTTCGCCTGATCGGCATCGGCGTCGCGGCCGGCGCGGTGGTGCCGCTCGCCACCGAGGCGGTGGCGGACAGCGAAAAAGAGGGCGACAAGCGCAAAGCGCGTTATCGCGAGTCCAACGAGGTCAAAACCTATTACCGCGTCAATCGCTATCCGAGCTGAGGGAGGCGCGCGTGCTGATCAGGAGAACCGAACGCACGGCGGGGCGCGGCGCGCTCGCCGCCTTGGCAAGCGAAGCCGATCGCGGTGTCGACCGTCGCAGCTTCCTGCGTCGCTCTGGTCTTGTCGCCGGCGGGCTCGCGGGGCTCGGTGCCTTGCCCCTTACCGGCGTGCGCAAGACCGCGGCCGGGCCGCCGCCCGCTCCGGGCGCGGTGGTGGCCATCCGCAAGAGCATCTGCACCCATTGTTCGGTCGGCTGCACGGTTACTGCCGAGGTTGCCAACGGCGTCTGGATCGGCCAGGAGCCGAGCTGGGACAGCCCGATCAACCGCGGTTCGCATTGCGCCAAGGGCGCCGCGGTGCGCGAGCTGGTGTCCGGCGAACGGCGGCTCAAATATCCGATGAAGCTCGCCGGCGGCCAGTGGACCCGGATCAAATGGGACCAGGCGGTGGGCGAGATCGGCGACAAGCTGATGGCGATCCGCGAGAAATCGGGCCCCGATTCGGTTTATTGGCTGGGCTCGGCGAAGTTCACCAATGAAGGGGCCTATCTCTTCCGCAAGTTCGGCGCCTTCTGGGGCACCAACAACACCGACCACCAGGCGCGCATCTGCCATTCAACGACGGTCACCGGCGTAGCCAATACCTGGGGCTACGGCGCGATGACCAACAGCTACAACGATATCCGCAACGCCAAGACGCAGATCATCATGGGCGGCAACCCCGCCGAAGCCCATCCGGTATCGCTGCAACACCTGCTCGAGGGCGCCGAACTCAACAAGGCGAACGTCATCGTCATCGATCCGCGCATGACGCGCACGGCGGCGCACGCCACCGAATATGTGCGGCTGCGGCCCGGCACCGACATCCCGGTGCTCTACGGGATGATGTGGCACATCGTGAAGAACGGGTGGGAGGACAAAGAGTTCATCAAGGAGCGCGTCTACGGCTACGAGGACGTGCTGAAGGAAATCGAGAAATGGACGCCCGAGGAAGTCGAGCGGGTGTCCGGCGTCCCTGGCGAGCAACTGAAGCGCGTCGCCGAGATGTTCGCCACGCAAAAGCCGGCGACCTTGATCTGGTGCATGGGCCAGACCCAGCACACCGTCGGCACCGCCAATGTGCGGGCGAGCTGCATCGCGCTCCTCCTCACCGGCAATGTCGGTAAGCCCGGCACCGGCGCCAACATCTTCCGCGGCCACGACAACGTACAGGGCGCCACCGATGTCGGGCTCGATATCGTGACCCTGCCGTTCTACTACGGCCTCGTCGAGGGCGCGTGGCGCCACTGGTCGCGGGTCTGGGAGGTCGATTACGAGTTTTTACAGTCGCGCTTCGACTCCAAGAAAATCATGGAGACGCCGGGCATCCCGCTGACCCGGTGGTTCGATGGGGTCATGCTGCCGAAGGACCAGGTGGCGCAGAAGGACAATCTGCGCGCGATGATCGTGCAGGGCCACGCCAGCAACAGCATCACCCGCATCCCGGAATCGATGAAGGCACTCAAAGAGATCGAATTGCTGGTAGTTGCCGACCCGCATCCGACGACCTGGGCCTCGCTCGCGGTCGAAGCGGGACGCAAGGACGACATGTATCTCTTGCCGGCCTGCACCCAGTTCGAGGCCAAGGGGTCGCGGGTCGCCTCCAACCGCTCGCTGCAGTGGGGCGAGCAGATCGTCAAGCCGATCTTCGAATCGAAGGACGATCTGGAGATCATGTATCTCCTCGCCGCCAAGCTGGGCCTCGCCGACAAGATGTTCAAGAACATCAAAGTCGAGAACAACCTGCCGGTCGCCGAGGACATTCTGCGCGAGATCAATCGCGGCGGCTGGTCGACCGGTTATTGCGGCCAGTCACCCGAGCGCATCAAGCTGCACATGGCGAGCCAGAAGGACTTCGACCTCGTGACGATGCGAGCGAAAACCGGGCTCGCCAAGGGCGACTATTACGGTCTGCCGTGGCCGTGCTGGGGGGCGCCGGAGATCAAGCATCCCGGGACGCCCTTACTCTACAACACCAACCTCCATGTGATGGACGGCGGCGGCACGTTCCGCGCCCGCTTCGGGGTCGAGCGCAACGGCGTCAGCCTCCTCGCCCAGGGGTCCTACTCGGTGGGCTCGGAGATCAAGGACGGCTATCCCGAATTCACCATGGCCGTCCTCAAGAAGCTCGGATGGGACACGGACCTCACCGCCGACGAACTGGCGACGATCACGCGGGTCGCGGGCGGGCCGGAGAAGATCGACACGGTGTCGTGGTCGATCGACCTCTCGGGCGGCATCCAGCGCGTTGCGATGAAGCACGGCTGTGTGCCCTACGGCAACGCCAAGGCGCGGATGAACGCCTTTGGTCTGCCCGACCCGATCCCAGTGCACCGCGAGCCGATCTACAGCCCGCGGGTGGATCTCGTCGCCAAATACCCGACGCTGCCCGACGCCAAACAATTCCGGCTGCCCAATATTGGCTTCACGGTGCAGAAGGCGGCGGTCGACAAGGGGATCGCCAAGCAGTTCCCGCTCATCCTCAGCTCGGGCCGGCTCGTCGAATATGAAGGCGGCGGCGAAGAGACCCGCTCCAACAAGTGGCTCGCGGAGCTGCGCCAGGACATGTTCGTCGAGATCAGCCCGGCCGACGCGCAGGACCGCGGCATCAAGGATGGCGCCTGGGTCTGGGTGAGCGGTGCTGAGAACGGCTCCAAGGCCAAGGTGAAGGCGCTCGTCACCGAGCGCGTCGGCAAGGGGGTCGCCTGGATGCCGTTCCACTTCGGCGGCTGGTTCGGCGGCGTCGATCTGCGCGACAAATATCCCAAGGGCGCCGACCCGATCGTCTTGGGCGAGAGCGCGAACACGATCACCACCTACGGCTACGACCCGGCTACGGGCATGCAGGAGCCCAAGGTCACGTTGTGCCAGATCGCGGCGGCGTGAGGAGGCGACAATGGCTCGGATGAAATTCCTCTGCGACGCCGACCGCTGCATCGAATGCAACGCCTGCGTCACCGCCTGCAAGAACGAGCATGACGTGCCGTGGGGCATCAACCGCCGCCGCGTCGTGACGATCAATGACGGCAAGCCCGGCGAGCGCTCGGTCTCGATGGCCTGCATGCATTGCACCGACGCGCCGTGTCAGGCGGTCTGTCCGGTCAATGCCTTCTACACCACCGCCGACGGGGTCGTCCTCCATTCGAAGGACATCTGCATCGGCTGCGGCTATTGCTTTTACGCCTGCCCGTTCGGCGCGCCGCAATATCCGCGCGTCGGCAATTTCGGCTCGCGCGGCAAGATGGACAAATGCACTTTCTGCGCCGGCGGGCCGGAGCCGGACGGCAGCACGGCCGAATATGAGAAATACGGCGCCAACCGTCTCACCGAAGGCAAGCTGCCACTGTGCGCGGAGATGTGCTCGACCAAGTCGCTCTTGGCCGGCGACGGCGAGATCATCGCGCAGATCTACAAGGAGCGCGTCGCCAAGCGCGGCTACGGCTCCGGCGCCTGGGGCTGGAAGACCGCCTATCGCGAAACGATCAGCTCGTAATCAAAATGGAACCGGGAGGAAACGGCATGAGGGCGCTCGTCGTTCATCTTCGCGTCCTGGTCGGCGCCTTGGGGTTGCTCGTGCTGACGCTGACCGCCTATCCCGCCGCGGCGCAACAGCCCAATTCGGTCGATCCCACAAAGAGCGCGGTCAGCGAAGAGCAGCTTCTGAAACAGTTCAAGGCGATCCAGGGCAGGAGCCGCATTCCCGACACCAAATCCTATACGCTCGAGCAGCCGGCAGGGCAGGACTGGCGCCATTTCCATGAGGTGACACTGCGCTGGCTCGGCGCCATCGCCATCCTCGGCATCCTCGCGGTGCTCGTCATTTTCTATCTCGCGCGCGGCATGGTTCGCATTGAGGGCGGTCGGTCGGGATACCTGATCGTGCGCTTCAATGCCTTCGAGCGCTTCGTCCACTGGATGACCGCATCCTGCTTCGTCATCCTCGCTCTCTCCGGCCTCAACATCACGTTCGGCCGGCCATTGCTGTTGCCACTGATGAGTCCGGAAAGTTTCGCCGTTCTGTCGGAAGGGGCGAAATATGCCCACAATTACCTGAGCTTCCCGTTCACTCTCGGGGTCATCCTGATCTTCGTCATCTGGATCGCCGGCAATATCCCCAACCGGGTCGATGTCGAGTGGTTCAAGCGCGGCGGCGGCCTCATCGGCCAAGATCACCCGCCGGCCGAGCGCTTCAATGGTGGCCAGAAGCTCATTTACTGGATCGTCGTCCTGGGCGGGGGTGCCGCCGCGGTGAGCGGCTATGTGCTGATCTTCCCGTTCTACGGGACCACGGTCGCAACGATGCAAGAAGCCGAGATCGTCCACGCCATCGTCGCCATGCTGTTCATCGCCGCCATGCTCGCGCACATCTATATCGGGACGATCGGCATGGAAGGCGCTTTCGAGGCGATGGGCAGCGGCACGGTGGACTTCAATTGGGCCAAGGAACACCACGCCCTCTGGCTCGAAGAAGAGAGCCGCCAGGACGGGGCAAATCCGGCGCGTGCGCAGCCTTCGGCAACACCCGGGGAATAGACGCATCGAGGAGTCGGGCGGGGCTTACGCCTCGCGCGCGACGTGAACCGAGGCGGCGTCGAATTCGGCCTGGGCTGCGGCGCCCGGCACGAAACCGCTGTCGCGGATCTCCCGGCTCATGACATAGGCGGCAAGTTCGAAGCCGCAATCCAGGCTCACTCTGGTGAGCGGGCCGAGATTGGTGATCGCGACGATGCGGCCGGGCAGCCGGTTCAAACCGGCGGCGGCGTCCATCGGTTGCCCCCCGCCCAGCCGCAGCATCACGTTTTCGCCTCTGATGCAGGCGACGACGGGCCCACCGTTCAGGTCTTCGGCGGCACTGCGGGCATAGATGATCCGGTCGGCGATCGCGATCCGCACCCGATTACCGGTTCGGCCCTCAATACGCCCGCTCAGTACATTTTCCACGCCGAGAAACCGCGCGACAAAGGCATTGCCCGGCCGCTCGTAGACGTCGGCCGCGCGGCCTTCTTGGATCACCCGGCCCTCGTTGATCACGGCAATTTTGTCGGCGAGCGCAAGCGCGTCGGTGTGATCGTGCGTGACGAAGATCGCGGGCATGCCGGCGTTGCGCATGAAATACGCCAGATCCTCGCGCAGCTGATCGCGGGTCCGGGCGTCGAGGGCCGAAAACGGCTCATCGAACAAGAGAAGGTCAGGACAAGTGGCAAAGGCGCGCGCGAGGCTGACGCGCTGCTGCTCGCCGGCGCTCAAATCGCCCGGTTTGCGCTCGGCGAGCGGGAGAATGGCGAAATAGCTAAGCAAAGCCGGGACGTCGCCAAGCGGTACCCGCGCGGGCGCACGCAACGGCTCCGGACGTCGGCGCAGGCCAATGGCGACGTTCTCTCTGACCGTGAGATGGGGGAAAAGGCTGAAATTCTGAAACACCAACCCGACCCGGCGCCGCTCCGGCGGCAGGTTGGTGACATCGCGGCCGCCGATCACGATCCGTCCGGCGCTCGGGTGATGAAACCCCGCGATCGTCTCGAGCGTCACCGATTTTCCGGCGCCATTGGGGCCGAGCAGCACCAGAACCTCGCCGGTCGCGAGAGTGATCCCGAGGTCGCGCAGTGCGAATGCGCCAAGCCTCAGCGACAGCCCTTCGACCTTGACGGCGGGTTCGCTCATCTGCCCGCTCGGGCCGGTGCGCCCTTGCCATAAGCGAGCCAGCGAAACAGGACGAACAGGGTCAGCGCCACAATCAACAGTATGACCGCGGCGCCCGCGGCATCGTCGAGGCCGAAGCGCAGGAAGAGATCGTAGATCTCTACCGGCGCCGTCATCGGGTAGTAGGCGATGATGACGACGGCGCCGAATTCGCTGATCGATCGCGCGAACGTCAGCGTGAGGCCGATCGCGATCCCGCGCCAGGCGAGCGGCAGGGTGATTTCGAAGAACGTTCGCCACGGCCCGAGGCCCAGCGTTCGCGCGACTTTCTCGAGCCGCGGATCGACCGCCTCGAAGCCGATGCGGGCGGCGTTGACGGCGTAGGGCGCCGAGACGAACAGCATCGCCGCGACGATTCCAGCAATGGTGCCCCAGAATTTGAGCCCGAGGATGGCGCCCGCCGGCACGCCCAAAACTCCTTCGCGACCGAACACGATGAGGAGCGCAATGCCGGAGACGGTGTGCGGGACCGCGATCGGCAGATCAATGATCGCGCCGAGGATGCCCTTCCCCGGCCATTCCGTGCGCGCCAGGCCATAAGCGAGCGGCACGCCGGCGATGGCGGCGATAGCGACGGTGATCAGCGAGGCTTCGACGCTGAGCCGGATCGCCTGCCAGATTTCCGGCATTTTTGCGACGCGCAGCAGGCTCGCGCCGGTCTGCGTCGCGCCAAGGCCGATCAGCGGCAACAGGATGAACCCTGCGAGCAGGCTCCCGATCAGCCAGAAGAAGAGCAGCAGCGTGTCCGGGGTACGGGCGCTAGGGCGTCGCACCATCGCGCTACGGTCACGAACCCGGCCAGGGCGTCAGCTGGGCTCGCAACGGCGCGGGCACCTCATCCATGTTGGCAGCGTAGGCCGGCGCGACCGGGCGAAAGCCGTTCCTGGCCATGACTTCCTGCCCGTCGGGCCCGAGCAGCAGTCGCAGATAAGCCTCCGCCAAATCGCGGTGCTCCGCATTGCGCGGGATCGTGGCGGCATAGACAATCGGCTTCGCCGCGAGGTCGCCGTTTTTGGTATGCGCGACGCCGTTCGCATAGAAGGCCGCCTCGTTGGCGTCGCTCAAATCGATTTTCGCCGGCAGGTCGAGATGGCGGAACCGGTGCTGCAGCGCGTCGGAACGGTAGATCGCGAGATAATCGATCTGGCCGAGCTGGAGTGCCGAAATCAGCGCCGTTTCGGTGTCGCGCATGTTGGTGCGCGGCGCGTTGGCGAGGATTCTGGCGGCGAGACCGGGGGAATCGTAAAGCTTTTCGGCGAGGCTCAGCATCTGGACGGTCTGGTAGCCGGAGGGGTCGGTATCGGGATCGGCGCGGCCAATCTCGACCCCGGGCCGCGCCAGCACCTCGTACCAGTTAGCCGGCGTCACCTCGGCGGCATACTTGCTCTTGTCGGTGTAGACGAAGGTGACGGCGTTGCGCGCGAAACCGGCATACCAGTCGGCGTAGCGCGGAGCGCCGCCTTGCCTGAAGAGATATTTGGGGATGACGCTGAAATCGGCGACCGCGATCAGGTCGGCCGGCTGGTGCAGTTCGGTCAATCGTTTGGCCATCATGACGCTGCCGCCGAAGATCGGCTGCACCGTAACGGCGGGATGCTCGCGCTGGAAAATCTCGTCGAGCGCCTTGATCGGCACCGCGAGCGTCCCCGCGGCAAAGATCGTCAGCGTCTGCTGCTCCGCCGCGCGGGCGGACCCTGCCGCGGACATGAGGATGCAGACGATGATGGCAAGCGCGCCTGCCCGCTGCCTCATCGCCTCCCCCGACCCCATCGACCGGAAGCGCCCCAAATCATGGTCTTATTAATGCATAGATTTTTTAAGCCGTAAAAGTCCGTAAATAATGCATAATAGAACCTGATCATGTCTGAATTCATGACCACCGCCGAGGTCGCCAGCTACCTCCGCCTCAAAGAGCGCAAGATCTACGAGCTGGTGCGGTTGCGCCGGATCCCGTGCTCGCACGTCACCGGAAAGCTGCTCTTCCCCAAGCAGATGATCGATCTCTGGGTGGCGCGTCAGACCGAATTCGACGGGCCGGAGCTGCGCCCGCCACCCCGCGTCGCGACGGGGAGCCACGATCTCCTCCTCGAATGGGCGCTGCGCCAATCCGGGAGCGACCTGGCGCTCCTCGCGGGCGGCAGCGAGGACGGGCTGCGGCGCCTCGCCCGCGGCGAAGCTGTCGTCGCCGGGCTGCACATCATCGATCCGGAGAGTGGCGAGTATAACATTTCAGCCTTGCAGATGGTGGGCGGGATGGCCGATCTCGTGCTCGTCGAATGGGCGAAGCGTCGCCAGGGCCTAGTGCTCGCGCCGGGAAATCCGCGCGGTGTCGTCACGCTCGCGGATCTCGCCGAGAAGCGGCTGCGCGTCGTCCGCCGGCAGGACGGCGCCGGCGCGCATACGCTCCTGCGCCATCTGTTGTCGCGCGCCGGGCTCCGCCTCGAGGACCTGAACCGGCTCGACCCGCCGGCGCTGACCGAGACCGATCTCGCGGCCGCCATCGCGGATGGAAAGGCCGATTGCGGCCTCGCGATCGAGACGGTCGCCCGGCAGTTTCGCCTCTCCTTCATCCCACTGCATCAGGAGCGCTTCGACCTGGCGATGCGGCGCCGCGACTATTTCGAGCCGCCGATCCAGGCGCTCCTCGCCTTTGCCCGCACCCCGGCTTTCCAGCTGCGCGCGCAAGAGTTCGGCGGCTATGACGTCAGTGATTGCGGGCGCGTCGCCTACAACGCGTGATCCGCGTCAAGTCACCCCGAGCTGGCTCCGCGCAGCAGCGACCACGGTATCGAGGTCAAAGCCTCCGCGCCGCAGGTCGTGGCCGGCACCCTCGATCGCCAAGACCTGGGTGGGTGCCGGGATCACGGACACCGCCTGGCGCAATTCGGCGATCGAGCCGAAGGGATCGGCGGTGCCGTGCACGAAAACGGCGGGGACGCGCACGCGGGGGAAATGTTCGGTGCGCAAACGCTCGGGTTTGCCGGGTGGGTGCAACGGATAGGAAAACAACAGGAGAGCATCAACCAGCCCCGGTTCGTCTGCCGCCAGCATCGTTGCCTGGCGCCCGCCATAGGATTGCCCGCCGAGGATGATCTTACCCGAAGCGGTGGCGCGCAGCGCGGCAACGGCGCAGGCCAACCCGGCCCGGTCGGCAGCCGCGCCCGCCGGCGACGGCGGACCT
>JBARKH010000297.1:0-2326 GCA_049801295.1 Allostellaceae bacterium | reverse complement strand
CGCCTTGGCGGCGCGCCGTGCCGCCTCGGGCACTTCGCCCGCGGCGACTCGCGCGACATGGGTAATGATTTTGTCGACGACCGGGTCTTGCATCTTTTGCCCCTCACCCTCCCATCGCCGCGCGATGGGCCCCTCCCTCTCCCCGCTGGAGCGGGGCGAGGGTTTAGCAGAGGTGTCGCGACCGCACTCCCTCTCCCGGCGTGCGGGGAGAGGGAGAGCGGTGAGGGGCGCTCCCTCAATCGATGGCGGCGTGCACCAGATTGGCGATGCGGTCGAGCCGCGCGGTGTGCCACGGGTCGGGCTGGACGTAATTGGTGAGGTAGGTGAACGACACTCCGCTCGTCGGATCGGCCCAGGAATAGGAGGTGCCGGCGCCGCCATGGCCGAAGGTCTGCGGCGCGGCGAGCGTGCCGAGGCCGCGGATGCGGTCGCTCTCGCCGCGGACATGGGGCCCGAGGCCCCGATGCATCGGGGTGCCGGCCATCGCATCGTCGCCGCGCTCGCCGGTATGGTTCTTCGTGACATAGGTGATGAGGCGCGGCGACAGGAGCCGCACATCGCCGAGCCGGCCTTGTCCCAGCAGCATCTGGTAGAACGCCGCCATGCCGCGCGCCGTCGCATAGCCACCGCCGCTCGGCATCCCGGCCGCCTTGAACTCGGGCGAGTTGTCGCGCTTTTCGGCGGCATAGGTGTCGGCGCAGCGCGCCTGCTCCGCCGCCGGCACCCCGACGAAGATGTCGTTGGCGAGCCCGAGCGGGGCCAGCACCTTGTCGCGGATCACGTCGCGATAATCCTGGCCGGTTACCGCCTCGATCACCATCGCCTGGGTCAGATGGGCGGCGCGCGGGTGGTATTGCAGGCGCGATCCCGGCGTCCAATCGAGCGAGAAATCGCAGACCTCGGCGCGCATCCTCGTGTGGTCGGTCCAGGTCGCCGGGGTGAGGTCGCCGGAGGGGTAGCCGCCCTGATGCGTCATCACCTGGTGCAAAGTTATGTCGGCCTTGCCCCTTTGGGCGAACTCCGGCAGATGGTCGGCGACCTTGTCCATGAACGACAGGCGGCCTTCCTCGACCAGGGCCCACACCGCCGAGCTGGTCAACACCTTGGTCTGGCTAAACAAGAGGAAGAGCGTGTCGGCCTTGGCCGGCGCCCGCCCGCCCTCGGTCTTGGCGTCGCCATAGGTGCGGTACAACGCGAGCTGGCCGTTGCGCGCCAGCGCGATCTGCGCCCCGGGATAGCGACCCTCCTCGATATGCTGGCGGATCAGATGGTCGAGGTGTTCAAGCGGCTTTTGCGCGAAGCCGAGGCTCTGCGGATTGCTCGACGGCAGCGGGTAATCGGGCATGGCGGTCTCCTCGCGTGGTCGGTGGCTCTGGTCGCAAACACCTTACCGTCATTCCCGCGGAAGCGGGAACCCAGAGTCCAACGTTGATTCGCTTGCCCTGGACCCCCGCTTTCGCGGGGCGACGAATATAGAGACGGCGGCTCAACCAGCCGCCAGCCGCATCACGGCGCCCACATCGCCGAGGCGGTCGAGGCCGAGGATCGTTTCGCGCAATTCGCGGGCGCGGGCAGCGCCCAGCACCGGGCCGGCCAGGGCATCGAATTTCGCGGCAAGGCGCCCGCCTTGGGCGGCGACGTCGTCCATCGCAATGCCGGCATCGTGGGTCGCGCGCACGACGCGGCCGTCGCGCAGATTGACCGCGAGCTCGGCGCCGGCTTCCGGCAGGTCGTCGCGGAAATCCATGTCGATCCGCTCGCGGAGAGCCGTCAGCGCCGGATCGGTTGCGGTCGCGACGCTGTAGGCGCCGAGGCTCGCGGTATCGACGCCGGACAATGCCATCGCCACGGTCTGGCGCAGGCTGAACTTGGCTTCGAGCCCATCGGTCGGCGCCGGGATGTTGCAGATCCGGCTCGACCCGCGATGCACCGAGAGCGTCATCGCGGCGATGTCGTCGGGCCTCACCCCATGCGCCTCGCGCAAGTCCCGGCCGCACTCAATGGGCGCGTGGGTCATGTAGCAGGCCGCGTGATACTTGAAGAGGTTGGCATGGAGGTAAAAGCCTCCCGGCGGCTCGGCGAGCGCCTTCTTCGGATGGAAATCCGGCGCATGGGTCGCCGCGAAACCCTGCTCGCATTCGATGAGGTCGGGGCGGCTGGAAAACCCGCGCGCGGCGAGACGCGCCGCCAAAAGGCCGTTTTGGGAGGCCTTGCCGGAATGGAAGGGCTTGCACATCGTGCCGAACTGCGATTTGAGCCCGGATGCTTGCGTTCCGGCGATGCCGAGCGCCTGCGCGGTGGCGCCGCCGTCGAGGCCCATCAGGCG
>JBARKH010000296.1:0-12402 GCA_049801295.1 Allostellaceae bacterium | reverse complement strand
CCAAAGCCTTTGACCTGAATCAAGGTGCTTCGCCGGAAAACCGGACGATCATGTCGGCCGGTCGAAGTCGTCTGATGGGAGGCGATGATGCCAGTTCAATCCGACCCGGGAAAAGGCTCGCAACGGCCGGATCGAATCGGAACTCGCATCCGAGCCCGGAGGGCGCCGGAAGCGCTTGCGATGGACATCGCGTCGCCGGAACACCCCGTCGGGCTGGTAATCCTGCCGGTGACCGTCCCCCTCAGCGCTTCGAGTAGCGGTCTGCGCCGGGTCGCGGCAGGATTGCAGGATCGCGGCTTCGCGACTTTCCTTGCTGAGTTGCTTTCCCCTGCGGAAATGGAACACGGCTACCACAATTTCGATTTCGAGATGCTGGCGGGCCGAATTGCCGAGATTACCGAGAGCCTGCGCCGGAAAGCGCCGTTCGATGATCTGCCGATCGGCTACTTCGGAACGAGCACCGACGCCGCCGCCATGGCCATCGCCGCCGCGCAACCGGATTGTCCGGCTGGCGCTCTTGTCATGTGCGCCGCGAGGCCTGACCTGGCGTCTATCGAGCTGCCGCGGGTCCATGTCCCAACCCTGTTCATCGTCGAGGACGACGAGTTGGCGCTTGATTTGAACCGCAGCGCGCTGGCCAAGCTCGGCTGCCGGGGCGATTTGGCCATCCTGCGCGGCATGGGCAAAGGCTTGGCTTCCTCGGAAATAGCATCGGACGCTGCTCGGCTGGCAGGGGACTGGTTCGAGACCCACCTCCTCGCCGGGTGAAACCGGAACCGGATACGGCGGGTACCGTCTTCGGCCTCAATCAGTTGCCCGTTCACGAGCGCGGGAATACGGCCGCCGAGCCAGAAGGTGGCACCGCGGATCGTTACGGATTCGATTAAACTGTCGTACGATACTCGGCGCTGATTTCCGAGCGCCGGTTTATCGTGACGCCGCTAGCGACATCCGGGGGGCCGCGATGTTGACGCCACTTATCAAAAAGCTCGAACATTTCCTGCCGTTGCCGGGGTCTGAAAAGGAGTGGCTCAACGGCCTCGCCTCTCGCTCCGAAGACTTTCCGGCACATGCGGACATCATGCGGCAAGAAGAAGTCCCGACCGGAGCATTCGTGATCATCGCCGGACACGCGTGCCGCTATAAGATCCTGCCGGATGGGGGGCGACAGATCCTGGATTTCATGTTTCCGGGCGACATGACCGAGTTGTACACCCTGTTGCTGCGAGCGACCGACCACGGCATCCTCGCCCTCGGCCCCACGACCATCGCCCGGCTAGACCACAATCGGCTCGTGGGAGAAATCATCGGCCACCCCTTTGTCAGCGTGGCACTCTGGTGGAGTTCCCTTCAGCAAACGGCGATCCTGCGCGAGCGCATAGCCGTAATCGGCCGTCGCGATGCCTATGCACGAATTGCGCATCTGCTTTGCGAAATTTTCGAGCGTCTGCGGTTGATAGGCGAGACGGTCGACCATCGCTACCTGCTTCCGTTAACACAGGTGGAGTTGGCCGATGCGCTGGGAATATCCGAGGTTCATGCCAATCGCATGCTGCGCCACCTCCAACAGCAGCAGCTGATTGGCGTCGATCACCGCACGATCAGAATACCGGATCCGGCCGCGCTTAGAGCGGCAGCCTCTTTCGACGATGGCTATCTGCACCTGGAAGGCGCACCACAGGCGATCCAGGAACGGCTTGCGGCGGCCAACCCTCGGTCGCGCCACCCTATGGTTAACAAATGTTAATGTGGGGCATCGCGTACCATATTTAAATTTTTAAAGCATCCCTTGCGGGCGCCGGGCCTTGCCGCCCAATGGTCATCGGTTTGCTGACGATCGGCTTTGCGAACATAGCCATCGAGGTGCTTCGATGGAAGATCCGGCAATCATCAGGATGAACCTTGATTACTACCGGCGTTTGCTGGCGGTAGAAGCCGATGCATCCAAGCGTCGGACCATACTGAAACTGATACGCGAGACAGAAGCGAAGGCGCGGGACCCGCAACCTCCGCGAACGAGGTTGCCGCAGCTGGAGCCGCACGGTGGGGACTGCCTCAAATGACCCCGTCGAGGCAAGCGGCCGTGGCTTCAAAGGACGCGTTATCGGCCGAAGAGGGTTGCGCGTCTCTAGCACCCGGCCATCCGAGCGAGACGCGCGCCGCAGCCGTGCACCAATTATGCGAGCGGCTAACCGCGATCGGCAATTACATCGCATCGGCGGTTCGGCTGTTGGAAATCGATCCAGCGGCACTGGCCCGGCCGCCGCCGCGTCTCACCGAAGTCCTTAACAAGGCGTTGGGCCAAGTCGACCAAGCCGCTGCGGTTATAAACCGCTATTGGAACTTGCTGATGGGGGAGAGCGAAATGGACGGCGAGCGCGAGCAAGCGATCCGAGAGCGGGCCTATGGATTTTGGGAGCAAGGCGGCCATCCTCTCGGTAAAGACCTGGAACACTGGCTGCGCGCCGAGGCTGAAATCTCGGGTGAGGTCAATGTCGGGGTCACCGACAATGGAAAAATCGTAAGACGTTCCGCGCTGACCCGATCGATATCTACCAAAGGTTGATTCATTCAATCGAACTATCAGACGCACCGCCTGCGGTGCCGCCTCGAAACCGAGGGGGTGATGCCATGGAAGACCCAACAAAGCTCCGAGAACTGGCGTCTTGGTATCGAGAGTATGCCGAACGAACGGGCAACCCAACGATTTGGGAAGCCCGGTTGCACACCGCCGAGGATTTGGACGCGGAAGCCGACCGCATAGAACACGATCTGTCAGACCGCCGTCGCACCTCCGGGGGTGATTTGGACCGGTGATCTTGCCGCTCGTCCGGTTCCACGAGTAGCGCTAGGAGGGCGTGTGCGGCCAGCTTTTGCCTGGTTTGCGGATCTGTCTCTTTATCAGCCGCTTACGCGGCGCTCAGGGCAATGGCCCCGGTATCGACCCCAATCGCGGTCGGTTGCTGATGCGCATTTGAACGCTGTCCGAGATTGTTTTGCGCGATCATCTGCCTGCCCGCCCGGCCGGCATTGACCAGGGTCAATTACTCAGGCCGCTCGCTCAGGCAGCATCGCGGCGGTCGCGGTAATTCGCCAGAGAAGCCGACCATGATGACCCGCCGCGCAGGGCGGCGCCTTGACCTATATCAATCGGCCCGCTGCGATTAAAAGTCCGCGAGTTTGACCTGCATCAACGGCCGGCGGCCGAAAGAGGTTTAGTAACAGCGCCGGAGGCCGTCTTGGCTATGGCAGACGGTCGTTGATTACGAGAGGGCAAGCGGTGTCGATTCCAGGAGCCTTCGGCGGCCATTTCATGGTCGCTGCCGTTATGGGAAGCATCGCTTTTGCCTTAGCACTGCTCCTCATCGCGGCAGCCGGTCTCCCTCTGACCGCTGGATCGGTAGCTGCATTGGTGGGCGCCGGGTTGTTCGCTGCCTGGCTCACGCGACGACAAGCGTCCGCACGGTCTGGCTGGGGGCGCGGCTGTCTCGTCAATGGTCTGTTGAGCGCCGCCGTGGCGATCGGCTTTCGCGCCCAGGACGACCTTTGGGCGGGCCGCCCCCAGTACACTGAAGATCTCGACCGCGCGATCGGTCCGCTCACGCATTTTGTCTGGGCATTGGCGGCGCGGATCGGGCTTATTGCCCTGATCCTGGCGACCGTCCTGTTTGCGCTCAGCTTCTGGCTGCTCGGTCCACCGCACCGAAAGGCGTGATGGCGCTGGCAGTAAATGCAGGAGGAAGCAGTAAATGTGGGAAGAAGGCGTGATCATAGCCAAAGAATTCGATCTCAGATACATGTCTAAGCCGCGATTGAAACCTAGGCCCAGTCACATTGCCAGCGCCTGCGAGGGCACCAGCCAAGTAATGGCGCTGCTGCTCGGCCGTCGCCTCGCCGCCGTCAGCCCTTGATACAGATCACCGGCTCGATCCCGGCGACCTTGCGCGACAGCCCGGCAGTATGCGCCGCCTCGACCACGGCGGTGCTGTCCTTGTAGGCGCCCGGCGCCTCCTCGGCGACGCCGCGCATTGACGGGCTCTTGATGATGATGCCGCGCTGGCGCAGTTCGTCGACGACCTGCCGGCCATGCCAGTGCTTCAGCGCCTGATGCCGACTCATCTGCCGCCCGGCGCCGTGGCACGACGAGGCGAAGGCATGCTCCGGACGCTGCGCTGGCCCGACCATGATCGCCGACATCGTCCCCATGCTGCCGCCGATGAACACTGGTTGTCCGGTGGCGGCGAAGGCCGGCGGCAGGCCGAGGCGGCCGGCGCCGAACGCCCGCGTCGCACCCTTGCGGTGCACGAACAGGCGACGGCGCTTGCCGTCTACCTCGTGCTCCTCCTCTTTGCAGGTATTGTGCGAGACGTCGAACAGCACCGGCAGGGTCGCCCCGGGAAAGAAATGGCTAAAAACCCGGCGCGTCAGATGGGTGATGATCTGGCGATTAGCCAGAGCGCAGTTGATGCCGGCGCGCATCGCGCCGAGATAGCGCTCGCCCAGCTCCGAGCGCAGCGGCGCGCAGGCCAGTTCGAGATCCGGCAGGATGATCCCATGTGCCGGCGCGGCCAGCGCCATTTCCCGTAAAAAGTCGGTGCCGATCTGATGGCCTAGGCCGCGCGAGCCGCAATGGATGCTGACCACAATGTCGCCCATGCTGAGCCCGAAGTCCTTGGCGATTGCATCGTCGGAGATCGCGGCGACTTCCTGCACTTCGAGGTAGTGGTTGCCCGAGCCGAGCGTGCCCATCTCCTGCCGCTGGCGCTCGCGCGCGCGTTCCGACACCGCTTCGGAACGGGCGCCGGGCATCTGACCCCCCTCCTCGATGCGGTTGAGGTCCTCGGCGCGGCCGTAGCCCTCTCCGACGGCCCAGCGCGCGCCGCCTGCTAGCATGCGATCCATCTCGATCTGGTCGAGCGCGATCGATCCCTTGCTCCCAAGCCCCGCGGGAACCGAGCGAAACAGGCTGTCCGCCAGGCCCTCCTTGCAGTGCTCGATATCGCTGCGCTTCAAGCCGGTCAGCAATGTGCGCACGCCGCACGATATGTCGAACCCGACGCCGCCGGCCGACACCACCCCGCCCTCGTCGGGGTCGAACGCCGCGACCCCGCCGATCGGGAAGCCATATCCCCAATGCGCGTCCGGCATCGTGTACGCCGCGTCGACGATCCCGGGCAAAGCCGCGACATTGCCGATCTGCTCGAGCACCTTGTCGTCCATATCGGCGATCAGGCTCTCGCTGCCGTACAGCACCGCCGGCACGTGCATGACCCCATGCGGTTCAAGCCGCCATTCCGACGCAGACACCCGTTCTAGACGCGAGAGGTTCATCGCTATCCTCGCCTTGTCAAACGTCGACGATGCATTGCGCGACCCAGGCGCCATCGGGGCGGCATTCGACCTTGAGAGCGGTCAGGGTCGCCCCTTTGGGCTCGACCGCCGGCATATGGCGCGCAGGATCGACCGGTTCACCCCAGGCCCGACCCCACAGCCGATGATCCGCGGTCCCTACGGCAAAGCGGCCGAACACCATGCGCCTTGTGCCCATCTCGTAGATCACCGCATTGAGCCAATCGAGCAGCAGAAAGGCGTCGTTCGGCGCCTCGCAGGCAATCTCGACCATTTCGTGCGCCGCAATCCTGTCCAGGTCGGTTACAGCCATCGATAGCGCCAGCGCGGCCTGCTCGAACGCGGACTCGCGTGTCGGGCCGATGCCGCGGACGCCGATATCGGCGTCATGCGCGAACAGCTCGGCAAGTGGCTCGATTGCCGGTGACTGTGTCACGGCCGTACTCCGCCTGGTGCCGCGAAACCCTCTACCGTGTATCCGCGCAGGCGTCTTTGATTCACCTCAACGGAGCCGGGTTTTGCGCCAGCACTATCCATTTGCGCTAGATCAATCTCTCAAGCCCGCAATGGGACTATGAGACATCTGGGTGAGCCTCGTTGTCCGAACTCAAGGCCTATCCGGAGAGAAGCGATGGAGCGGATATTGACAGCGGTCGACGGCTCTGCGTCGTCGCTCAAGGCCGTCGCCTTGGCGGCCGACTTGGCCACCAAATACGGCGCCGAGCTCATTCTGGTGACCGTAGCCCGGGAGCTTTCTGCGGCGCTGACCGCGGAGCTCCAAACCTATGTCCGCCAGGAGCACATCGATACGCCGCTCAGCGAACTCGGTTCGGCGCATGCCGAGACCGTGCTTGCCGACGCGCGGCTGGAGGCCCAAGCGAACGGCGCGAGGCGGATTTCGACGCGGTTGTCCAGCGGCGATCCGGCTGAGGAGATCATCGCCCTAACCGAGGACCTACGGCCCGATCTGATCGTGATCGGCAGCCGCGGCCACGGCCGCCTTGCCGGGCTGCTGCTCGGCAGCGTCGCCCAGAAGGTCCTCGCCCATGCTGCCTGCCCCGTCCTCGTCGTGCGCTGAAGCGGCCGAGCCACTGCGCGCCACCAAACCACAACCCTTGGAGACCCTGATGCTGACAATCCCCCTTGAAAAGCTGGCTTTCATCATCGTCAAGGCGCGCGAATATGATGCGGAGGTACCGCCGGTCGATGAGCAATCCGGCTCCAACCCGTCCGACGATGCCGATCGGGATGTCCTCGAGGACAGCCCGGATAACCCGACGTATCAGGAGCTTGTCGACGCCATCGACGGGCTTAGCGAGCTGGAGCGCATCGAGCTTTTGGCGCTCGCTTGGCTGGGGCGGGGCGACTACACCAAGGAGGAGTGGCAGGACGCGCTGAGGGAAGCGCGCCGGGTCCACAACGAAAAGGAAACGGATTACCTGGTCGGAACGCCGCTTCTCGCCTCCTACCTAGAGGAAGCAATATCGCAGCTCGGATACTCGATTGACGATTACGAGATCGGCCGCTTATAGCGAGCCGGTCGCCGCCTCTGCGTAGAATTTGCCCGGTGCGAATGCGGTGGCTGCACGCACCGGCCCGCACCGCAATCCTCCTCCTGTCTATGTCTTGGGTACACCCTGTCGATGTCTTGGTTACACACAGAAGCGGCCAATGCGCAATCAGCTGGGGCGCCGATGCTGCCAAATACAGTGCGCATCTGGTTGTATCGCGACTAGGTAGTGTCCTAATTTGGAAATCCTAATTCATCGTACCAGACGGTGATCGTGACGGTGGGGACGTTGCCCGTGTCATGTGCCGTTGACGCGGTGTTGACCGCGAATATTTTTGCGGTTGCTGGCAGGGCACCAAGAAACGCGTTTACCTCCGTTTCCAGTTCGATGATTCGAATCGTCTCCGACGCATAGAAAAGCTTCATCTTCATGAGCCGCTCCTATTTTGGTGATGTTCCTGCACGATAGCCGCCCGCACCGCCTCTAAGGGCGAATTGATCCGATCGGTATGCAACACGGCGAAGAACCGCCGCTTCGTGCTTCCCTCTACCGGCGAGGACCAGGCGTAGGCGCGGATCGCGGTCGGATGCCCGGCCAGGTCAAAGATATAGACTACGCCGTTCCACACCGTCTTGCCCTCGAACGTCTCGCGCACTGGCGCGGATTGGGCGAGCGTCGGCTCCTGCAAGGGGTCCCACTCGTCGTAGTACATGCCCCGGATCGGCACGCAGCTGGCTGCCGAGCGGCGCCGCGGTTTCGCGCGGCAGCCGGTCGCGCAGCGCGTGCAAGGTCGCCGGCAACGCCGCAAACGCCACCTTTTCGTCGGGGATGTCCAAACTTTCCGCAATGTACTTCAGCTCTCGTGCGTCTTCTGGAACCGAGTAGGGCAGACGGTCGTCGTTGATCCAGGTCGAGCAGGCTGGATCATGCAGCCTGCCGGCGGCGATGCTGGTGGCGCATCCGGACGAGCCCGGCTTCGACTCTGGCAAAGGTTATCGCCTTGCGGCCGTATCGCGCCAAGTCGATGCCGAGAGCGTCGGCAATGGCCGTCACCACCGGCAACGGCGCCGGGTTGGCCTTGGGCCAGAAGGGCCGCAGTTCCCGCAGGAAAATATTCACGGTCACGGGCCCGACGCCGTAGAACGCGAGCAGCCGGGTTTCGAGATCAGCCTCGTCGCACGCCGCCTCGTGGACGCACCATAGTTTGCCATCATACTCCGCGACGAGCTTTTGGCAGTCGCGGAGGATCTGGTCCGACTTGCTGAAGTCGTAACGAACGTAGCCGCCCTCGCGCATGACCGGGTTGACCAGGAAGTCCCATCCGGCGGCGAGAATGCGGCGCGGCGTCGTCAGCCGATGTCGAATGAACGCATGATAGGTGCGGCGCGCAATGGTTTCGCCGATATGCCCTCCAAACAGCAGACTGGCGAGAAACCACCGGAAATAATCATCCTCCCGCCCGGCGGAGAGGTCGATGCCGAGTTCCTCCGAATAAAGCAGGCTGCGTTCAAGCCGGCCACGA
Source organism: Allostellaceae bacterium (assembly GCA_049801295.1). Lineage (GTDB taxonomy): Bacteria > Pseudomonadota > Alphaproteobacteria > ATCC43930 > CGMCC-115725 > DATARH01. Next base: position 4,020 of record JBARKH010000296.1, on the reverse strand, counting down.
TCGGGTACCGACGAGCCCGCAATTTTTGCCAGCTCAACGCCTGACAAACTGCGGCCGTCTGCGAGGAGGCGGAGGGACGATCGATTCCGACTTTTGCCGGAACGAGATCCTCCCCTTGGACAGATCGTAGGGCGTCATCTCGACCGTGACGCGGTCGCCTGTCAGTACCCGAATACGGGCTTTTTTCATCCGCCCTGAGGTGTAGGCAAGGATCTTGTGTCCGTTGTCGAGCTCCACGCTGAAGCGGCCGTCCGGAAGCGCCTCCAGAACCGTGCCGTCGAACCGGATCAGCTCTTCCTTGTCCATGTCGTACTCCAACAGCCCACCTCGCAGCGCCGGAGCTCCGCTAAGTCAGGGACCGGGTGGCTCTGGATGGTGCTTTCCGACCACGGTCACGGTACTCGCCTGCGCCCCCTCTTCGCCTTCGCCCTCGTGCAGCGCAAACCGCACCTCCATGTCGGCCTGCAACAGGTCGAACTTGCCATCAAGAACACTGTTACGGTGGAAGTAGATCTCCTGCCCGTCGATTGCCGAACGGATGAAGCCATAGTCGTTCTCGGGAAAGATCCGCTCGATCCTACCGTAGGCGGTCGGCTCGTGCTGCTTCACGACGCCGCGCCCGCGGCGCAGTTGATCCTGAAGGCGGCGCGCGGCAGCGTCGAACGCATCGCGCACCGCAACATTAACATCCTCGTGGGCGTGGTGCTCGGCAGGGTCGCGCTTCACGACGATCTCGCCTTCCGGTATCACGAGATGAACGGTCACGTGATAAAGCCGGCCCTGGTGATGGTGCCGATGGTGCTCTTCGATGACGACATGGCAGCCGGTGATCCTCGGGTGAAGGAGCTCCAGCGCCTCGACGTGCTCGCGAACCCGCGCCTCGATGGCAGCGGATGTCGGCATGTCACGAAAGGTGATACGAAGCGGTATCTGCACGGAAATGATCCTTGATCGTCGGTTCGGTGCTGCCGCAGCGGGCGGAATTTGTCCCCGACAGCGCGGCAGACATTCCCCCGCGGGCTCGAAGCTTCAACTACGCAGAGCTGGCGGCGCCCGCCTCGGCCGCGGATAGGTCGCGGATGACGTGCTTGAAGTGCTCCCACTCCGACGCGGCCCAGACTTCGGTGTGCGCGTGTCCGTAGCTGCGCACGATCGCCGATATTTTGGCGGCGGCATCGCAGTCGGGTGCCTTGAAGATATCGACATAATCGCAGGGACCGAGAACGGCGTAGCTGCCGATCCACTCGACCTCGGGACAATCGCCGCGGACGTGGTCGGCAACCTGGCGCTCCAGCTCTTCGAGCGACCGGGGAGACTGCAACGACCCCGGCGTCAGCCGGGTGAGCATGATAAAGGTTTGCATGGACTTGCTCCGTCGAGCGGGGACGTGGGACTAATCGAACAAGAGCATTCCTCAGCCGCTATGCCCTTGACATAGATCAAGGCCAGCGGACACGGGATGACGCCCGTTCGATCGGGCGGGTGTTGGTCCACGTCGATCAGAAAGCGCGAGCCCGATCAGCGATTTAGAAGCAGCGAATAGCCGGCCAGTATCAATTCGGCGACGATCAGCAGCACGATGTACCATTCGACCCGCATGCTGCTGCGTGTCTGGACGAGCCCGAGCAGCGTTTCGACAGTTCGCGAGATGACGTCGAGCTTGCGGTCGAGGGCCCGGTCGCGTTCGCGAAGTTCGTATTCGTCGGCGAGCCGCATGTAAAGGCGTTCGAGTTCGGGGTGCTCCCAGAGCAGCTCCGGCTTTTCGCCGGTTTCGACGCGCCCCACCATCTTGTGCTGCATTTCCAGCACATTGCCGATGTGGTGAAGCAACTCGCGGCTGCGCGCGCCGGTGCGCCCCTTCTTGCGTAGCGCCGCGGCAAGCGGCTCGATGCGATCGAACGCTGCTGCAATGCGGATTTCGTAGTGGGCCAGCATCAGGCTTTTTGCCAATACGTCCGCCACCAGCTGCAGGCGCTCGATGGTTCGTTCCCTCAACACGATGTTGCCGGCAGCGTCGACATGCTGATCGGCATCCGCCCGGATCACCAGCTGCGCCTCGTCCTGCTCTGGGGATGGTAGCGGTTCGGTCACGAACGGAGCGACCGAAGTAAGGAACCTGTCCGCCTCGTCTCGCGTTGCCGCAAACAGAACCACCACGCCATAACGGAATAGCACTGCGATACCGCCGCCGGGCATCGACACCGCTACCGGTGCTGTGGCAAGCGGCGCCGCCCCTTCGAGTCCCCGCGTATCCAGCCGCTCACCCAGCAGCAGCGCCCGCACGCCGATCGGTTGGCTGGCATGCTCAGCCATGCTCGAAGGAAGATCGCCCCGCAGCACGGGCGCAAGGCCATTCCGTCTCAAATCCGGCACCTCGGCCACCTTAGCCATTCTCCACTGGGTGGTTCAGTCCGCGGATACGTTCCTCGGTCGGCGGATGCTCGGTCAACGGCGTCGGCAGGTGGAGGATCCGCCCGGTCGGGAGCAGCTGCCGCAGAAGCGACTCCTGTCATTGGCCGAGTTGACCAATGCGGAAGCGAGGCCGGCACGGTCACCGGTCAACTCGGCGGCGTCCAGATCGGCTTCCGCCTCGCGCACCCGCGACAGCGTCAGCAGCAGAAAGATTATATGGGCTTGGTTGCGCGGGCGCCGGGGAACGACATCGGTGCTCACCGCATCCTTTGCGACTGGCTCTCGCGTATCGGGGAACCTCAATAGCGACATAAGGGCTTACGCAGGAGGCATCGCGCGGTACAGCCGCTCGGTGTCTTCGAGACGGCACAGCTCGGTGCCAGGCCGCAACAGGGCGGCGGCTCCCGCCGCCATCCCGTACCTGACCGCCTCCGTCAGCGAACGGCCGCGTACCAGCGACAACACGATGCCGGCGACCATGCTATCGCCGGCACCGACGCTTCCCGACGCCGCCGTTACGGGGATCGCTGCGAAGCGCCGCATTGCGGCGGCGGTCGCGAGCAGTGCGCCATGCGCACCCAACGATACCACCAGGATTTCGGCGCGGCCCTGGGCAATGACAGCGCGTGCGGCATTCTCCTCTTCTGGCTCGGTGCGTAATTCCGCGCCGGTCAATTCTTCCAGCTCGTGTAGGCTCGTCTTGATCAAGTAGAGGCCGTTACCGGCACAAGCGAGTGCGGCGCCCGACGTATCGAGCACGAACCGCAGACTATCTACCCGCGGCAACGCCGCGACGCGCCCGTAGAAGTCCGCCGGCACGCCTGGTGGCAGACTACCGCTGGCAACGAGGAAGGAAGCGCCCGCGATCTGCTTGGCTAGCGCGTCAAGACATCGCTCCTGATCATGCGCCCCGATCGATGGCCCGGGTAATATGAAGCGGTATTGCTTGCCGCTTTGCCGCTCAAAAACAGCGAGGCTCTCGCGGGTGATGCCGCTGATCGGCGCCGCACTATGCGGCACACCTTCCCCGTCGAGGAGGCGGGACAGCATCTCGCCCGACAAACTGCCGACGGGGAACACAGCAAGGGCATCGCCGCCGAGCATGTGTACCGCACGCGCGACATCGATGCCGCCGCCGCCCGGGTCGTAGCGCGGCTCGGCACAGCGCAATTTCTCGGCCGGCACGACGAGCTCCGTCGCGGTCGCGATGTCGAGCGCCGGGTTCATCGTCAGGGTGAGGATCTGGGGCATGGCAGGCGCTGCGGTAATGGCTGTGCCGCTGAATGGCGGCACTGGTTGCAACGATAGGGGAGTGACGCCCCGGCGCCTTGACCCAGGTCAAGGTGGCCGGTCCGATACGCTGTAGGATTATAAAATGCAAACGGCGCTGCTAACCGATCTCTATCAGCTCAATATGCTGGCGGCATACCTCGATCACGGCCTCACCGATACCGCTGTCTTTGAGTTGTTCGTGCGCAAATTGCCACCGCGCCGCGGGTTTTTGATGGCCGCCGGGCTGGAGCAGGCGGTCGGCTATCTAGAAAACCTGGCCTTCTCGATAGAGGACATTGCTCGCTTGCGCGCGTTGGGTGCCTTTCCCGAACGGCT